>NZ_JBJZOK010000030.1:0-105237 GCF_047200615.1 Nocardia sichangensis
CCTAGTCCGTGCCACGCAGCTCCTCGGCGGCGGCCTGGTACGCGGCAGCCGCCCTGGTGAAGTAGTCGAACAGCACCTCGCGCTGTTCGGGTGCGTAGCCGCCGATGATCTCGCCGATGCGCTGCCGTGCGGGAGCGAGCACCTCGTCGAGATCGGCTGGCTTGCCGATCAATTCGACGATCACCTTCCGGCGGTCGCCGGGGACCGGCGCGCGGCGCACGTAGCCCGCGTCCTCCAGGCGGTCGATCAGCCGGGTGGTCGGGCCGGTGGTCAGACCGCTGCGCGCGCCGAGTTCGCCCGGCGTCATCGGCCCGGCCAGTTCGAGGATGTTGAGCGCGTACAGATCGGTGGCGCCCAGATCGACCGCCCGCGCCCCGGCTTGTCCGTGCAGCATGACCGCGCTCAGGTAGCGCCGGTAGATCTCGCGGGCGTCGGCGCGGAGTCCGGGCGCCGTGGCCTCGCGGTCGGGTTCAGGTGTCGACACGGGTATTCCTCCGCACCTAATGTCTGCTCGTATAAAGATAGTTCTACAAAGAAGAAAGATCTCTGAAGAAGTAAAATATCACGGCAGGTCACCACCGCGCCGACCCGGGTTCCCGTAGCCGAGGTGGTTGGTCGAATCGCCTCGGGGTATCCGCTCATGTGGACCTGAAGTGGCGGTGGTCACAACCAAGGCGGCATCGGCGCCGAAACCGCTCAGCGGCGCGAAACACGCGGATTCGGAACACACCCGACCTGTTCGGAAACGTCACCCGCGTGATACCGCACCGCGCTACGTTGGAGTATGCGCAGGCATATCGGACACGGCGTCCGGCGGTCGGCGCGGAGTTGGTCGCCGATGTCGCCGATTCGATGTGAGTGTTCGAGGTGATCACATGAATCCACAGACGCGTTCGGGCCGGGTGCGCCCCGAATCCCCTGCGGCCGAGGCGAAGACGCAACGGCAGCCGCCCGTCGACATCGCCGACGAACTGGAGGCGATGGGCCTGTCCGGTGCGGTGGAGATCGGCCGCGGCGGATTCGGGGTGGTGTATCGCTGCATCCAGACCGCGCTGGACCGGGTGGTCGCGGTGAAGGTGCTCCCCTCGGAGATCGACCAGGAGAGCAGAGAGCGGTTCCTGCGCGAGGAACAGGCCATGGGCAGGCTCTCCGGCCACCCGAACATCGTCGACATACTCCAGGTGGACGTGACGGCAACCGGAATGCCGCTCATCGTCATGCCCTACTGCACCCACGGGTCACTGGAAAAGCTGATTCGCGATCAAGGCCCATTGACCTGGGCGGACTCGCTACGAGCAGGCGTCAAGCTGGCAGGAGCCATCGAGAGCGCGCACCGCGCCCGAATCCTGCACCGCGACGTGAAACCGGCGAATGTGCTGCTCAGTGGTTACGGCGAGCCGCAGCTGACGGATTTCGGCATCGCCCGCATCCCGGGCGGGTTCCGCACGTCCAGCAGCATGATCACCGGCTCGCCCGCGTTCACCGCGCCGGAGGTCCTCAAAGGTGACGAGCCGACCATCCGTTCCGACGTCTACGGCCTCGGCTCGACGTTGTTCGCCTTGCTCACCGGGCACGCGGCCTTCGAGCGGCAGGCGGGCGAGCGGGTGGTCGCGCAGTTCCTGCGGATCACCACCCAGCCGGTGCCCGATCTGCGTGAACAGGACATTCCGCCGGATGTCGCCGGCGTCATCGAACAGGCCATGTCCCCGAATCCGCGGGATCGCCCGGCCAGCGCCTACGAGTTCGGCGAAATGCTGCGCGCGGTGCAGCGCGGCCACGATCAGTTGCCGGACGAGATGGCGCTGCTGGAGACCACGCCGGAGCCCGAAACGACCACCCCGGCAGCCGTGGGCGAACCGACCGCGGTGTGGACCGCCTCCCGTCCCGCGGTCACCGCGCGGCGCAGCTGGCCGTTGACGCTACGGCCCGCCGTCTCCCAGCATCCGGCGGTCGTGCCGGCGACGCCGCCGACGGCCGTGACCAAGTTCTGGCCGCCCACGCCCACGCGAGAGCCGATTCCACGGCCGCGTCTGCTGGACATCCTGCGCGCGGGCGGGCGGCGCAGGTTGGCAGTGATCCACGCGCCCGCGGGCTTCGGCAAGAGCACGCTGGCCGCGCAGTGGCGCGCCGAGCTCAGCGAAGGTGACACCGCGGTCGCCTGGATCGGCATCGACCGGGACGACGACAACGAGATCTGGCTGCTCGCCCATCTGATCCAGGCCATCCGCCGGGTGCATCCGGACGTCGGCGCCGGTCTGGACCAGGTACTGGAGGAACGGCCCGCCGACGCGGCCGCTTTCGTGATTCCCACGCTCATCGACGAGATCCACGCGGCGGGCAGGACGGTCGTGGTGATCGTCGAGGACTGGCAGCGGATCACCGACGCGGGCGCGCATCGCGCGATGGAAGCTCTGCTGGACAACTGCTGCCACCACCTGCGTTTCGTCGTGACCAGCCGGGAACAGTCCGGCCTGCCGACCAGCCGCATGCGAGTGCACGACGAACTGGTCGAGATCGGCTCGGCCGCGCTGCGCCTCAACGAGGCGGAGACCAGGCAGATCCTGGTGGAGCGCAACGGCTTCGACCTGACGCCGGAACAGGTCACCGAAATCCACACCGCCACCGACGGCTGGCCCGCGGCTATCCAATTGGTGGGCCTGTCCTTGCGTGGCAACGCCGACCCAGCTCAGCTGATCGCCACCCTCTCCGAAGGCAACCACGGCATTCGCGAATACCTCGCCGAGAACGTCTTGGACACTTTGGAACCGAAGATGCTCGAGTTCCTGATGTCGATCGCGGTGACCGAGCGGGTGTGCGGTTCGCTCGCCGCGGCGTTGTCCGGGGAGCCGGATGCCGAGCAGCTGCTCGAGCAGGCCGAGCAGCGTGAGCTGTTCCTGCGGCGCATCGAGCACGACCCCGAGTGGTTCCGGATGCAGCCGCTGTTCGCAGAGCACCTGCGGACCCGGCTCGACCGCGTCCACCCGGGGAAGCTGAAGTCGCTGCACCGCAAGGCTTCGCGCTGGTACGCCGAACACCAGCTGCTGCGCAAGTCGGTCGACCACGCGCTGGCCGCGACCGATCTGAAGATGGCGCTGGACCTGCTCGAGGGTGGCGGGATGGACCTGATCGACGGTTCCCGGCTCGCCACACTGCTGGGCAGCGTGTCGAAGCTGCCGATGCAGCAGGTGGCGTCGCGCTCGAAGTTGCTGATGGCGGTGGCCAGGGCGAACGTCAACCTGCAGCAGTCCGGCGCGGCGCGCAACGCCCTGGGCAGGCTGTCCAACATCTTGGCCCGCGGGTCCACCGGCGACGCCGATGTGCGGGTGCAGCGCTGCCAGGCGGCCGTGCTCGCCGCCTCCGACCAGATCGCGCGCGACCACACCGATGGCGTGCTGGATCGAGTCGCCGACTGTCTGCGGGAGCCGGACGATCTACCCGTGTGGACGGTCTCGACGGCGGCCAACCTGACATCCTTCGTGCGCCTGTGCGAGTTCGACTTCGAGGGCGCGAGGAACATCCAGGAGTGGGCCGAGGAGTACCACGAACGCTCGAAGGATTCGCTCGGCCTGGTGTTCGGTCGCTGCGGCCAGGGCGCCGCCGCCTACGAGCAACTCGACGTGGACACCGCCACGCGCTGTTTCCAGCAGGCCTGGGACTTCGCGCGGGAACGCTCGGGACCGCGCTCGCACGCGGTGCGGGTCGCCGCGGCGCTGCTGGGCGAGATGAGCTACCGCAGGGGCGATCTGGCGACCGCCGACCGGCTGCTCGACGAAAGTCACGAGCTGGTCACCCGGGTCGGTCCGGTGGACTTCCTGATCTCCACCTTCGTCGTCGGCGCCCGGGTCAAGGCGGTCGGGGGAGATCTGTTCACCGCGGCAACGCGGCTGGACGAGGGCGCGCGCATCGCCGCCGACAACCGACTGCCCCGGCTGGCCGCCCATATCCGGGCCGAACGGCTGCGTCTGGGCATGGCGCTGGAGTCCGCGGATCGCCGCTACACCGACCTCAGTGAATCCACGCCGCTCCAGGCGGCGCATCGGCTGACCGGCGCCGCCCTGCTCACCGCCGAAGCCGAGGAACTCGCCGCCATCCGCGCACTGCTCGCCGAACGCCGGCTCGGCTCCGACGACCGGGCGGTGCGCCGCGCCCGCGCGCTGTCCGACCACACCCGCCAGAAGCACCGCCCGCGCGCTCAATTGGACGCCGCGCTGCTCCTCGCGGAATGTCTGGCCACCGCGGGCTGGGTCGGTGAGGCCACCAACCTGCTGCTGCCCGCCGTCGCGACCTGCGCCGACCTCGGCTGGACCAGGCCGCTGCTGGACGCGGGCCCCGGCGTGGTCGGCATCCTGCGCGTGCTGCGCGCCGACCTGCCCGCCTCCGCGCAGGTCGGCGACGTCGAACTGCCCGCCCCGTTCCTGGATGAACTCCTGAACGAGGCGGGCAGCAACGCCTTCTGAACGTCCCGGTCTACGGCTGCCACCACGGGCGCAGCGGTACGGTCCAGTCGCCGTCGGCGGGCAACTTGACGCCGAGCACCTGGTGCAGCTGCACCACGTTGCGCTGGAAGCCCAGTCGGCAGCCCGCCATATACAGGCCCCACACCTTCGCGGTGCCCTCGCCGACCTCCGCGACGCAGGCGTCCCAGTTGGCGACCAGGTTCTTGCACCATTCGTGCAGAGTCAGGGCGTAGTGCTCGCGCAGGTTCTCCTCGTGCAGCACTTCGAGCCCGATGTTCTGGATCTCGGAGATGATCCGGCCGGAGCCGATCAGCTCGCCGTCCGGGAACACGTAGCGGTCGATGAAATCGCCCGCCTTGGTGGTGCGGGTGTTGTCCGGGCGAGTGATGCAGTGGTTCAGGAACAGGCCGCCGTCGCGCAGCTTGTTCTTGATGTAGTCGAAGTAGTACGGGTAGTTGTGCACCCCGATGTGCTCGGTGAGCCCGATCGAGGACACCGCGTCGAACTCGCCCTCCGGCACGTCGCGATAGTCGGAGTGCCGCACTTCGGCCAGCTCGGCCAGGCCCTCCTCGGCGATCTTCTTCTGCGCCCAATCCGCCTGCTCGGCCGAGAGCGTCGCGCCGATGACCTTGACGCCGCGCTTGGCGGCGTAGCGCACCATGCCGCCCCAGCCGCAGCCGATGTCGAGCAGCCGGTCACCCTCCTTCAAGCGCAGCTTCTCGAACACCAGGCGGTACTTGTTCTCCTGCGCCTGCTCGAGCGTCCAGCTCTCGTCGCCGTAGGTCGCACAGGTGTAGGTCATCGACGGGCCGAGCACATGCTCGTAGAAGGCGTTCGAGACGTCGTAGTGGTGGTGGATGGCTTCGGCATCGCGCGTCTTGGAGTGGCGCAGTCCCTCGAAGGCGATCCGCCGCCAGCGCGGCAGCGTCTCCTGCGGCGGCGGGGCGACCGGCTTGAGCCGCTCCCAGCCCAGCGAGCGCGCGATGGTCACCAGGGCCAGCGCGGACGGACGGCGGAACTTCAAGCTGTCCATCGCCTTCAGGATCGCGTACGGATCACCCGGGTGCACCCCGCTGGCGGTCATGTCGCCTGCGATGTAGGCGCGCGCCATGCCCAGGTCGCCGGGGGCCGTGGCCAGGTAGTTGATGCCACGCGGAGTCCGGATGTCCAGCGCGAACTCCGAGTCCTCCGGTCCGGTGGCGCTGCCGTCGTAGGCCGTCAACCGGATCGGGACTTCGCCCTCGACGAGGGTCTCGAAGATCTCGGCAATGCTGAGTTTGGTTCCGAGATCGGCGAAGACATCGGAACGGTCCTTGAATGTCGTCATTTGCGTTGCACCGCCTTCGAATACAAATCCAGCAGGCGCTGGTTCGGGTCGTAGCGTTTTTTCAGTTCGGTGTAGGTGTTTCCGCCGTAGAGCGCCGCGAACTCATCCTTGTCGTAGAAGGAATCCGAGTACAGCGACTTATGACCGTCGAATTCGGTCACTTTGTGCTCGATCGCGCGGTTGGCCGCGCCCTCCTGCTGCCCGGGAGCGGTGGGCACGGCCGACCAGAATCCGACGTTCACGTAGGTCCGGTCCGGCTCCAGGGGATACAGCGGCCAAGCGCGTTCCCCGGGCCGCTGCGTGCGGCCGGTCTCGCGCAAACGCAGCGGGCACAGCCAGATCGGCTCGATCGGAATCTCGCGCAGGAACCACTCCACGAAGTCGGCGGTGCGGTCCACCGGCACCTCGATGTCCTGCACGACCCGCTCACGCGGGGGGTTGCCCTTGCGAGCCTCCAGCTTGTCGCCGATGTCGTACTTGTGATCGAGCGCAACCAGCTTCCAATAGAAGCTGCTGCGCCGATAGCGCTTCGGCCAGAACCGGCGGATCCTCGGATTCTGCGTGCCGAAGGCGCGGGAGCACCAGAACCAGTCGGTGTCCCAGCGCCACAGGTAGTCGTGGATGGTCAGGCGGTCGCGTTTGGGCGTTTCGCCCTCGTGCTGGATGGACCGGTAGTAGATGTCCATCCCGGTGTAGTCGCTGACCGGGCCCGGCTCGTCGGTGCGGCGGCCCAGCGTCAGATAGCTCTCCTCGGCGGAGAAGACGACGCCGTCGAGGTAGTCCACGGGCTCGTCCTCATAGACCCGATCCGTGACGATCGTCGCGAGGGTGGCCTCCAGTTCGCGCAGGTCCCGGAAGCGAACGTGCCGCAGCGCGACGTACGGTTGTACTTCTTCCAGCTCGATCTTCAGCCGGACCGTGTAACCCAGCGTCCCGTAGGAATTCGGGAAGCCGCGGAACAGATCGGCGTGCTCGTTGTCCGGCGTGGCGGTGAGGATCTCGCCCGCGCCGGTCAGCACGTCCATCTCCAGCACCGACTCGTGCGGCAAACCGCTGCGGAAGGAGGTGGACTCGATGCCGAGGCCGGTGACCGCTCCGCCCAGCGTGATGGTCTTGAGCTGGGGAACGACCAGCGGCGCGAGCCCGTACGGGAGGGTGGCGGCGACCAGCTCCTCGTAGGTGGTCATGCCAGCGACGTCGGCGGTCCTCGCCACGGGGTCGACCGCGATCACCCTGGTCAGCCCCGAGACATCGAGGCCGGGCGCGGTGTTCTTCGCCCTGGCGCGGAAAAGGTTCGAGGTCTTCTTGGCCAAACGGACGTTGGCGTGCTCGGGTATGGCGCGGTAACTCGCCAGAAGGCGATCCACGCCGGCTCGATGCGCGGCAAATCCTGATTCGCGTGCGGCCGGTGCGTGTCCGGCCTTCCCCAACAGACTCACTGCCACCCCTCGACGCTAGTACGGACCATACGGCGGGGCCACCGCGAGGTCTCGGTCGTGGAGAAATGTCACGCATATGTTGCGAAATGGAATACCGAATCGTCCGGAGAAGTTCGCCACACGCTCCGCCCTCGCCGTTATCATCCGGGGCCGACAGGGCAGGATGGAGATCCGTCGAGACACCGCATCCGGACAAGGAGCTCATTGTGGGACAGGTCAGCGCCAGTAGTTCGATCGACGTGGCGGCGGATCCGCAGCGCGCGCTGGAGGCCATCGCCGACTACGACACGGTGCGTCCGCGCATCCTTTCGTCGCACTACCGCGACTACAAGGTGGTCGAAGGGGGCAAGGGCGCGGGCACCGTCGCGGAATGGACGTTGCAGGCCACCGAGAAGCGCTCGCGCAACGTGCACGCGGTCGTCTCGGTGTCCGATTCCATTGTCACCGAGCGCGACTCGAATTCGACCTTGGTGAACACCTGGACCGTCACCCCGGAGGGCGCGGGCGCGCGAGTCACGCTGCGCACCACGTGGAAGGGCGCGGGCGGCGTCGCGGGCATCTTCGAGGGCATCTTCGCGCCGCTCGGCCTGAAGAAGATCCAGGCCGAGGTGCTCGGCAACCTCCAGCGCGAACTGGCCTGATCGTACGGCCGCGACGACGGCCATGGCCGTCGTCGCGGTCTGCTCGGTCTATTCGGCCGCGATGTCGAAGAGGTTCCCCTCGGGATCGGCCAGCGTCGTCCACTTCATGCCCCACTCGTCGAAGTCGGCGACGTGCTTCGCGCCGAGATCGATCGCGCGCGCGACCTCGTCCCGGCCGGAAGCGAGCAGGTCGAGGTGGATGACGTTCTTGCCGGGGTTCTTGTCGGGCACGCGGATGAACATCAGCGGGGTCGCGGCGTCCGCGGTCCGGCCGACGGTGGCGAACTCCGGGGTGGGGTCGGGATCGACGGGCGTCTCCAGCAACTGTGACCAGAATTCGGCGAGCGCGCCCGCGTTCGCACAATCGATGGTGACGTGGGCGATCGAGATCGTCATGGATATCTCCTTTTATGGTTGGGCGACGGGCCAGCACACTTCGGTCCGGTAGCCGGCGGGTTCATCGGACGTGTCCGGTCCGAGCAGGTACATCTCGCGGATCGGCTCGGGCAGCGCGACAGCGTGTTCGGCGACGTGACTGCCCAGTGCGCCGTAGGTCCGGTCGAAATCGTCGAACGGGCCCTCGTGCACGGCGACGGCGAAACGGCGCGCGGGTAGCTCGATGAGTGAAAGCATTGCCGGCAGCACCACATCCGTGTCGGCGACTGGGACGAACGCGACTACTTCGCCTTCGTCCTGCTCGAAGAAGTCGGTGCTGTAGGTGGCGCCGGCGACGCCCGCAGGCGCGATGCTCGCGGCGGCCAGCGACTCGTACAACGCCTGGAACGTCGAAGCGCACCACTCGCCGATGTGTTCGCGCGCCACCGTCGCGCCGATCGCCGCCGCCGGGAACGCCCCGACCACGCGATACTCCACGGCGATCGGAGCCGATGGCGTCAGCAGCGCGCGCAACGAGGCCACGACCGCGCGGGTGCGGGTCAGCTCGGCTTCCATGCGCTCCAGATGCGCCCGCAGCGTGGCGTCACGGGTGTTCTCGTCCGGCGCGGCCAGCACGGCGCGGATCTCCGGAACCGGCATGTCCAGCTCGCGCAGCCGCCGGATCAACTGTGCCTGCGTCACCTGCGCCGTCGCGTACCGCCGATAGCCCGAACTCGCGTCTATGCCGGCCGGAGCGAGCAGACCGATCTCGTGGTAGTAGCGCAACGTCTTCACGCTGAGATTGCTCAGCCTGGAGAATTCCCCGATGGGGACGGTGGCCGTCATGGCACCAGCCAACACCCTCCAGTGACGGGAGGGTCAAACGACACCCGCTGTTCAGGCGAGCGCGAAGGTCAGCAGCAGGGTGGTCTGGAACATGCCGCGCCACCACGAGTAGCCGAACCACACACCGGGAGTGACTTCCCGGATCTCGTCGTAGACCTGCGGCGTCGGCGAGGGCGCGTAGTTCAGTGCCCAGGTCGGCTGCCCATCGGTCAGGGCGGGCGCGACGTAGACGTCGGCGCCCCAGGCCTCGAAGCCCGCACCGGTGAGGCGGTTCATCAGGAAGCCGCCGTCCGGGCCGGTGTAGAAGGTCTTGCCGATCCACAGCGGGGGCGCGATGGCCTGCATGATCGGCGGCCGAGTGACCCAGCCCGATTTCACGCCGACCGGAACGGCGCCGAGCGGTGCGGCGCGGAAGATCGCGTCCTGCTGCTCCGGCGAGCACCGGGAACGCAGCGAATCGAGCGTCGCGGCCTTGTCGTCCGGGTAGAGGACGCAGCCGCCCCCGTAGTCGGCGACCGCCGGGGTCGTCTGGGGCTCGTCTGCCCCTTGCGTGTCGATCACTCCGGGCGTGTCGGTGATCTCCGTATCCGCGGACGCCGCTGCGCCGAGAAAGATGCTGGGAACACCGAGCGTGAGCACCAGGGTGCTCAGGAAACGTGCACGAACTGCGATCATCATTGGCTCCAGATTTGCACACCGCTTTCCGACTCGGTGTCGATGGTAAGGCGCGCATGGTCGGTTCCGATCGGAACTACCCAACCTGTTATCCGCCATGCGCGCTGTTATCCGTCCTGCGCCGCGGACCTGGGACCGTCGGGCCGCGCCGGGGACCGGCCGCGGCAGGACTAGGCTGGCCCGTGACACCTTCTTCAGAGAGGACGCTCCCGTGCAGCCAGGTGGCCAGTTCGATATGCAACAGTTGCTCGCCCAGGCGCAGCAGATGCAGCAGGCGGTGATGGAAGCCCAGGCCGAGATCGCGGCGACCGAGGTGGACGGCGCTGCCGGCGGTGGCTTGGTGCAGGTCAGGCTGAAGGCGAGCGGTGAGGTGGTGTCGCTGACCATCGACCCGAAGGCCGTGGATCCCGACGATGTCGAGACATTGCAGGATTTGGTCATCGGTGCGGTCAACGACGCGATGGCCAACGCGCAGCGCATCGCCGCCGAACGGCTCGGACCCCTGTCCGGTGGCTTCGGCGGCGGCGGTTCGCTGCCCGGTTTCTGAGCCGAGGCAGCAGTTGTACGAGGGTCCGGTCCAGGATCTGATCGACGAATTGGGCAAGCTGCCCGGCGTCGGTCCGAAGAGCGCGCAGCGCATCGCCTTTCATCTGCTCCAGGTGGAGCCGCCGGAGATCGATCGGCTGCAGGCCGCGCTGCAGAAGGTGCGTGACGGGGTGCAGTTCTGCGTGACATGCGGAACGGTGTCCGACGGCGAGCTGTGCCGCATCTGCGCCGACCCGCGCCGGGACCGGACCATGATCTGCGTGGTCGAGGAACCCAAGGACGTGCAGGCGATCGAGCGCACCAGGGAGTTCCGCGGTCGCTACCACGTGCTCGGCGGCGCGCTCGATCCGCTCAGCGGTATCGGCCCCGACCAGCTGCGGATCCGGGAACTCCTGGCGCGTATCGGAAACCAGGAGGACGGCGTCGACGTCAGCGAGGTGATCATCGCGACGGACCCGAACACCGAGGGCGAGGCCACCGCCACCTACCTGGTCCGGATGCTGCGCGACTTCCCGGGTCTGAGTGTGACCAGGCTGGCCTCGGGCCTGCCGATGGGCGGCGACCTCGAATTCGCCGACGAGCTCACCCTCGGGCGCGCGCTGTCCGGCCGCCGCGCGCTATAGCTCGCGAAAACGCCTCCCGCGACGGGGATTGCGCCGCGCCGGGCGTGCGTTACCGTGTCGGGGATGAGCATCGAATTCGTGCTGACGACGCTCGTCATCGTCGCCACCCCCGGCACCGGTGTGCTGTTCACGTTGGCGGCGGGACTGTCTCGCGGTGTGCGCGCCGCGGTGATCGCGGCCTTCGGCTGCACGCTCGGCATCGTTCCGCACATGATCGCGGCGATCACGGGTCTGGCCGCGCTGCTCAACGCCAGCGCGGTCGCGTTCCAGACGCTGAAGTACCTCGGCGTCGGCTATCTGGTGTACATGGCCTGGACCACGTTCCGGGACAAGGGCGCGCTCGCCGTGCCGGAACAGACCGGGCGCACCGCACCCTCGGCGCGGAAGGTGATCACCTCGGCGGTGCTGCTGAACCTCCTCAACCCCAAGCTGACCATCTTCTTCTTCGCGTTCCTGCCGCAGTTCGTGCCCGGCGGCGCGCCGAACGCACTGGCGCGCATGCTCGAACTGAGCGGCATCTTCATGCTCGCCACCCTGGTGGTGTTCGCGGTGTACGGCGCGTGTGCCGCCGCCGTCCGCGACCAGGCCATTTCCCGTCCCGTCGTGGTCACCTGGATGCGCCGGGTCTTCGGCGCGTCGTTCCTCGCGCTGGCGGGCCGGTTGGCCACCCAGAACCAGTGACCGGGTTCAGAGGTCGACGCGCGACCAGGGCAGGCCGGGGAACCGGCTGCGGTCGTCGTTGGCCCAGCCCCAGATGAGGGCGGCTACAGTGGCGGGATCGGAGATGGTTGTGCCGAAATGCTTGTCGGGGGAGCCGTCCCGGTATTCCACGGTGTAGGCGCCGGAGTTCTCCCGGTAGGTCTGGATGTAGAACTGCTCGCCGCGTTCGACGACGAGGTACGGGTTGGGCGGGGCCAGCTCCGGAATCCACTGCTGGACCAGCGCTTCGGTCAGGTACGGGAACTCGCCCGCGCCGCCGTGCGTGACGATGGCCTCGACGTGCTCGGCGGGATCGATCAGCCAGGCCAGTTGCGGGTCGTAGACGGCATAGTTCAGCGGTGTGGCGAGTTCGAACAGCAAGTGGCGGACGAAGCCGACCGCGTCGTAGGGGCACGGCACGTGCAGTGCCGCACCGGTGGCCGCGCCGCCGACCGGCACGGTGCTGAGGAAGTTGTCCTCCTCGGGCAGTTCCGCGTTGCGTCTGTTCAGTTCGGCCGCGATCTGCGCGACCGCCCCCGACTGGGGGACGCCCTGCTGGGTGCTCAGGTAGGCGTCGACCTCCGCGATCGACGATGCGACACCGGACGGCAGCAACACGTGGTCATAGCTCACCGGGCCAGGGTACGGAACCGCTCAGGCGCGGCGCCGGGCCGTCTGGCCGTCGCCACACCGGCAGCCGCCCGCGAGGTTTCGGCAATCGAGGACGAAGGCGTGCCTGGCGTGGCTGAGCTCCAGGCAGTGTTCGTCGGTGCATTCGGCGATCCGGCTCACGTGCACGATCAGGGTTCCGTGGCAGTGGTCGAACGCGGATTCGCAAGACGAACAGTCTGATCTACGCATAATGACCTCCTGACGAGATCGTTGTCGTCGTTCGGTGATACCACCGGTGCGGGCGCCACGGTGGGACCCGGGA
This sequence comes from Nocardia sichangensis, assembly GCF_047200615.1. Taxonomy (NCBI): domain Bacteria; kingdom Bacillati; phylum Actinomycetota; class Actinomycetes; order Mycobacteriales; family Nocardiaceae; genus Nocardia; species Nocardia sichangensis. The sequence continues at coordinate 12,563 of NZ_JBJZOK010000030.1, forward strand.
CCGTGTGTCGCCGCGCCCGATGTTGAGCAAATGTTGGGCAAACAGTTGTCGCCGCACAGCGTTTTACCCGTTATGGCCCCTGCTACATGCGAAAATGGCCGCAAAGACCACTGATGCGGGTGTCCGGCACAAGGTTTCCGGACCGCACGGGAAGCATTCGGCGACCGTTGGGCATGGATGGCGGAAGTGAGGTCGGCGGTGACGTTGCGCGATGAGCGGCGAGATACCGCGACCACCGTGCGGGAACAGGTCGCGCGCTACCGCGAAGATGCTTCTGCCACCGCCGCCTACGACGAGTGCGGCGCGCCGGTCGCGGGCTACTACGACGAATTGGTCGACGCCGACGGCAAGGTGCGCCGGGTGTGGTCGCAACTGTCCGCCGACTTCGCCGAACTCGGCGGGGACGGTTTGGGCAAGCTGGACAGCCGGGTGCGCAGGCTGATCGACGACGACGGCATCACCTACCTCGAGGCAGGCGCGTCGGCCGAGAACACGCCTGCGCCGTGGCGCCTCGATCCGATTCCCTTGCCGGTCGCCGCGGACGATTGGACCCGGCTGGAGGCCGGGCTGGAACAGCGCTCCCGCGTGTTCGACGAGGTGCTCACCGACATCTACGGTCCACGCAGGACGCTCGCCTCGGGACTGCTCCCGCCGGAAGTCGTGTTCGGTAATCGCGGCTACGTACGAGCCGCGCACGGCATCACCGTGCCGGGGCGGCACCAACTCTTCCTGCACGCCTGCGATCTCAGTCGCTGGGGCGACGGCCGGTTCCGGGTGCTCGCCGACTGGGCGCAGGCGCCGTCCGGCGCCGGATACGCGCTGGCCGACCGCAGGGTCGTGTCGACCGCGATCCCGGAGGCATTCGAGCACGCGAATCCGCGTCCGCTGACACCCTTCGCCAGGGCGATGCGATTGATGCTGATCGAATCCGCGCAGACCGACGACGACGAACCGGTGGTCGTCGTGCTCAGTCCAGGCGTGCATTCCGAGACCGCGTTCGATCAGGCCTATCTCGCCTCCACACTCGGCTTTCCGCTGGTTGAGAGCGCCGATCTGGTGGTGCGCGACGGCGCGCTGTGGATGCGGTCGCTCGGCACGCTGAAGCGGGTGGACGTGGTGCTGCGCCGGGTGGGCGCCGAATTCTCCGATCCGCTGGACCTGCGGCCGGATTCGCGGCTGGGCGTGGTGGGACTGGTCGAGGTGCTGCGCCGCGGCGCGGTGACGGTGGTGAACACGCTCGGCAGCGGGCTGCTGGAGAATCCCGCGCTGGCCGGATTCCTGCCCGCCCTGTCGCGCGCACTGCTCGGTGCGGACCTGTTGCTGGAGAACGCGCCGTCGTACTGGGGTGGTCATGAACGGGAGCGCGGACATCTGATCGCGAATCTGGACAAGCTGATCGTTCGCTCGGCGGTCGACGGCGCCACGCTGTTCGGCCCTGAACTGAGTCGGCGGCAGCGCGACGAGATGAAGGCGCGGATCGATGCGCACGGATGGCAATGGGTTGGCCAGGAACCGGCGCAGTTCTCCGTCGCGCCCGCCATCCGCGAGCACGACGGACTCGCCGCGGCTCCGGTCGGCATGCGATTGTTCTCGCTCGCCCATCGGCGCGGCTACACCGTGATGTCCGGCGGTCTCGGCCAGCTACGTCAGCGCACGACCGATCGCGCCGCGCGGAAAGTCGCCGCCAAGGACATCTGGGTGCGGGCCGCGCCGACGGCCGCCGCCGCGATCAGCACCGAGCCGTCGCGCGAGCCGCGGCGCACCGCTCCGGTCGTGGCGGGGATCAGCTCCCCCCGCGTGCTCAACGACCTGTTCTGGATCGGCCGCTACGGCGAGCGCGCGGAGGACACCGCCCGTCTCTTGATCGCCACCCACGAGCGTTACCAAGAGTTCCGGTATCGCCCCTGGCTGGAAGGCGCGGGCGCGTTACCGATCCTCTTGGCCGCCCTCGGACGGACCACCGCCACCGCGGCTCCGACCGACGGGCTGTTCGGTCCCGAGGTGCGAGCCTTTGCGCCGCAGCAGAGTTCGGTCGATCGCGGCCTGCTCGCTCCGTCGGGTGCCGGCGTCGACGAAGGTGTGGCGCAGTACGGCGACGAGCGGTCGCACGCTGCGGCCGGATCGTTTCCGGATTCTGGTGATGCTCCGGCATCGCCCGGTGCGGGCGAGTGCGCGCAGGGGAATTCGGTGCCGGTCCGGTCACGATTTTCCGGCCACGGGACAGACGAAAAATTCTCGGCTGCCGCGCCATCCGGATCGGGAATGCCGGAAGACGCTGGGGGAGAAACTGGTTCGAAGCACATTGAGCATCACGATGCCGTGGCCCGGAACGAAGCGATGGCCGGAGCCGGAGCGCGACAACAGGTTACGGATGGTGTGGAGGCCGTCGCCGAAGGGGCGGACGACGGCGTGGCCACCGGTGCGGCGCAGGACAGCGCTCCGGCGGTACACCGGGTGCCGGGCGCGTCCCGCGCGGGCCACGACTACCTCGTCGCACTGACGATAGACCGCGAGCTGCCCGGATCGCTGGCCTTCGCGATCGACCGGTACGGCAGCGCCGCGCGCGCCGTGCGCGACCAGTTGTCGGTGGACACGTGGATGATCCTCGGCTCGGTCGAGCGCGCGCTGGCGTGCTACCCCGCCGCGGTGGACGACCAAGAGGCGGAGTTGTCGGATGTGCATTCGCGAACCCTGGCCGGGCTGCTCGCGCTGTCCGGGATCGACGGCGAGTCGCTGATCCGCGACACCGGGTGGCACGTCAGGGACATCGGTAAGCGGATCGAGCGCGGTCTCGCCCTGACCGCGTTGCTGTCGGCCGCGCTGACCCAACGGTATCCGGAGGAGATCGAACGCGAGGTCACCGAATGGGTGCTGCGCGCCACCGAGTCCTCGGTGAGTTATCGTCGGCGCCACCAGGATTCGGTGCGGATCGCGAACGTCGCCGAGCTCCTGCTGTTCGACACCGCCAATCCGCGATCGCTGGCCTATCAGCTGGGCCGCCTGCACGCCGATTTCCAGGCGCTGCCCGGTGCGTCCGGCTCGTCGCGTCCGCAGCGGCTGCTCGCGGACGCGCGGCGCATGCTGCGCCGCCTCGATCCCGACGATCTCGAGGTCACCGACGCGAACGAACGGCGCACCGAACTGGCGGAGTTGCTGGAGGGAGTGCACGTGCGCCTGCGCAAGGTATCCGAGTCCTTCGAGACCACGACGCTGTCGCTCCCGGTCGACATCCAGCCGCTGTGGGGCAGCGCGCAGGTCGTCGGATGACCGGCCGTGCGGTCCGGCGCTACCGGATCGAGCATCGCACCAAGTACTCGTACTCCGGCGAAGTCATCAACTCCTATGGGCGCGCGTACTTGACGCCGCGCGATCTCCCCGGTCAGCGTCTGCTCGCGCACGAGATCCGGATCGACCCCGCCCCCTCGGACCGGTCGGTCGGCGCGGATGTGTGGGGCAACATCACGTCCTACTTCCACGTCACCACCGAGCATCGTGCTCTGACGGTCGTCGGCGAATCGCTGGTCGAAGTCGACGCGCCCGCCCGCGACGACGCGGGCCCGGCCGCCGAGCCGTGGGAACGCGCGCGCCCGACGGGGGCCAACGGGCCGTTCGCCGTGGAGTTCGCTCTCGACCTGCACCCGCAGGAGATCACGTCGGAGATCGTCGCGTACGCGGCTGAATCCCTCCGACCGGGCAGGCCGCTGCTGGATGCGGTGGTCGATTTGAACACCAGGATCTACACCGACTTCGCCTACCGGTCCGGCGCCACGACGGTGTCCACCCGGGTGGCCGACGTGTTCGCGGCCCGCGCAGGCGTCTGCCAGGACTTCGCGCGCCTCGCGGTCGCCTGCTTGCGGTCGCACGGCCTCGCCGCCCGGTACGTGTCCGGCTACCTGGCCACCGATCCACCACCAGGGAAGGAGCGCATGGTCGGCGCCGACGCCACGCATGCCTGGGCGGCGGTATGGGTGCCCGGCGCCGACGGACCCGACCGCTCGGGCCGGTGGATCGACCTCGACCCCACCAACGACCAACTCGGCGACGAGCGCTACATCACCGCCGCCTGGGGCCGCGACTACGCCGACGTCCCTCCGCTGCGCGGCATCATCTACACCGACGCGAAGGACAGCACGATCACCGTCTCCGTCGACGTCACCGAGGTGGGTGTACCAGGCCATCTACCCGCGGCTCGCGAATACGGCCGGTGAAGGCATGGTCCCGGATCGCCGACGAGGTCGAGCGCCCACCGCGCCGACTGGCACGGCGGCGAGGCGAACAACCCAGGCAAATCGGCTCGGGCCCGTGGCGCGGGGTGACGGATGGTCGGACCGTCCGGTTGACGCCGTCCGCGATCCGGCCGGACGTCGGTCGTCAGCGCCCGGCTCGGACGTAGCGGGTCAGCACGGCTGCGCCGACCGTGTCGACCGACAGCAACTCGAGGTCCGCGGGCGGCTCGCCATCGGCGAACAAACGGTCACCGCTACCGAGGACCGTGGGGAAGATCAGCAGTCGGTACTCGTCGACAAGATCCTTTTCCCGCAATGCGCGAACGATGGTCAGGCTGCCGGTGACGATGACGTCGCCGGGTGCGTTCTCCACCGCCGTATGGAGGTCGCCTTCGACAAGCGTGGAATTCGTCCAGCTCGACGTGTCCGCCAGCGTGTGCGAGACAACCAGTTTCGCGGCCTTGTTCATGCGCGTGGCGAAGGGATCGTCGCGTCCGGGCCAGATGGTGGCGAACAACTCCCAGGTGCGGCGGCCCAGCAGCAGCACGCCCTCATCGAGGGCATGCGCCAGGCGGAACTTGTCACCGCCGACGGTTTCGGGACCGTAGCGGAAGGCCCACCCGCCGGTCGCGGTGCCGCCGCGGCCGTCGGGGTCGGACACTCTGCCGTCGAGGGTGACGAACTCGCAGACGATGACGCTCATGACCGGATTCCTTTCGATGGTGTGGCTGTGCACCGGTATGTACCGGCGAACACGCCCGAACTCATCGCTTCGATCCGGATTGCCGCGAATTCAGCTACTCCGGCGACCTGACCGGCGGGAACAGGCTCAGGCGCGCAGGCGCTCCCGGCGGAGCTGGTCGACCTCGGGCAGGTCGAGGGGCGCCAGTTCGGTGACGCCGAGGGCGCGCATCAGCAGCAGGTCGGCGAGTTCGGGGTTACGGGCCAGCGCCGGGCCGTGCATGTAGGTGCCGATCACCGAACCCTGGACGACGCCCTCCAGCCCGTCGCCGACGCCGTTGCCGACGCCGCGGATGACACGGGCCAGACCCTGCGCGTCGCCGCCGAGTTTCGTTCCGCCCCGGTGATTCTCGAAGCCGGTGAGTGGTGCGGTGAGCCCGTCGAGCAGTGGAGTGGTGGTCACCTCGCCGATGGCGCGTTTGTGCTGCGGCGAGGTGGTGACGTCGAGCAGGCCGACGCCGTCGACTCGCTCGCCCGCCGAGGTCTCGTACCACTGGCCGAGGACTTGGATGGCCGCGCAGATCGACAGCACCGGAGCGCCTCGCCCGGCGGCGCGCTGCAAGCCGGGGTAGCGCTGCAGGTGCCGGGTGGCCAGACGCTGGGCGGAATCCTCCGCGCCGCCCAGGGTGTAGACGTCCAGGGAATCGGGCACCGGCTCCGACAGCGTGATCTCGACGATCTCGGCGTCGTAGCCGCGCATGCGCAGTCGTTGCCGCAGCACGAGCGCGTTGCCGCCGTCGCCGTAGGTGCCCATCACGTCCGGCAGCACCAGGCCGATGCGGAAGGTCGACTCGGTCATGAAGCCCGCTCCTCGAGGTCACGGTTGAGATCACGGAAGGCGGTGTAGTTGGCCAGCACTTCCACATGGCCCGCGGGGCACGACGCGATGGCGCGGACCGGATCGGGCACCAGGGTGTGCTCCACGCCCGCGTAGGTCAGTCGCACCGCCAGGTCGGTGGCGCGTTCGCCCGCCGCCACCACCTGCACGCCTTCGAAATGCTCGAAGCGCACGTCCCACAGCCAGGACAGGTCCTCGCCGTCGGGTACCTGGCCGTTCACCGCGATCACCAGGCCCGCCGAGGTCGGCTCGATCATCGACAGCGCCTCCTGCCAGCCGGCCGGGTTCTTGGCCAGCAGCAGACGCGCGTCGTGCTCGCCGACCTGCACGGTGCGGTAGCGGCCCGCGATCTCGCGGACCGTGCCCGCGGCCGCGACGGCCTGCTCCGGGTCGGCGCCCAGCGCGACCGCGGCGGCCACCGCCTGTGCGGCGTTGCCGCGGTTGGCCCGGCCCGGCAGTGCGAGCCGCAGCGGGAAACGCTTGCCCTCCCGCCCGACCAGATCGTCCCCGTCGAGCCACCAGTCCGGTTCGGGACGCTGGAAATCCGCTCCGGTACTGCGCCAGTGCGCGCCCTCCCAGACGATCGGCTCGCCGCTGCGCGGGCAGCTGGTCGCGTCCATCGCCCAGCCGCTGCCCGCAGCGACCCACACCACGTTGGGATGGTCGTAGGCGATGGAGGTGACCAGCACGTCGTCGCAGTTGGCGACCACCACGGTGGCCGGGTGCTTCGCCAGGCCCGCGCGCAGCTTGCGCTCGATCATGTTGATCTCGCCGACCCGGTCGAGCTGGTCGCGGCTGAGGTTCAGCAGCACCACCGCCGAGGGGTTCAGCGAATCGGTGACGTGCGGCAGGTGCAGTTCGTCGACCTCGATGGCGGCCAGCGGCGCGCGCCGGTGCGCGTTCAGCGCGGCGACGATGCCCGCGTCCATGTTCGCGCCGTCGGCCTGGGTCGCGACCGCGCCGAGGGTGCTGAGCGCGGCGGTGGTCATCCGCGTGGTGGTCGACTTGCCGTTCGTGCCGGTCACCAGCACGGTGCGCCGCCGCTGCCCGAGCTGGTCCATGACGGTCGGATCGATCTTCAACGCGATCAGTCCGCCGATCATCGACCCTTTACCACGACCCGCCTTCTGCGAGGCCCAGGACGCCGCGGCCGCCGCCGCCAGCGCGAGCCGTCCGCGCACCGATAGTTCTGCCACGTCGCGAGTCTATGTTCGACGCGCGATCCGGGCGCGCCGCGGTCGGGTGGCGTGGGCCACGCGGGTCAGTCGCGGTAGAGCTTGGCCGCGTAGTTCTCCGGTGAGTAGTAGCGCTCCAGCTCCTCCACCGTCTCCGCGACGTTCGTCTGCACCTCTTTGACCAGGCAGGCGGGACTCGGCAGGGTGTCCTCCGGCCACTGCTCCGGCTCCCAGAGATGGCTGCGCATGAACGCCTTGGCGCAGTGGAAGAAGATCTGGTCGATCTCCACCTCGACAGCGAGGATCGGGCGGTGCCCGCGCACCACCATGTCGTCGAAATACGGCGCGTCGCGCACCAGCCGGGCGCGGCCGTTGATCCGCAGCGTCTCGCGGCGTCCCGGGATCACGAACAGCAGGCCGACGTGCGGGTTGGCCAGGATGTTGAGGTAGCCGTCGGCGCGGCGGTTACCGGGGCGCTCCGGGATGGCGAGGGTGGTGTCGTCGAGCACCCGCACGAACCCCGCCGGATCGCCTTTCGGCGAGGCGTCGCAGTTGCCGTCCGCGTCGCTCGTACTCATCACCAGGAACGGGGAGAGCGCGATCCACTCCCGGTCCCTGGCATGCAGGACAGGGCGCTCCTTGGTGGCCGCGCGGGGCGCCACCTCGCCGAGCAATGCCCGCAGGTCTGCCGGGTCGGTGATCTCGTCGGAGGCGGTGCTCTCACGCATAGTTCGATTCAAGCACCGCGGCCTGGGGGATGGCGATCGAATTCGGCTCCGGCGAAGGGAGATCGATCACATCCGCTCAGACGGGGACGTCGAACATGTTAGGTGGCCGGCCGCGTAGCGGTCGGCGTCGAATCCGGCGCGCGGATTCCACAGCGTGGCCTTCAGCTGTGGGTGCGTTCGTATGCACGCACTCTTGCGCCGGTCCGGCTCGGAGATTCCTCACGAGGTCAGGAGTCGATCACCTGGCGATGAAGTCGACAGCCGTTTCCACATTTCCCGGCTGCATTCCAGTGTCGGTCAGCACCTTGAAATCGCATCGACTGCGCAGCTTGTACCATCTTCCTCGATCAATTTTCACGCTCGAATGGAGGAGGTAGTCGCGCGGAATGTCTTGATGATCGTCGGAGTACCCGGAAATCCCACCTATAGTTGTATGGCAACTCATGCTGCCGTACACGACGCTTTGAGTCGCGGGCAGTAGCTTCAGCGACCATGCAAAATTGTTCGAACTGTAGTTCACCTGTCCGGTGAACTTTGCGATATTGTTCTGATACTCTCGATATGCGGAATTCGCCGTGAATTCGAGGTCTGCCGGATCGGGTTCAGCGGCAGCGAAGCACGGCATGCATAGAACCGCGGCAGTGGCGAGGGCCGCCGCAAAAGTTTCATTATCCCCCCAGTTGAAAGAGTGATCTACAACCAGTCAATTCTTACTGCGCGCAGGGTGTGGGAGTCTTGTTGGGCGAATTCGTACTCGACCTCGACGACGTCTCCTATCGAGATGTCATCGAAATTCCTCCCACGTAACGAGTCCAATCCGAACCAGATGTGATCTCCGGTGAGCGACTCAACGATCCCAGTCGCGCGCTTGCTGTTCCAGCGCCAAATTTTTCCCCGCGTTTTGAGTTCCCCCTCTTCCCCATGCATGGTCAGAGACTATCCTTTCGATTCGGTCAGCGCAATGACTCGGAGAACAGAATTCGCCCCTGACGCCAGACCTATCACCCTGCCGCGCGGATCGATCGCGATTCACGCGGGGACGTCGAACATGTTCGGCTGGCCGGCCCCGTAGCGGTCGGCGTCGATGCGGCGCAGCGGTTCCAGTTCGGTGGCGCGGTAGAGGGTGTACATCCGGCAGCGCTCCGCGTTCGAACCGGCCACGTCCAGCAGGGCGTTCACCGCGGCGCGCGCGGACTCGTTGGCGCCCTCCATGGTGGCCAGGTCGACGTTGGTGCGCACGTAATCGCCTGCCAGGAAGAGGTTTTCCAGTGCGCCGTGCGGTTGCGGACGGTACTCCCACGACCCGGCGGTGTTGATGAGCAGCGGGTCGGCGTTGGCGTTGCGCCGCTCGCCCTCCTGCCAGGTGATGCCGGGATCGAGGAACCAGGAGTGCAGGTCGGCGTCGCGCAGCACCTCGCCGCGATCGTCCAAATGGGCCTTGATCTGGGCCCACGCCTCCCGAGCGATCTCCTCGTGGGTGCACTCCTTGGCGGGTTTGCCGAACACGATGCCTGGGGTGTTCCAGTCGGAGATGTCCACCGAAAGGCAGTCCTGCACGCCGCCGTCGCCGAACTCGGTCAGCTTGCGGCGCCACAGCTGGTTCTGGCTGATCGAGGTGAGCGACCACGGCGCGTCGATGTAGGCGGTGTGACCGCGCGAGATGTCGGCCGGTCGGCGCAGATAGAACTGGATGCCGTTCATCCAGTCGGTGAACAGGTTGTCCATCCCGGCCAAATCGGGCCTGACCTCGAGTACTTGCGGCGACCACAGCGTGCGCGCGCGTTCGGCGGGCAACGCCACGACGAAATAGTCGGCCTCGACCGTGCGTTGCGCGCCGGTCTCGTCCACGACCCGGGCCGCGACGATCCTGCGGTCGCGCACCTCCAGCTCGCGCACCTCGGCGCCGAGCACGAAATCCGCTCCGAGTTCGCGGATCCGCCGCGTCCACGGCTCGATCCAGACCGCGTTGGTCGGACCGTTCAGTACCCGGTCCAGGCTGCCGTCGTTGCCGATCCCCAAGGGATTGCCGAGGAACTGCTCGCCCATCGTGCCGATGGTGCGCACGCTCGCGATGTTCTCTTTCGCGGCGACCATGATGCTGGTCAGCGTGCGCGACAGCAGCGCGCGGAACTCGTGCGAGCGCGCGTGGCCGCCGACGAAATCGTGCCAGGAGGTGCGCTCCCATTGGCCGAGGCGGCGGGCGTCGCAGCTGGTGTTGAAGACCAGCAGGCGTTCGGCGAAGTAGACGCCCTCGTTGGAAGGCATCTTGAGTGCGGTCGACAGCGCCGCGCCGAGCGTTTCGCGGAAACTGTCCGGGGAGAACTCGGCGCGGGCGCGCGGACCGAGCGGGACGCGGAAGTCGTCGCCGCCGTGCCGGGCGAATCGTGCTTCCGGCACCGCGACCAGGTTGTCCCACACGCCGTTCGCGTTGCCGGGGAACGGGATTCGGCGCATCGTGTCCGGCACGTGCTGATAGAAGCCGGGGAAGAAACGGAAGCCGTGTTCGCCGGGCAGATCCGGCCGTCCACCCGTTCCGGTGCCGGGCACGCCGACGCTGCGGGCTTTGCCGCCCCATGCCCGTTTCTCGTAGATGGTGACCTGGAAACCGCGTTCCGCCAGCTCGTGTGCCGCGGTCAGGCCCGCGACACCGCCGCCGAGTACCGCGACCCTTTTGCCGCCGGGATTCGCTGCGGCAGGCGTGGGTTTCAGCGCACCCGCCGTCAGTGCCCCCGCCGTAGCCACCCCCGCCGCGACCGTGTTACGAAGCAGTGCTCTTCGCGATACGGTCCACTGATTGTCTGCCATGCGCCGCTCTGCTGCCTAGCCTAGGGACCAACTTCCACGCCGGGCACTACTGTAAAGCGGCAAGCCGATCGATTCGCACCGACCCCGTACAGCGGCCGGTGCGGAATGCGAATTTCGTGACGGAATGCACACCGAACGTGGGTACGGCCCGCTAGGCCGGGCGACCGGTACCTGCCATCGCGGGTGTTCCCGATGGCTCGATGCGGGCGTTCACCGTAGTCGCGCGTGGCCTGCTCGACGTGGCGGCGAACGCTCCCGCCAGCACCACCACCCCGCCGATCAGCGACAACGTGGTCGGAGTCTCGCCCAGGAAAGTCCACGCCGCGGCGATGCCGACGATGGGAACGAGCAGGGAGAACGGCGCGACCAGGCCGGCCGGATAGCGACCGAGCAGATAGGTCCACAACCCCGTGCCGACCACAGTGGCGAGGACGGCGATATAGGCGAGCGCCAGCAGAGCGGGCAGGCCCGCCGGTGTGAACGCTTCGGCCAAAGCCCGCGCTCCCGTGGTCGGCCCCTCGGCGAACGCCGACAGCGCGAACAGCGGCACCGGCGGGATGGCGGTGGTCCACAGCATCAGGTGCAGCGGGTTGACGCCGGGAGTCTCGGTACCGGCCAGTCGTGCGCCGATATTGCCGAACGCCCAGCCCAACCCACCCGCCAAGGTCAGCAGAACCGGAAGCAGGGTGGCGTGGGCGAGCCGGTCCCAGCCGATCACCGCCATGCCCGCCACCGCGACGGCGATGCCCGCGATCTGCACCGGGCGGATCCGCTCGCCCAGTAGCAGCGTGCCGAGCAGCACGGTGAACGGCGCCGAGGATTGCAGTACCAGCGAGGCCAGGCCGGTCGGCATGCCCACCCGCATCGCGGTGAACAGGAACGCGAACTGCAGGATGCCGAAACCGGTGCCGTACAGAAGGATCCACCGCATCCGCACCGGAGGGCGCGGGATGAAAAGCAGCGCGGGCACCGCGAGCACGGCGAAGCGCAGCGCCGCGAAGAAGAACGGGGGGAAGTGGTCGAGCCCGACCCGGATGGCGAGGAAATTCAATCCCCAGAGCAGGACGACGGTCAGGCCGAGCAGGCGGTCGCGGTTGGTCACGCCTTCATCGTGCGGTCTGCTAAAGATCAGAACAATCGAATAATTATGGATCAATGATGTAGCTTCACTTAATGAATTTCGGTTCCGCACCGGTCGTGGCCGGCCCGCCCATGGCGCTGGAGAGGTTGCGTGTGCTGCGTGAGCTGGCCGATCGCGGCACGGTGGCCGCCGTGGCGGCAGCACTGTCCATGACGCCCTCCGCCGTTTCCCAGCAGCTCAAGGTGCTCGCGCGGGAGGCGGGCGTGGCCCTGCTCGAACCGGACGGCAGACGCGTGCGGCTCACCGACGCGGGTCGTGCACTGGTGGTGCGCGCCGACGAAGTGCTCGCCGCAATGGATCGCGCGGTCGCCGAGATGGCGCACTATCGCGGCTCGCCGCGCGGACGGGTCCGCGTCGCGGTGTTTCCCTCGGGCGGTGCGTTGCTGCTGCCGCATGTGCTGCCCGGCATGGTGGACAGCGGAGTCGAGGTGATCGCGCGCGACGAAGACGTGCCGCCCTCGGAAGTGGCGCGACTGCTCGCCGATTACGACGTGGTGCTGACCCATCGCGACGAGCGCGCCGCACCTATCGCCGACCCGCGCGTCGCGACCCGGGTGCTCATGCGCGAGCCGATCGATGTGGTCGCGGCGCCGACGCATCGGCTCGCTGGCCGTTCGGCCGTCGCGCCGGAGGAACTGGCCGACGAGACCTGGCTCAGCGTGCGGGGCGGTTTTCCCGTCGACGACGTACTGCGCTCGATCGCCACCGTGACCGGCGTGCAGCCGCGTATAGCGCAGCGCCTCAACGATTTCCGCGTCATCGAGACGCTGGTCGCCACCGGCTACGGTGTCGCGCTCATGCCTCGCTACGCGGTCGGCCACCCTGATCTGGCGGTGCTACGGCTGTCCGGCGTGCGCGCCGCTCGGATATACGAACTGGCCACCCGGCCCCGGGCCGAGGCCCGTCCGGCGATCGCGGCCGTGCTCGCGGCGTTCGAGTCGGCCGCCGCACTCGCGACGGCCGACTCTGCGCACGGAAAGGGTTCCGCCGCAGGAGCATGATTCCGCGCGACGATCAGAATCCGTGCGGTGGCTGGTGCCGGTAGGGATGCTGGGCCTGCGAGCTGACGTAGCCGAAGTCGTCGGCGACCATCGCCGCCAGCTCCAGCAGCGCCCGCCGGGTCGGCTTGCTCACCAGTTCCAGATCGATTTCCGCGCCCTCGGCGAGGTGATCGTCGAACGGCACGACCTGCACCGCGCGGGTGCGATCGAGGAACAGCTTGCGCAGTTGGTCGAGGTCGACGGTGGACGCGCCGCGCCGGGAAGCGTTCACCACCACGACGGTTCGTTCCACCAGCTTGCCGTAGCCGTGGTGGTCGAGCCAGTCCAGCGTGGCCGACGCGCTGCGCGCGCCGTCGATGGCGGGCGAGGTGACCAGCACCAGCGAGCTCGCCATGTCCAGCACGCCCGCCATCGCCGAGTGCATCAAGCCGGTGCCGCAGTCGGTCAGGATGATGTTGTAGAACGACTGCAGAATGCTGATCGCCTTGCGGTAGTCCGCTTCGCTGAACGCCTCGGAGACCGCCGGATCCTGTTCACTGGCGAGCACTTCCAAGCGGCTCGGCGCCTGCGAGGTGTGCGCCCGCACGTCGGAGTACCTGGTGATGTGCTGATCCTCGAGCAGGTTGCGCACGGTGGAGCGGGTCTGCCGTGGCACCCGGTGCGCGAGCGTGCCCAGGTCGGGGTTGGCGTCGATCGCGATGACCCGGTCGCCGCGCTGCGAAGCGAAGGTGGAGCCGAGACCGACCGTGGTGGTGGTCTTCCCGACACCGCCCTTGAGCGAAAGAATCGCGATCCGGTAGTCACCGCGCACCGGCTGGTTCACCCGGTCGGCGAGGTCCTGGTAGACGATGTCGGCCGCCGACTCGCCCGGATTGATCATGCCGCCGGACACCTTGTGCACCGCACGACGCCAGCCGCTGCGCGGCGCCCTGCGGGCGCGCCGGAGCAGATTCAGGTCGTTCACCGAATGTCCCGGCTGGCCGGGCTGCGGCACATGCTGCGGTTGGAACGGCGGTACCGAATGGTGCGGACCCGGCCCGCCTTGCCAGCCCGGCCCCTGCGGTTGCCCGAGCGGCGGCGGAGGCGGCGGTTGATAGGCGGGCGGCGGAGGCTGGTGCGTCACCGGCGGAGGCGGCGGCGCCCAGCTGTAGATCGGGCCGCTGGGCTGATCGAGTTGCGGCGCAGGAGATTCGGGCTGCGCGGAATCCATGGGCACATGCCGGGTCAGGCCGTCGCCGCCGATCTCCTGGCGGTACTCCCCGTAACCGGGATGAGGTCCGTCCGGAGGCGGGGCTATCGGGTGGCTACCGCTATGGCCCGATGGTGGCTGAAAGGTGCCGGTAGTGAACGGCTCTCCTGGAAAGGGCGACGGAGGGGGATACGCGCCCGCGTTCGGCGGGGCGTACGAGCCGTAGGGCTCGGCCGGTCCGGCCTGCGGGGGAGCCCATGCCTGCGCCACCGGGGCGGCTTGCGGGTAGGCCGTGGTCTGCTCCGTCGAGCCGTGCGGCTCGGGCTGTTCGGGTTGGGCGTCCGGCTGGGCCGACCCGGCCGACACGTCGGTTTCCTTCGCTTCCGTGCCGCCGGCCGGCTCGGCCGACGGGTCCTTGGCCGATGACTCCACGTCGCTGACTTCGGCCGTATCCACGGAATGACTCTGCAGCCAGGGTGGAGAGGTCGGATTGTGGTCGTTTGTTGTCACGGTTCCCCCATCTGCTCGGGAGTTCGAGCAGAGAGCTCGGCGCTTGGAGTGCGAATCCAACGCTAGCACGGGGTTCGCTACCCCGTGTCGCGGTAGGCATGCCGGGCTTGGGGAGCCGAATGCCCGCGACAAATGGTCTGTCCCAGCGAGATCGGGCGCCGCGCGGTGGAACCCGCGCGGCGCCCGTCCGCGTACTTGCCGAGATGCGCTGTCAGTGCGCCCGGTTCACCGCCGACACCACCGCGCGCAGCGACGCGGTCGTGATCGAGGTGGCGATGCCGACGCCCCACACCACCTTGTCGCCGATCGCGCACTCCACGTAGGCGGCGGCCTGCGCGTCGTCACCCGCGGACATGGCGTGCTCGGAGTAGTCCAGCACCTCGACGTCGAAACCGACGGCGGCGATCGCGTCGACGAACGCCGCGAGCGGTCCGTTGCCCTTGCCGGTGATCTCCTGCTCGACGCCGTCGACCTTCACCACGGCCACGATCGAGTCGACCCCGCCGTCGGTCTCCGACGCGGTGACCTTCTGGCGCATCCGCTCCAGCGGCCGGATCGGGCTCAGGTACTCCTCGTGGAAGACGTCCCACATCTCCTTGGGCGTCACCTCGCCGCCCTCGCCGTCGGTGATCTTCTGGATCGCCTGGGAGAACTCGATCTGCAGCCGCCTCGGCAACGCCAGCCCGTGGTCGGTCTTCATGATGTAGGCGACGCCGCCCTTGCCGGACTGCGAGTTGACCCGGATGACCGCCTCGTAGGTGCGACCCACGTCCTTCGGGTCGATCGGCAGGTAGGGCACCTCCCAGACGATGTCGTCGACGTCCGCCTCGGCGGCGTCGGCCGCGGTCTTCATCGCGTCCAGACCCTTGTTGATGGCGTCCTGGTGGCTGCCGGAGAACGCGGTGTAGACCAGGTCGCCGCCGTACGGGTGCCGCTCGTGCACCGGCAACTGGTTGCAGTACTCGACGGTGCGGCGGACCTCATCGATGTCGGAGAAGTTGATCTGCGGATCGACGCCGCGGGAGAACAGGTTCATCCCCAGCGTGACCAGGCACACGTTGCCGGTGCGCTCGCCGTTGCCGAACAGGCAGCCCTCGATCCGGTCGGCGCCGGCCTGGTAGCCCAGCTCGGCGGCGGCCACGGCGGTGCCGCGGTCGTTGTGCGGGTGCAGCGACAGCACGATCGCCTCGCGGCGGGCCAAGTTGCGGCTCATCCACTCGATCGAGTCGGCGTAGACGTTCGGAGTCGCCATCTCCACGGTGGCGGGCAGGTTGATGATCAGCGGCTTCTCCGGCGTCGGGGCGATGATCGCCGAGACCGCGTCGCAGACATCCTTGGCGTACTCCAGCTCCGTGCCGGTGTAGGACTCCGGGCTGTACTCGTAACGCCAATTGGTGTCCGGGTAGCGCTGCTCGATCTCCAGGCACAACGCGGCGGCGTCGGTGGCGATCTTCTTGACCGCGTCGCGGTCGGCGCGGAAGACCACCTTGC
The DNA here is from genome assembly GCF_047200615.1 of Nocardia sichangensis. NCBI lineage: Bacteria > Bacillati > Actinomycetota > Actinomycetes > Mycobacteriales > Nocardiaceae > Nocardia > Nocardia sichangensis. Next base: position 28,408 of record NZ_JBJZOK010000030.1, read on the forward strand.
GCTGCAGGATCGAGGTGGAGTTGTAGAAGTGCACGATGACGTTCTGCGCGCCCGCGCAGGCTTCGAACGTGCGCTCGATCAGCTCCGGGCGGCACTGGGTGAGCACCTGAATGGTGACGTCGTCGGGGATCGCGCCGTCCTCGATGATCTCGCGGACGAAGTCGAAATCGGTCTGGCTGGCCGAGGGGAAGCCGACCTCGATCTCCTTGTAACCCATCCGCACCAGCAGGTCGAACATGCGGCGCTTGCGGGCCGGGCTCATCGGGTCGATCAACGCTTGGTTGCCGTCGCGCAGGTCGACCGCGCACCAGCCGGGCGCCCGGTCGATGACCTTGTCCGGCCAGGTGCGGTCGGGCAGCGTGATCGGCTCGACCTCCTCGGCGAAGGGCCGGTAACGGAACGTCGGCATCGAGGAGTTCTTCTGTTTGTTCCAGCCGGGCTGGTCGGCGGGGGCTGGTCTGCTCGGCGCGGTGATGGTGCGCGCGCCGGACACAAATGCGTCAGCAGGGGACATGGGCGGTTCTCCCGAGGATGTCGTTTTTCCCAATGGGGCTGGTCGACCGGCGCGGCAAAACCCCGCGACGGGAGCCGGTCCGATCAGACCCCGTCGCGGCGGTCGAGAAGAAGTGCCCGCTGCATGATGTCCGCGAGTTTACCGTGCGGAGATACTGCCGGGAAGGGTGGTCCCGTCGTCGGGTGATCCGACGACCCCGCTACCGTTCGGTCCGGCAGTGAACCACGCTTGTACGGGCCCAGGGTCCGACGGGACGTCGAAGGATTGGCAATGACCTGGCTGGAGCAACTGGCCGTCTTCGGTGCGGGCATCGCGGCGGGCGGCATCAATACGATCGTCGGCTCCGGCACGCTGATCACCTTTCCCGTTCTGCTCGCGTTCGGCCTGCCGCCGGTGACCGCGAATGTGTCCAACACCATCGGTCTGGTCCCCGGCTCGATCAGTGGCGTGCACGGATACCGCCGCGAACTGGCGGGGCAGCGCGAGCGGCTGCTGCGGTTGGGCACCGCCTCGCTGCTCGGCGGCATCACCGGTGCGGTGCTGCTGTTGGTGCTGCCCGCCGAAGCGTTCAAGGCGATCGTGCCCATTCTGATCATGGTGGCATTGGTGCTGGTCGTCGTGCAGCCACGGCTGGCGAGCTGGGTCAAGCGCCGCCGGGAGAACGACGGCGCCCCGGTGCCGGAGCACGGGGGGCCCATCCTGCTCGCCGCGGTTTACGCCGCCGGTGTCTACGGCGGGTACTTCGGGGCCGCGCAAGGCGTGCTGCTGATCGGGTTGCTCGGCGTTTTCGTGCACGACGACATCCAGCGCCTCAACGGGGCGAAGAACGTGCTCGCCCTGATCGTGAACGCGGTCTCCGCGCTGATCTTCATCGTCGTTGCGGACGTGGACTGGCGCGCGGTGGTGCTGATCGCGCTCGGCTCGATCATCGGCGGGCAACTCGGCGCGCGGTTGGGCAGGCGGATGCCGCCGACCTTGCTGCGGGCGGTCATCGTCGTGGTCGGACTGATCGCGGTGATCCGTTTGGTGACGTCCTAGAGCCGGATGTCAATCCTCAGGGTGACGACGGCCACCGGGCACGGAGCCCAGGATGAATGCCGTGCCTAGCTGGAGAATCGTCATCGTCGCCGCGCTCGCCGCGCTGCTGCCCGTGGTGAGCGGCTGCGGCGGCCCGCCGAGCCGACACGAGTCGGCGGTCGCGGACCTGGTCGCCCAGGCCGACGCCGCGCCGACGCCCCGGCTGGAGTGGGCGGGGTGCGCGGAGCCGGAGCTGAGCCGGTTCCAGTGCGCGACCGCGCAAGTTCCGGTGGACTACGCGCACCCCGACGGCCCGACCCTCGGGCTGGCGGTGGTGCGTCAGCAGGCCGCCGACCCGCAGCGGCGGATCGGCACGCTGTTCTCCGCCGTCGGCGGTCCCGGAGGCTCGGGGCTGCGCTGGGCGGCGAAGGGAGAACTGTTAGGCGGCGAACTCGCGCGCCGCTTCGACGTGGTCACCTTCGACCAGCGCGGCGTCGGCCGCAGCGGGCAGGTGCGGTGTTTCGCGGACACCGAGCAGCAGCGGCGGTTCTGGTCCGGCGCCCCGCTGCCGCCCGTGCGTCCGGAGCAGGAGCGCGCGGCCGACGCGGCGAGCCGCGAGCTGGCCGCCGGTTGCGCGGCGCACGGCGGCGCGTTGCTCGGGCACCTGACCACCGTCGACGCGGCGCGCGACCTGGACCTGCTGCGCCGGGCCGTCGGCGACCCCCAGCTGACCTATGAAGGCGGTTCCTACGCGAGCTACCTGGGCCAGATGTACGGCGCGCTGTTCGGCGATCGGGTGCGCGCCCTGCACCTGGCGTCGATGATCGACCCGGACGCCTACACCAACGACACGCGCAGCGCCATCGAGACCACCGCGGCCGGGACCGAGGAAGTGCTCGATGAATTCCTGCGGTTGTGCGCGGACGCGGGCCGGGAGCGCTGTGCCTTCGCGGCGCCGGACGGCGGCGCGGGTGATCCCGGCCGCTCCACTGACCTTCGCGCTCGCAATGACGCTGTGCTGCAACGTCTTCGCGACGCGCCGCTGGTGGTGGGGGCCGGGGAGCGAGCGCGCACGGTCACCTACGCCGAGGCGCTGTCGTCGCATGCGCTGTTGTTGTACGACCCGGACGAGGGTTGGCCCGCCTTGGCTCAACTGCTCGCCGAACTGGAGCGCGGCCCGTCGGGCGATCCCGACACGGTCGGCCGGATCCTCTCGGCCACAACGCAACCGTATGACTTCCTCGACTCGTTCACGGCGATCTCCTGTGCGGACAACAACTTTCCCCGTGACTCGTCCCAATGGCCTTCGCTTGCAAAGGATCTGGCGCGTGTCAGCTCTACTTACGGCCCGCTCTGGCTGTGGCTGCACCAGGCCTGCGCCTCTTGGCCGTCGCCGCCCGAGGGGTATGCCCAGCGATACGCCGGGCCGTGGATCCTGCGATCGGACACCCCAGCCGTGCTGGTGAACAACCGATTCGACCCGGTCACCCCGCTCAGCGCCGCGCGGCGCGCGCAGCGGGAACTGGTGAACGCACGGTTGGTCGTCGTCGAAGGCGGCTACGGGCACGCTGTGCTCGGCGAATGCACACGCAAACTGCGCGAGCGCTATCTCGTCGACTTGCAACTGCCCGCCCCGGGAGCGACCTGTCGCGCGGACGAGCTGCCGTTCGAGCGATAGCGAAAACGGATATCTGTTCACAAATCGGGAATACCGGTAATCTGCGCACGCTAAGCCTGATGATGGAAGGTGACCGGTGCGTAGACGTGCCTTGTTCAAGGCGGCTGGCACGGCCGCCCTGCTCGGTGCTGTGGGATCGATGACGGGGACCGGTGCGGCGTCCGCGGATCCGATGTGGGAGGCCCTGTTCCACGCTTGGGTTCCGGAGATCTTCGCCCCGATTCCCGACCCGCCGGAGCACTCGCCCGCGATCGTCGTCGGCTCGGGCTTCGGCGCCGCGGTGTCCGCGTTGCGCCTGGCCGAGGCCGGGGTGGCCACCACCGTGCTGGAGCGCGGTTCGCGCTGGCCGAACGACCCGTGGCGGGAGATCTTCACCGGCGACGACCTCCCCGACGGTCGCGGCTTCTGGCACCGCACCAACTTCACCGGCGTCACCAAGGTGCCGATGCATTTCGCCAGTTTCGGCGGCGTGCTGGACTGCACCGAGTATCCGGGCATCGACGTCTGGCGCGCGGCTGCCGTCGGCGGCGGTTCGGTGATCTTCAGCGGCGCCATGATCGCCCCGGAGCGTCGCTTCTTCGACCACGTCTTCGGTGGCGGCGTCGACTACGGCGAGATGGAGCGCGTCTACTACCCGCGCGTGCGCCAGATGTTGCGGCTGAGCCCGATGCCGGCGGACATCTACAACTCCTCGCCGTTCGCGCACTCCCGCGCCTGGGACGACCAGGTGCGCAAGGCAGGCTATCAACCCCAGGCCAACGACTCGATTTTCAACTGGGACATCCTGCGCGCCGAATTAGCCGGAGCGTCAAGGGCTTCCGCGACGGCGGCCAGGAGCAATCTGGGCAACTCCAACGGCGCCAAGTTCGACCTGAATCAGAACTACCTGGCATACGCACAGGGCACCGGCCGGTGCGGAGTCTTCCCCGGCCACCGAGTCGACGCCATCGCGCAGGAATCCGGCGGCCGCTACGCGGTCACCGTGGCGAAGCTGTCGCCGACCGGTGACGTGTTGTCCACCCGCACCCTCACCTGTGATCGGCTCTTCCTCGGCGCCGGGTCGATCGGTACCTCCGAACTGCTGGTCCGTGCGCAGGCCACCGGCGCGCTACCGAACCTGAACGAACACGTCGGCGACGGGTGGGGCACCAACGGTGACGTGGTCCTGGCTCGCGGGGCCAGCGCGCTGGCCGGTCAGGGGCAAGGCGTGCCGAGCGCGAGCCGGATCTTCGACGAGTCCGCCGTGCCGCTGACCCTGGAGAGCTGGTACATCCCCGGCATCCCGTTCGAGACCGGCGCGCTCGCCTCGCTCGGCATGGTGCTCGACTCGACCCGCACCCGGTTCGGCTACGACCGGGCCACGAACCGAGTCGGGCTGAGCTGGTCGGTCAAGAACCGGGACGAGACGGTCGCGCTGGCCCGCGCGGTCGACCACCGGATCGCCGAACGCGCGGACGCCCTCGTCGAGTACAGCGCCCTCGGCTACGACGCGAACGCGCTGTTCACCGCGCATCCACTCGGTGGGGCGGTGCTCGGGCGCGCCACCGACGGCTACGGCCGGGTGCACGGTCACCCCGGCCTCTACGTGATGGACGGCGCCGCGATACCCGGCAGCACCGGAACGGTCAACCCGTCGCTGACCATCGCCGCGCTGGCCGAACGCAATATCGAGGCGATCGTTCGCACCGGTCGCTGAAATCCGCCTGCGCCGGGCGAAGCGTTCGCCCGGCGTCCTTCCCGGGGGTATCGCCAACCGTGCCGAGCGTGCTTTCCGCGTACTAATGTCGGCGGCACCGTTCGGCGTCGAAGGGAACCGCAGTGTCCGCTCCCAGCTCGGGTATCGAGAGCTCCTCCGTCGAGCGATACGGTCTGCGGGACGCGCCGGAGCCACAGGACTATCCGCGCAAGCCGCCCATGCTCTGGACCGATTTCCTGATGCTGGCGCTGGCCATCGTGTCCGTGGCGCTGGTCGCCTGGATCACCTTCTTCCCGGTCTCCGGGCACACCTACCACGTGGTCGTGGTCGTCGACTGGACGTTGTGCGGGGTGTTCGCGATCGAGTTCCTGTGGCGCTGGCGCCGCGCGGGCTGGCCGTGGACCTTCCCGTTCATCTATTGGTACGAGGTCGTCGGCATGATCCCGGTGACCAGCCCGTTCTTCCGCGGCTTCCGATTGTTGCGGGTCGTGGTGATCGGCGTCCGGCTGGCCCGGGTGGCCGACCGGGTGTTCGGCGACCGGGTGACCGCCGCGGTGGTGAACCGGTTCGTGGCGACCATCGTCGACACCATCCGCCGTCCGATGACGATCGCGGTGATGGACGAGGTGGCCGAGGTGCTGCGCACCGGCCACTACACCCGCAACATCGCGGCCGCCCTGGAGGAGAACCGCGCCGAACTGGACGAGATGATCGTGGAATTGATCAAGAAGGACCCGCAGGCGGGACGGGTGCGCTACATCCCGTTCCACGACGAGATCATCCGGCTGATCGCCGACACCACGTTCCGCATCGTGTTCCAGGTGCTGGAGGATCCGCGCACCGACGAACTCGTCGCGGACGTGCTGCGGGAGAACATCGATCAGATCCGCGACGCGGTTCGCGACGGTGTGCGGGTGCCGCCGTCCGCGTACGGGCCCACGCCCGACGAGGACTGCGTGCGGCATCGGCTCAATCAGGTACCGCGTGCCTGATCGCGTCCCGCGGCTGTGCCAAACGCACGGTCTCCCAAGCGATCAGCGCGACCATGACGCCGCACAGCAGGGCCAGCGAAGCCAGCGCGGGCAAGGCGCAGGCCAACGGGATGAGCGCCAGCAGCACCACGATGGCGACCACGCGCGGCGCCGTGACGGTGCGCGTGGCGTAGTGCTTGAAACCCACCAGCGCGATCAGATACAGCACGACGCCGCCGTAGAGGGCGTAGAGCGGAATTCCGTACAGCGCGTCCTTCAAAGTGTGGTGTGCGGAATCCCCGACGTAGTACAGGACCTTCTTCAGCCCCAGCGACAGCGCGATGATCCCGACGATCATCGGGAAATGCCAGAAGGTGTAGGACGCCTGCGCGATCTTGATCTGCCGCTTGCCCTCGGCGTGGACCAGTTCGTGCTCCACCGCCAGGGCCGCGACGTCGAAATACGCCCACCACAGCAGACCGGAAATGGCGAGGCCGAGCAGCGAGCCGAGCGCGATCGGCCAGGAGATCGGCAGGCCGGCCACCCCGATACCGATCGAGACGATCGATTCACCGAGCGCGACGATGATGATCAGCCCGTATCGCTCGACGAAATGGGTGGCCGAATTCAACCGCCAATCGGTGCCCGCGAACAGTGTCCAGAGGTAGTCGCCCGCGATCGCGGCTATCCACAGCGCGATCTGCACGCGACCGGTGGTCATGGCGGCGACGACGAGCAATGTGGTGCCGAGGGTGATCGACCCGAGCGCCCAGCGCAGCAGCTGGCCGCGCAATTGCGCATCCTCGGAACTGGCCAGCCAGAACATCCCGAAATGCACCAACCGCACGATCAGGTACGCGACGGCGAAGACCAGCGGACCGAACCATCCTCCGGCCAGATCTCGGAACGCCTCCGGGATGGTGAGCGCGGCGAGGAAGGCGCCGCCCATCGCGGCGAACATCGCGACCCGCGCGATGCCCTCGTCGGCGCGGACCACGTTGCCGAGCCAGGAATAGGCGATCCACAGCCACCACATCACCGCGAGCACCAGCAGCCCGCGCAGCATGTTCTTCGCGCTGGTCTCCTCCGCGACCAAGCCGGTGACCATGGTGAACGCGAAGACGAGCACCAGGTCGAAGAACAACTCGAGCTGGGTCACCGACGCGCCTTCGGCCATCGGCTGGAACCGCACCCGTTTGGAACCGATCATGCGCTCATCGTCGCACCCCGGCCGATTCCGCGCCGGTCCGCTGCTTCGCCCGGCGGCCGATTTCGCGCAGAGCGCAGCCGTCCGCGCTATACGGGTTGATAGGTCTCCGTTTCGGGGAACCGCTCGGCGAAATCTATGAAGCACTCCACGACCACCTCGTTGGCCTTGCGGAAAGTGCGTTTGAGCAGAAATCCGGGAACCGGGAGGGGCAGATAGAGCTCGACGTGGTACCAGACGTGCGTGCCGTCGACGCTGTCGGTCACCTCGAAAAAACCGCCGCCCCGCACGCCCCTGGTGCTGTCGGCGACGATCCAGGAGGACCGGTCGTCGGTCCAATCATATTCCAGCACTTGCAAATCCGAGCTGCCGAGCAGCTCCGCCTTGAGGAAGACCCGCCGGGGTCTGCGTCGTGCGTCGCGGGTCGCGACCCGGACGTCGCTGTAGGACGACGACCATTCCGGAAGCGCTTCGACGTCGGTCAGGGCGTCCATGACCTGTCCGGGATCGGTGTCGACGAAGAATCGGATATCCGTTTTGGTGCGCATGGCATACCTCCGACACCCGGATGGACAAGTCCGGCCGATTGTCTCCGTGATTTGTCCGGTTCGTCAACCTGACTGTGCCAGACCACATCTCGGTTACCGGGATAACGTGCCGTTATCTGCTCGAGATCGGCGATCGGGCAACCGCCGGAACAACTTCCGTCCGGAAGGACGGGCTCGGCCGAGGTTCGCGCGCCTACGATCGGATCCGAATGGGCGCCGGGATCCGGCGCCTTCGGTACGGGCGGGAGGATGTCATGAAATACGCCGAACTGCTGGCGCAGGCGCGCGACGCGATCACGGTGCGCCGGGTTTACGGCGACCCCTACGAATCCGGCGGCGCGATAGTCATTCCCGCCGCCTCGGTCGGGGGTGGCGGTGGTGGCGGCGGCGGTACCGGGAACAGCGCCGACGGGGACGGCTCCGGCGAAGGCGTGGCGTTCGGTGTAGGCGCCAAGCCGGTCGGCGCTTACGTGCTGCGCGATGGTCGGCTGACCTGGCATCCGGCCGTCGACGTCAACGCGATCATCGAGACGGCGGGCAAGGTGCTGATCGCGGCCATCCTGGCTTTCGCGCTGGCCCGGCGCGCCAAACGAAGCGCCTGAGCGAGGCGGGCGCAGTTCCCCGTCGGTGAGCGCCGGGCCGGGCGCGGGCGAGGCCGCCCAGCGCTCGGTCCGGCGCGGCGGTCATTCCGACGTGGCGGGCTCGACGATCGCGTCGGGCCCTGGATACACCAGTGACTCGTGACCGTCGGAGAAGCGCACCACGTAGGGCGGCGTCCCGTCCGGCCCGCGGACCTCGATGATCTCGGCCAGGTGATCCACTTCTCCCACCACGTGTCCGTGCACGCAGAGTCGATCTCCTACATGTGCGATCATCGCCCCATTATCGAACGGAGTGCTGCGCGTCACAACCACTCAGCGAAGGCGCACGGGATCCGATCACGGTCATCCGCGCTCATCACACGGTCGACCGCGGCTTCGATCAGTGCCCGGCTCCGCTCCGTGGTGACCACGGCGGACCGCTCGGCAGTTGAAAGAACTCCGCTTGTAGTACTACGTGTCAAGCGCTGCGGCGGAGTCCCCCCGGGACGCTGCCCACGCCCGCGCGGCCACACGTCGGCCCGGCGGAGTCGGGCCGGGTCATCACGCCGGGGATGGGCTTGTCCGGGCCGCGGTCTGCCCCGGACATTCGTCGCCTCGGCCGGAGGGGCCCGGTCAGCTCGCGTCGGTGAGGAACGACAGCCGCACCTGCCGGTCCGGGTTGTCGACATTGAGATCGACCAGCGCGATCGACTGCCAAGTACCAAGGGCGAGCTTTCCGCCGAGTACCGGAACGGTCGCGTAGGGCGGGATGAGGGCGGGCATCACGTGCGAACGCCCGTGTCCGCGCGAGCCGTGCGCGTGCCGCCACCGGTCGTCGGCGGGCAGGAGATCACGCAGCGCGGCCAGCAGATCGTCGTCGCTGCGCGCGCCGAGTTCCATGATCGCGATTCCGGCCGTGGCATGCGGCACGAAGACGTGCAGCAGCCCGTCACCGCCCGCTTCTCGCGCGAATGTCGCGCACTGCGGCGTGATGTCCTGTACCACTTCACTGTGGCCCGTTCTCACCTCGAGCAGCGTGCTCTTCATGCGCCCATCGTCCCCCATCCGCGGCGGCCCGCGCGGCGCGATCGGGATCGGATGCGGCTGTGTGCTTTTCCACAAGCCGGGTAGGTAGCGGCAAAACCGCTGGCCCCGGCCGGTACCCTGGATGACTGTTACCAGTTTGTTGTCGATCTTGGAGGACCCTGTCGTGGCTCTCGTGGTTCAGAAGTACGGAGGATCCTCGGTAGCGACCGCCGAGCGGATCCGGCGCGTCGCTGAACGGATCGTGGAGACCAAGAAGCAAGGCCACGACGTGGTGGTGGTCTGCTCCGCCATGGGTGACACCACCGACGAGCTGCTCGATCTCGCTCAGCAGGTGGCGCCGTCGCCGCCTGCCCGCGAGATGGACATGCTGCTCACCTCGGGTGAGCGCATCTCCAACGCGCTGGTCGCCATGGCCATCCACTCCCTCGGCGCGGAGGCCCGCTCGTTCACCGGCTCGCAGGCGGGCGTGATCACGACGGGCGCGCACGGCAACGCGAAGATCATCGACGTGACCCCCGGCCGCGTCCGCGACGCACTGGACGAGGGCCTCGTGGTGCTGGTCGCAGGCTTCCAGGGCGTGAGCCAGGACAGCAGGGACGTCACCACGCTGGGCCGCGGTGGCTCCGACACCACGGCGGTCGCGCTGGCCGCCGCGCTGGACGCGGACGTCTGCGAGATCTACACCGACGTGGACGGCGTCTTCACCGCCGACCCGCGGATCGTGCCCGACGCGCAGCGGCTCGAGCAGGTCTCCTACGAGGAGATGCTGGAACTGGCGGCCTGCGGGGCCAAGGTGCTGATGCTGCGCTGCGTCGAATACGCCCGCCGCTACAACGTGCCCGTGCATGTGCGCTCGTCCTACACCGACAAGCAGGGCACCTACGTTTACGGATCGATGGAGGACATCCCCTTGGAGCAAGCAATCCTCACTGGCGTCGCGCACGACCGCAGCGAGGCCAAGGTGACCGTGGTCGGCCTGCCGGACGAACCGGGCTACGCCGCCAAGGTGTTCCGCGCCGTGGCCGACGCGGAGATCAACATCGACATGGTCCTGCAGAACATCTCGAAGGTCGAGACGGGCAAGACCGACATCACTTTCACGCTGCCGAAGACCGAGGGCGCCCGCGCGGTCGAGATGCTGACCAAGCGCCAGTCCGAGATCGGTTTCTCCCAGGTGCTCTACGACGACCACATCGGCAAGGTGTCGCTGGTCGGCGCGGGCATGAAGAGCCATCCCGGCGTCACCGCCACGTTCTGTGAGGCGCTGGCCAAGGCGGGCGTCAACATCGATCTCATCTCCACCTCCGAGATCCGGATCTCCGTGCTGGTCAAGGACACCGAGCTGGACGAGGCGGTCAAGGTGCTGCACAGGGCGTTCGACCTGGGCGGCGACGAGGTCGCGGTGGTCCACGCGGGAACGGGGCGATAGGTCATGGGTATTCGCGTAGGAGTCGTCGGCGCGACCGGGCAGGTCGGCGCCGTGATGCGGAAACTGCTGGAGGAGCGCAACTTCCCGGCCGACGAGGTGCGGTTCTTCGCCTCGGCTCGTTCGGCGGGCAAGACGCTGCCCTGGCGCGGCCGCGAGATCGTCGTCGAGGACACCGAGACCGCCGATCCGTCCGGCTTGGACATCGCCTTGTTCTCCGCGGGCGCCACCATGTCCCGCGTGCAGGCGCCGCGCTTCGCCGCCGCGGGCGTCACGGTGATCGACAACTCCTCGGCGTGGCGCAAGGATCCCGAGGTCCCGCTAGTGGTCAGCGAGGTCAACCCGGAGCAGGCGCGCAACCTGGTCAAGGGCATCATCGCCAACCCGAACTGCACCACGATGGCCGCCATGCCGGTGCTCAAGCCGCTGCACGACATCGCCGGTCTGCGCCGCTTGATCGTCTCCAGCTACCAGGCGGTCTCCGGCAGCGGACTGGCCGGTGTCGAAGAGCTGGCGAGCCAGGCCCGCGCGGTGATCGATGACGCCGAGAAGCTGACCCACGACGGCCGCGCCGTCGACTTCCCCGCGCCGAACAAGTACGTCGCGCCGATCGCGTTCAACGTGCTTCCGCTCGCCGGTTCGCTGGTCGACGACGGCTCTGGCGAGACCGACGAGGACCAGAAGCTGCGCAACGAGAGCCGCAAGATCCTCGGCATCCCGGATCTCGCGGTGAGCGGCACCTGCGTGCGCGTGCCGGTCTTCACCGGCCACTCGCTCTCGGTGAACGCCGAATTCGCCGAGCCGCTCTCGGTCGAGCACGCCAAGGAGATCCTGGCCAAGGCTCCCGGCGTGAAGCTGGTCGACGTGCCTACCCCGCTCGCCGCGGCGGGCGTCGACGATTCGCTCGTCGGCCGCATCCGCCAGGACCCTGGCGTGCCGGACGGTCGCGGGCTAGCGCTGTTCATCTCCGGCGACAACCTGCGAAAGGGCGCTGCGCTCAACACCATTCAGATTGCCGAGGTACTGCTCAGCGACCGCTGAGACGTTTCTCGATCGAACGGGCCGTGGACTTTCCGCGGCCCGTTCGTCGTTTCCCGCATTCGCGCGACCGCGCCCAGCGTGGATGATGCTGCCGGTGCGGTGGGCGGCTTCATGTCGCTGGTATCCGCGCTGTCCTGGTCGGCCGATCGAGCGGCCTGCCGGAGGCGCTTCGGCGACGGATCAGCGGGCCCGCAGTCCGTCGAAGACGACGGCGAAGGCGCGTTCGCGCTGCGCTGGAGTAGCGGCGGTGCCGTGGGTGGCGAGGAAGGCGCCCTTGATGAGGCGCATCAGGTCCTCGACCTCGATGTCGGTGCGCACGCCGCCCGCCTCCTGCGCGCGGGTGAGCAGCGTGCCGATGGCCGAATTCAGTTCGTGCACCGGCCGGAGATATTCCGGGGCGTCCTGCCCGCCTACGGCATCGGCGAGATCACGCTTGACGCTGCCCTCCGCCACGAGCCGGGCCAAGAAGTCGAAGAACGCGGTCACCGGTTCCGCGGCGTCGGCCGATTCCCTTGCCAGCGCGATGATCCGGTCGACCCGATCCACGATCGCCGCCTCGAACAGCGCTTCCTTGGTGGGGAAGTGTCGGTAGACGGTGCCCGCGCCTACGCCGGCCCGCCGCGCGATCTCGTCCAGCGGCACCGAGAGTCCTTCCGCCGCGAACGCTTCCTGCGCGGCTGCCAGGACCCGCTCGCGGTTACGGCGAGCGTCGGCGCGCAGCGGTCGGCGCTCGGGTTCGGTCACGAGGACCGAGTCTACTGTTGACAAACGGGGCGCTCGTTCCGAAAATAAGCGGGTCCTGCGTTCCGCTTATCTGGAGGTTTGTGATGGCTGCTGATTCGTCCGTGCGAAGCCCGCGCGAGTTGATCGAGCGGTTGTTCGGTGAGCTACCGGCCCGTGACCCCGATGCGTTCGTCGCGCTGCTCGCTCCCGACGCGGTGTTCGAAATCCCGTTCGCGATCCCCGGCCACCCGACCCACTTGGAGGGCCGCGAAGCGATCCGCGAGCACCTGGCGCAACGATGGTCGGGCCTGTCCGGAATCGAAGTGCACGCGATCCACCCGCAGGTCTACGAGACCACCGATCCCGAAGTGCTGCTCGTGGAGAACGAGGTCGACATGACCATTCCTGGATCCGGCCGCGCCCGAAGGCGCACCTCCGTCAACGTCGTCCGGGTCCGCGACGGCCAAGTGGTGCTCTTCCGCGACTACATGGACACCGCCCGCTTCGCCCGCCTGGCCGCGGACTGAACTCGCGCTCGGCAGAACGGCGCTGTCTGCGCGTCCAAGCTCGTGGGCGACCGTCGGGCTGGTGGTACCATATGTCGTACTACTGGCTGGAGGAATCATGGCTGCTGCGATTACTGCGAGCGAGGCGCGTAAAAACCTGTTTCCTTTGGTCCGGAAGGTCAACGAAGATCACGACACGATCGAGATCGTGTCGAAAGGGGGGAACGCGGTGTTGATGTCCAAAGAGGACTACGACTCGCTGATGACGACCGTGGAGCTGCTGAGCGGGCGTGACGGGGCGCGCCTACGCCGATCGATTCAAGAACTCGAGGGCGGTGGCGGCGTCGAACGCGACCTCATCGAATGAAGGTCGTATTCTCTGAATCCGCGTGGGAGGAATACTCGGCGTGGTCGCAGCGTGACCGTCTCGTGCTGAAAAAGGCCAATGTGCTGATCCAAGCCATTCTTTCCGACCCATTCGACGGCATCGGTAAGCCTGAGCCCCTGAAGCACGACCTGGCGGGGTATTGGTCACGCCGGATCACGCAGGAGCACCGCATCGTTTACCGAGTCGTCGACGATGCGGTCTGGATCGCCAAGGTCGGCAAGCATTACGACTGATGTCGGCATGCGCGCCGAAAAGGCCTCGCTCGGCGCGGGGCGGGGCTGTTAGCCTGCGCCGATGGCGAATCCTCATCCTCACGTGTATCTCGGCGACCGGATCGTCGCGGCCGAAGCGGCCACGGTGGGCGTCGCATCGTCGGCGGTGTTGTACGGACTCAGCGTCTACACCGTGTTCCCGGTGCACGTCGATGGGGCAGCGCGTACGGCGTTTCGTTTGGACGACCATTTCCGTCGGCTCGAGGAGTCCTGCAAGATCATCGGGATCGATCGATTCGCGCAGGAGTGGGATTACGCGCGTTTCCGTGCGGCCGTCGTGGAGTTGATCGCCGCGAATGCTCCGCGTGAGGACGTTTTCGTGCGTGCGACGGTGCACGTGGTCGAGTCCATTCCGGGCACGCGGGTGCGGGGCTGCGCCATTCGGGTCAGCATCTTCGTCTACGACGCGGTGCCCATCGTGCCGCAGGACGGTATGCGCCTGAAATCCAGTCCGTGGCGGCGCATTCCGGACAACGCGATTCCCTCCCGCGCGAAAGTCAACGGCGCGTACGTGAACTCGGTGCTGGCCAAGCAGGACGCGATCGACAGCGGCTACGACGACTGTGTCTTCCTCGACGGCAACGGGCACGTCTGCGAACTCAGCGCGGCGAACATCTTCCTGGTCCGCAACGGCACGTTGATCACGCCCGACGTCTCCTGCGACATCCTCGACGGCATCAACCGCAGGACCGTTCTCACCTTGGCGGCGGAGGACGGCATCCCGGTGGTGGAACGCACCGTGGATCTCACCGAGTTGTACATCGCCGACGAAGTGTTCGTCACCGGCACATCATCCGGTGCCGCGCCGGTCGTCGAGGTGGACGGCCGCCTGGTCGCCGAGGGCGTCCCCGGCCCGATCTCCCAGGCGCTGCGCAAACGCCACCATGCGGCATTGCGCACCGACGACGTGCACGGCTGGGTCACGGATCTGTCCGCGACCAGGTAGCGGCTCGTTCAGCGGATGGCCGGGGTGCGCGGGTCGGGTCCCAGGCAGACCAGGATGGCGCAGCCCGGCGGGACGTCCGCGAACGGCGGATCCAGCGGGTGGCTCAGGCAAGCGAAGACGTTGCAGCCCGGATAGGCGGCGGGACCGAGGCCGAATACCGCGATCAGGATGTCCGTGTCGACGAAACGGCGTGGGTCCAGCCGCAGCGGCGGCTCGACGTACGGTCCCGGGTCGGGTACCGGCCGGTCGTAGAACGCGTCGAACACTTTGCGGAAGAACTCGTAGGGCAATTCCTGGGTGTTCTGCACGACTCCGGACACGCCCTGGCTGCTGACGTTCCCGAAGACGCCGGTCCACACCACGGTGAGGTCGAGGCTGGGTATGACGAAGACGTTCTGCATGCCGAGGCCGGCCATCGCGTACACGTCGTGGGGCAGGAAGTCGGCGATTTCGGCGCAACCGCCACCGAGCCAGAACAGGTAGCCGTAGCACGCGTTCGTGGGTGAGGGCGTGCGCGCCTTGCGCAGGTAGTCGCGGGAGACGATCTGCTGCGCTCCCCAGTGCCCGTCGTTGCTCACCAGGAGTCCGAGCTTCGCGAAATCGTTCGGCGGGATCATCAAGTGCGCGTAGCCGTAGGTGTGCCCGGATCGGTCCTGAGCCCAGTAATAGTCCCCGCGAGGAATTCCGAGCGGATCGAACAGTTCGCGCTGCGCGAAATCTTGCAGAGGTTCGCCGACGGCCAGCTCCAGCACGTAGGCCAAGAGATCGACATTGCGCTGGCTGTAGGTGAAGACGGTGCCCGGCGGGTTGTCCAGCGGCACGCCCAGCGCCTGCACCGCGCTGTCCGGGTCGACCGGGATCACGCCGGTGACGCCCTCGGTCAGCACGCCGACCCGCATGCCCGAGGTCTCGGTGAGCAGATTCTCGACGGTGATCGACCGGTGCTCCGCATCACCGAGCCCGGCGGGCAGATAGCGGTCGATGGGCGCGTGGAGATCGAGTTTTCCTTGGTCCCATCCGATTCCGGCGAGCAGCGAGACGACGCTCTTGGTCGCACTCCAGATATTCCACGCCACGTTGCCGGTCTGGTCGTTCGTCGGTCCCTCGCCGATGAGGCAGTTGTGCCGGAACACCTGCACATTGAAGCGGTTTCGGCCGTTCGCGAAGGTCAGCGCATCCCGCAGTTTCGCGGAATCCAAACCGACTTGTTCGGGTGCCGCCCGCTCCAGATCGCGCCCCGAGGTGACCGCGCACCGCACCTCGTCGCCGGTCGCGGCGGCCGCGCCTCCGGCGAAGACGTTGCCCGCCACCAGCGAAACCGCCGCGATTCCCGCCAGGAATCCACCGAAACGCCCCATGTGCAAAAGGCTAGCGCCCTTTGGCCTGTTCACGCGGTAAACAGGCGGGGAACTGGACATCTGATCTTCGCAACGAGACGCTGACGGGACAGGGGCGCTTGCCGGGTCGGTGCCGGACAGATGGGGCGCGGCACAAGCGGAGCCTGCCGAGCCGGGCGCGAGGAGCCGTTGTCGGTCGGATGGCTCGGTCGACTGCGTCGCGTCTCTCCGGTCGGCAAGCTATCGGTAGGGGACTGGCATATCGCGCCATTCGCCATGGTTGGGCGACGACGGCCCGCTGTGCGGCCGTTTCGGCGGTGGTGCTCACCCGATGTCTACAGCGCAAGGCCAAGGGAGGTCGGCGGGCCAGTCGAGCGGCTCGGTGGACGGCCCGATCTTCAGCGGTAGCGCTTGCCCGGCACATACAGCGCCGCGCCGACGAGGAGCGCGCCGAGCCCGGAGAGAACGGAGCCGAGGGGCAGCGCGAATCCGACGACGACGCACCCCACCGCGCCGACCACGGGAATCCACCGGGGCGGCCGATTCTCCTCGACGGTCAGTGTGGCGGCGGAGAGGTTGGCGATCAAGTAGTAGAAGAGCACCGTGAACGAGGAGAACCCGATGGCCGCGCGTACATCGAAGAGCGCGGCGACCACGGCGACGATCGCGCCGACCACCAGTTCGGCGCGGTGCGGCACCCCGAACCGCGGATGCACGGCGGCGAGCGCCCCCGGCAGATAGCGGTCCCGCGCCATGGCCAGCATCGTGCGGGATACGCCGAGGATCAGGGCGAGCAGCGATCCGGCCGCCGCGAGCACCGCGCCGATTCGCACCACCGGCGCGGCAGCGGGAACGCCCGCCGCGCTGACCATTCGCGCCAGCGGGTCGGCCGCCTCGGCTAGTCCGGCGGAGCCGAGCACGCTCAGCGTCGCGACCGCGACCAGCGTGTAGACCGCGAGCGCGAGTGCGAGCGCGATCATGATGGCGCGGGGGATGGTGCGTTGCGGTTCGCGCACCTCCTCACCGAGCGTGGCGATGCGTGCGTACCCAGCGAACGCGAAGAACAGCAGTCCCGCCGCCGTGAGCACGTCGCGCGGACCGACCCGGCCGGGCAAGGCGGTTGCCGCCGAATGCGTTCCGAACAGCCCGATCACGACCACCACGGCGAGCACCGCGAGCACTACCGCGACGAGCACCCGAGTCGCGAACGCCGACTTCTGCACGCCCGTGTAATTGATCGCGGTGATCGCCACCACCGCGCCCACCGCCACGGCGTGCGCCCGCTCGGGCCAGGCATAGCTACCGACCGTCAGCGCCATCGCCGCACAAGAGGCCGTCTTCCCTACGACGAACCCCCACCCCGCGAGATATCCCCAGAACGGTCCGAGCCGCTCCCGCCCATACACATAGGTGCCGCCGGAAACGGGGTATCGCGCCGCCAGCCGCGCGGACGACGTCGCGTTGCAATACGCCAGCACCGCCGCCACCGCGAGCGCCACCAGCAACCAACTCCCAGCCGACGCGGCCGCAGGCGCGAGCGCCGCGAATATCCCCGCACCCACCATCGCCCCCAACCCGATGACCACCGAATCGGCGAGCCCGAGCCGTCGACGCAAAACCCCATCTCGCGACGCCATCACCGCATCCTCCCTCACCACCCCCGCCCTCGCAGCGCGACTCCGCGAGTGGCACATGGTCGCGGCAGAACGCGAGAAGCCCGCACAACCATGTCCCACTCGTGGGGTGGAGACCGCTGGAAGCGACAGCGCCGCCAGGTCGGAATGACCTGGCGGCGCTGTGGGCTGGGACACCGTGCTGGTGTCTGTAACCGTCGACGCCCCACAAGCGCCTCTCGGCGGGTGGTCGCTCGTAGCGACAAAGGGTGCGGCCCGGGGCTGTCCGGACGCCGACGGTGGGTGTCGACGCCCCACAAGCGCCTCTCGGCGGGTGGTCGCTCGCAGCGACAAAGGGTGCGGCCCGGGGCTGTCCGGACGCCGACAGGGGGTTCAACCACGCACTCGCGGAAGCTATTCCGGGAGAATTTTGTGACGCTCGCCACTCGATGCGTCGATGTGGTGTGCCGCGCGGTGCCACCCGTTGTGGAGCAATTTTCTGGAGTGATTCCAATCGCTTTTCTTGACTGATTCCAGAAAGCGGCCAGAATCGAAGTATGCACACCAACGGCACTGCTCCCCGCGAGTGGTTGCGAGCAGCGGGTTTGCGGGTCACCGCCCCGCGGCTCGCGGTACTGGACGCGGTCGCGGCACGCCCGCATTCGGATGCCGACGCGGTAGCCGCCACCGTCCGGCAAAAGCTCGGCTCGGTATCCACTCAGGCTGTCTACGACGTGTTGCACGCTTGCGTGCGCGCCGGAATCCTGCGGCGGATCGAGCCCGCGGGTTCGTCCGCGCTGTACGAGACCCGCATCGGCGACAATCACCACCATCTGGTGTGCCGCAGCTGCGGTGCGGTCGTGGATGTCGACTGCGCCGTGGGCCGAGCCCCATGCCTGGCCCCTTCGGACGCGCACGGGTTCGTGGTCGATGAAGCCGAGGTCGTCTTCTGGGGACGGTGCCCGTCCTGCCGTTCCGAGTAGCGGTCCATACACCCGGGTCGGTCCCATCCCGGGAAACGATGTTCACCAGCCGAGGAGTCTCCTGTGACCGAACCGACAACCACGAACACCGGCATCCCGGTCCAAAGCGACGACGAATCGCTCACCGCGGGCGCGCAGGGCCCGATCCTGCTGCACGACCACTACCTCATCGAGAAGCTGGCCCAGTTCAACCGCGAACGGGTGCCGGAACGCATCGTGCACGCGAAGGGCTCGGGCGCATACGGTGAGCTGGTCGTGACCAACGACGTCAGCCGATACACCAAGGCGAAGCTGTTCCAGCCCGGTGCGCGCACCGAGTCGCTGGCGCGGTTCTCCACTGTGGCCGGTGAGCAGGGCAGCCCGGACACCTGGCGTGATCCGCGCGGATTCGCGGTGAAGTTCTACACCGAGGACGGCAACTACGACCTCGTCGGCAATAACACGCCGATCTTCTTCATCAAGGACCCGATCAAGTTCCCCGACTTCATCCGCTCGCAGAAGCGCCTGCCCGGTAACGGGCTTCGCGACCACAATATGCAGTGGGATTTCTGGACCCTGCGTCCGGAGACCGCGCACCAGGTGACCTGGTTGATGGGCGATCGCGGCATCCCGAAGAGCTACCGGCACATGAACGGCTACGGTTCGCACACCTACCAGTGGATCAACGCCGCGGGCGAGCGTTTCTGGGTCAAATACCACTTCAAGACCGACCAAGGCATCGAGTTCCTGACCCAGGCCGAGGCCGACCGGATCGCGGGGGAGGACGCCGATTACCACCGCAAGGACCTGTGGGAGGCGATCGAGCGCGGCGACTTCCCGAGCTGGACGGTCTACGTGCAGGTCATGCCGGTGGCGGAGGCCGAGGGCTACCGGTTCAACCCGTTCGACCTGACCAAGGTGTGGTCGCACAAGGACTACCCCCTGATCGAGGTCGGCAAGTGGACGCTGAACCGCAACCCGCGCAACTACTTCGTCGACATCGAGCAGGCCGCGTTCGAGCCCTCGAATGTCGTTCCCGGCATCGGCTTCTCGCCGGACAAGATGCTGCTCGGCCGCGTCTTCGCCTACGCGGACGCGCACCGCTACCGCATCGGCACGAACTACGCGCAGCTGCCGCCGAACCAGGCAAGGGCGGCGGAGGTGAACTCCTATTCCAAGGAGGGCGCCATGCGGTACTACTACAACGAACCGAATGTGCCGGTGTACGCACCGAATTCGTTCGGTGGACCGCACGCCGACCCGGAAAAGTCTCAGGACGACGGCATCTGGGACTTCGATCCGGCCATCGTGCGAGCCGGTTACCTCCAGCATGCCGAGGACGGCGATTTCACCCAGGCGGGCATTCTCGTGCGCGAGGTACTCGATGACGCGCAGCGGAAGCGGTTGGTGGACAACATCGTCGGCCACGTACTCGGCGGTGTTCGGGAGCCGGTGCTGAGCCGGGTCTTCCAGTACTGGAAGAACGTGGACGCCGATCTCGGCAAGCGTGTCGAAGAGGGCGTGCGCGCGGGGCTCGACGGCTCGCAGAGCTGAGAAATCCGCATCGAAGGCAGGTGTGTGGCGTCGCGCACCTGCCTTCGGCGTGTCCGGCCGATCCTGTTTGCCCGGTGGGTGCTCGGATGTCAGAGTGAAGACATGTCTCGGCTGACACGCGACTACCGGGTGGCGCTGGCCGCCGCATTGGCGCTGCTGGCCGGTTGCGGTGCCGAAACCGATGCGACGCAGCCGATCACGACGAGCGTCGAGGCCGGTCCCGCCGCGAACGCGCGCGTGGCGGATCTGGAGGCTCGGTACGGGGCGCAGATCGGGCTGTTCGCGGTAGACACCGGCACCGGCAGGACGGTGACCCACCGCGCCGACGAGCGTTTCCCGTTCCTGTCCACCTTCAAGACGCTCGCGGCGGCCGCGGTGCTGCGAGCGCATCCGCTCGACACGGGATACTTCGATCAAGTGATCCGCTTCCACGAGGCTGATCTGGTCGACAACTCGCCGGTGACCAGCGCCGAACTGGCCGACGGGATGACGCTGGCGCGCGTGGCCGAGGCCGCGATCACCCGCAGCGACAACACCGCGGGCAACCTGTTGCTGCGTGAGATCGGCGGCCCGGCGGGGCTCACGGCGTTTCTTCGCACGCTCGGTGATCCGACCAGCAGGCTCGACCGCTGGGAGACCGAACTCAACACCGCGATCCCCGGTGACGAGCGCGACACCACCACTCCGGCCGCACTGGCCGCGGACTACCGCGTCTTGGCGTTGGGCGACGCGCTCGGCGCCCGGGAACGCGACCAGTTGGCCGTCTGGCTGAAGGCGAACACGACGGGTGGCAAGCGCATCCGGGCGGGGTTGCCCGCCGAGTGGGTCACCGGCGACAAGACGGGCACCGGCTCCTACGGTTCCGCCAACGACGTCGCGATCGTCTGGCCCGAAGGCGGGCGGGCGCCGATCGTGATCGCGATCATGAGCCGCAAACCGGCCGAGGACGCCGAGGTGAACAACGACCTGCTGGCGGAAGTGACGAAGGTGGCCGTAGACCGGCTCCGGTGACACTCGCCGGGTGTGTCGGCCGAAGCGGACGCCGATAGCGAGGCCGGGGACGGGGACCGTGGCGGCACCCTCGGCTCGTCGAGGACGAACTCGGTGGCGTCCGGAGGACGAAGATTACGACGACTTGTAGTAGACCTGGCCGGATCGGGCGGCCAGGCTCCGGTCAGCTACAGCAGGCCCCACCAGTAGAGCAGGGTCGCCAGAATCCAGACCACCACGGTTTCCATCGTCGCTCCCAATCTTCTTGGCGCACTTATGACCATCATCCCGCGATCCGGGGCCGGGCGATAGGCGCTAGCGGGGTCACCGCTCGGTCAACCCGCTCATCTGCGATTTCGATCTTGCAAGGTGTTCTTAAGTGCGCGCCAAGCCCGCCCCTGCATTCTTTGTCTCGCGGGAGGGACATACCCAGCACCGCAGGTGCGAACCGAGGAACGACCTGTCTCGAGGGGTGACAGGTCGGGACTCGGGGGTGGTGTCCGCCGGGCCGGTCTACGAGGGGTGGCCGGCCCGGCGGACGCGGGACGCGGAGCGGTCGCTCGCGCTGGCTCTTCCTGGAGCTGACCGGCAACGAGACGGTGTTGCCGCTGCCGAAGGTAACCCACGAGTGTGCGGCGCCGGGCCCGACGCGAGGCAGGCGCGGCTGGGCTGGTAGTGAATGGTGACCGGCCGGTCGACCTGAAACCAGTTCTAGACAGGTTGCTTAATTTGTCTTACGGTCGATACATGGCGGATGTTGCGTATCGGACGGCTCCGGTTTTCGAACTTCGTTCCGGTCCTACTTGGGCCTCGCCGTGGGAGATGTACGCGGCACTGCGTGAGCACGATCCGGTGCAGCACGTCGTACCGGCCGCGCGACCGGAGAACGACTACTGGGTGCTCACCCGGCACGAGCACGTCTACGCGGCGGCGCGCGACAGCGACGCGTTCTCCTCCCGCGACGGGCTGACGGTGGAATACGGCGAGCTCGACGAACTCGGCCTGACCGACAACCCTCCGCTGGTGATGCAGGACCCGCCGCAGCACACCGACTTCCGCAAACTGGTCGCTCGCGGATTCACCCCGCGCCAGGTCGAGGAGGTGGAGCCGGTGGTCCGCCGCTTCGTGCGCGACCGGCTCGACGCCATCGCGGCCCAGGGCGGCGGGGACATCGTCGAGCAATTGTTCAAGCCGCTGCCGAGCATGGTGGTGGCGTATTACCTCGGGGTGCCGGAACAGGACCGGGCGAGGTTCGACGGCTGGACCGATGCCGTCGTCGCGGGCAGCATCGACCGGACGAACACCAAGGCGCAGGCGGCGTCGGCGGAGATGATGGGCTACTTCGCCGAGCTGATCGAACGCAGGCGCACCGACCCCGGCGACGACACCGTGTCCCTGCTGGTCCAGGCGGGAATGGCGGCCGACGACACGGACGTGCGCGGGTTGATCCAGATCCTCGCCTACGCCTGGACCATGGTCGCGGGCGGCAACGACACCACCACGGGCCTGCTCGGCGGCGCCGTGCAACTACTGCAACAGCACCCGGACCAGCGCGCGGCGCTCGCCGCGGAACCCGATCGCATTCGCGTCGCGGTGGAGGAGTTCGCCCGGCTCACCGCACCGGTGCAAGGGTTGGCGCGGACCGCGACGCGCGATGTGGAACTGGCCGGGAAGACGGTGCCCGCGGGGCGGAAGGTGTTACTGGTGTTCGGGTCGGCCAACCGGGACGAGCGGGCGTTCGGCGCCGACGCCGCCGAGCTGGATATCGACCGGAATCCGCAGCGCATCCTCACCTTCGGGCACGGGCCGCATCACTGTCTCGGCGCGGCGGCCGCGCGGATGCAAGCCCGTGTCGCGCTCGAAGAGTTGCTCGATCGCTTCCCGGAGTACGCCGTCGACGTCGACGCGGTCGAGTACGCGAGCGGTCCGTACGTCCGCAGGCCGACTACTGTGCCGTTCCGGTGCGGGGCGTGACCACGGAAGACCTCGTTCGCGCCGGAAGGGACACGGCATGAGTGGCGATTGGCTGGCCGACGGTCGCGCCGAACTGGCCGGTGAGCGCATTCTCGACGCGGTGCGCGCGCTGTTCATCGACAAGGGCGTCAGCGGGGTCGGCATGGCCGAAGTCGCCGACGCCGCGGGCTGTTCCAGGGCGACGCTGTATCGCTATTTCGAGAATCGGCAGGCGCTCTACGTGGCGTTCGCGGGCCGGGAGGCGCGGCAGCTGGTCGAGCGGGTCTGGCGGGACCGGGCGGAGTCCGCGAGCGCGGAGCCGGGGGAGCAACTGCTCGACACGTTGACCGCACTGTTGGCCGAGGTGCGCAAGACGCCGCATCTGGCGGTCTGGTTGGAACCGTCCAACGCGGGAATCGTGGCCCAGCTGGCCAATTCGCCGGGTGTGGTCGACGCGCTCGCCACGGATTTCGTCGCCGGATTCCGTCCTGGGTTGCCCCCGCTCGCGGCCGAGCGCGTCGGCCGGTGGGTGGTGCGCGCGATGGTGTCGTTGCTGACGCTGCCCGGCGCGGGAGAAGACGAGGAACGGGCGATGTTGCGCACCTTCGTGCTGCCGTTCCTGCTCGACGACCGGACCGTGATCGACTGACGCCGGTCGTCGACCGGAGCCCTACGGGACTCCGGTCGAAGCGCGGGCCACGGGTTCAGACGGTCGCTGCCGAGTAGTCGGGCAGGTCGTAGGTCTCGGTCTTGCTCAGCATCCGCATCATGACCGGTCGCATCGCCTTCGAAAGCATCAGTTTGCTGAGGGTGTGGCCCGCGCGGATACCGAAGCGCGACTTGGGCGTCATCGCGTTCAAGCCGCCCGGCTGCAACTGCTGGGCCGTCTTCACGAAGGGGCGCAGGACCTCCTCGTAGCGGGCCAGGCCCTGTCCGGGGTTGTCGGCGTGCGCGGCGAGTTCACCGGCGAGCACGTACGCGCCCACCAGTGCCATCGCGGTGCCCTGCCCGGTGAGCGGGGAACCGCAGTACCCGGCGTCGCCGAGCAGGACCACCCGGCCCTGGACCCAGCTCGGCATGTCGATGCGGGCCAGCTCGTCGAAGTAGAAGTCCGGCGCATCGGTCATCGCCGCCGCGATGCGAGCGGACTCCCAGCCGCCGCCGGCCAGGCGCTCGCGGATGAACTGCTGCTGTGCCGTGACGTCCCGGCGCAGCGCGGGATCCGCCGCCGCGCGGATCACGACGAGCGCTTTGCAGGTGGCCGGGTCGGCGTCGGGGCGCATGCCCAAGCCGGTGGCTCCGACCATCGAATGCATCGTGAACCAGTGCGGTTCCAGGTCTTCCGGTCGCGGCAGCGTGAAGAACGACATGTATCCGCCCAGGTACGTCGCGAACTGCTCCTCGGGGCCGAACACCATTCCGCGGGTAGCGGAGTGCAGCCCATCCGCGCCGATCACGATGTCGAATCGCCCGGCCGCTCCGGAAGCGAAGGTCACGTCGACGCCCGCGTCGTCCTGCCGGATGTCGGTGATCCACTCGCCGTAGCGGTAGTCGACGCCGCCTTCGGCGTCGAGCAGGTCGAGCAGCACCTGGTTGAGGTCCCCGCGGGTGATCTCGATTTCGGCGACGGCGCCCTTGCCGTCGAAGAGTTCGGCGGGCATGCGGAGGATTTCGCGGCCCGCGTCGTCGACGTACTTCATGCCGCGCTCGTCGAGCTGATAATCGCGGATGCCGGGCATCATGCCCATCCGCTCGGCCACCTCGCGGCTGGGTCCGCGCAGGTCGACGGCCTGCCCGCCCGGTCGCGGCGCCGCGGCGCGCTCCACCACGGTGGCCCGGATGCCGGACCGGAGCAGTTGCAGCGCGACGGCATTGCCGCCGATGCCGCCGCCGGCGACGAGCACGCGGAGCTGGCTGCTTACGGACTTGGCGCTCATGACTTTCCTCGACTCCCATGGGGTTTGTCCAAATGTCTTAGACATATGTCTAACACAGCACTTGCACGAATGTCTAGTACAAATGTCTAAACGGCCCCGTATGAGAAAGGCCCATGGCGGCGAGGGGGTTCTCGCGGCCATGGGCCACTGGTGGATCGCAGGAGCTAGGCGCGGTGTCGGAGGTATCCGCGCCAGCTCGCGTGGTGGGTGATGTCGGTTGCGGCGCTCGCGGCGTCGTAGGTACAGGCGAACCCGACGACGTCGCGGCCATCGGCGAGTTCGATGCTGGTCAGCGCCATGGGAGCTGGCAACTCGGCGAGGAAGCCACCCAGCCCCGCCGGGGAGACGCGGAACAGTTCCCCTTCGATCGGAGCGCCGCGGCCGGGTCCGTGTCGCACCAAGCCCGGCTTGGGCGGCGTGGTGTCCAGTGCGGTCAGGCGGTAGGCGTCGGTGGTCCGGATGTCACCGAGGAAGCGGGCGCCCAGTTGCTCGAGCTGCCAGTGCAGCGGCTGCCCGCGCAGGTGCGCGCCGAAGACGGCCAGGTCGACACCGCGATCGACGAACAGCGGAGCGCTGTCGAGACCGACCAGACGGGCGGCGAGATCGACGGCCACCTGATCGGCGAAGGCGGGAGTGACCAGCATGACGCCGAACGGCGCGCCCTCGGCGGTAGGGGCGCCGGGGACGGCGACGGCGGCCATGTCCAGCAGGTTGCAGAAGTTGGTGTACGTGCCCATTCGCCGATTGATGCCGATCGGATCGGCCCGCACCGCCGCGATGCTCGGGTGCTCGGTGGTCGTCGGCAACAGCAGTGCGTCGAAGCCGTGCAGGAGTTCGGCGGCCGCCGCCTTGGCGCGGGCGAGGGTGTCGAGGTCGGCGGCGAACGCGGAACCGGTCTTGTGCCGCGCCGCGCCGATGATGGCGGCGACCGTGGGATCGGCGCCCGCGGGGGCGGTGTCCAGGAACGCGCCCACCGCGGCATAGCGTTCGGCGACGAGCGCGCCGTCGTAGAGCAACAGCGCGGCGTCGAGCAGGGCGGAGATGTCGATCTCCTCGGTCTTCGCACCGGTTTCGCCGACAGCGGCGACGGTGCGCGCGAACGCTTCCCGATATGGCTCGCTGAGCGCGGCCAGGTCCTCGGGGCGCGGCACGGCGATGCGCGGCGCGAGCGGGGCGGCCAACCGGACGTCGGCGGGCCAGCTTCGGCTGCGCGAGTCACGCGGCTCCGGGCCCGCCATCACCGCCGCCGCGGCCACCGCCGAGGCGAGGTCGGCGGCGAAGACCGTCACGGCGTCGTAGTCCGCGCAGGCAGGCACGGTCCCGTGCGCCGGGATCACGCCCAGCGTGGCTTTGATGCCGACGATCCCGTGCAGTGCGGCGGGCACGCGGCCGGATCCGGCGGTGTCGGTGCCGATTCCGATATCCGCGATGCCGAGCGCGACCGCCACCGCGGAACCGGAACTCGACCCGCCCGACACCAACTCCGGATCGAAAGCGTTGCGCACCGCGCCGTACGGGCTGCGCGTCCCGACCAGCCCGGTGGCGAACTGGTCCAGATTCGTCTTGCCCAGCACCAGCGCCCCGGCCGCGAGCAACCGCTCGATCGCCGCCGCGGTCACCTCCGGCTGGTAGGCGAACTCGGGGCAGGCCGCGGTGGTCGGCAGCCCCGCCACATCGATGTTGTCCTTCACCGCCACCAGGACTCCCGCCAGCGGCAAGATCTCTCCGGCGGCGAGCCGTCGCGCGAGGGCGGCCGCTTCGGCGGCGACCTCGTGCTCCGGTCGCAGGGTGATCCACACCTCCGGCCGATCGACCTCGACGATCCGCCGATAGGCGGCCGCGACGCGTTCGACGGGGTCGGCTGCCGTGTTGCCTGGAACGGGCATTCAGTCGACTCCGATCACTACTAGGGGCGTGCCCGGCTCCACCTTGGCGCCGGGCGCGGTCAATACCTTCAGCACGGTGCCCGCGCTCGGGCTGTGCACAGGTAGTTCGAGCTTCATCGCCTCCAGGACGGCAACCGGCGCATCGGCCGTGACGCGCTGCCCCGGCTGGACTTCCACGCGCCACACATTGCCGATCATCGGCGCGGACACCACCGTCGCGTCGGCGGGCAGCCCGGCCAACGGGTCTTCGATCGGCGCGGCGACGGGCGCGACGGTGCCGCGTTCGAACTCACCCGCCGCCCGCCAGGCTTCCTTCTCCGCCTCGAACGCGGCGGCCTGCCTGGTCTCGAACTCGGCGATCGAATCGGCCTCCGTGCGCAGCAGCCGCAGATGGTCGGCGAGCGCGAAACTGCCCTCACTGACCTCGGCGTCGAATCTGCCCGCCTCGGCCGCGGCACGGTGTTCGAGCAACTGCTCCGCGCCGACGGGTTCCCAGACGATGCGATCGAAGAACCGGAACAGCCAGGGCGTGCCCGGTTCGAACGGCGCGGACTGCCGGTAGCTGGACCAGATCGGCACGGTGCGGCCGATCAGCTGGTAACCGCCCGGTGATGCCATGCCGTAGACGCACAGGTACTTGCCGCCGATGCCGACCGCGTCGGAGGGAGTCCAGGTGCGCGCCGGGTTGTACTTGGTGGTGACCAGGCGGTGCCGCGGATCGAGCGGAACCGCCAGCGGCGCACCGAGATACACGTCTCCGAGGCCGAGCACCAGATACTCGGCGTCGAAGACGGTGGCGCGCACATCGTCCACGCTGTCGAGCCCGTTGATGCGGCGGATGAACTCGATGTTCGACGGCAGCCAGGGCGCGGCGTCGCGCACGCCGCTGCGGTAGCGGTCGATCGCTTCGGCGATGGAGGGATCGTCGAACGACAGCGGCAGCCGGATGGTGCGGCTCGGCACCACCAGGTCGGTCGTGGCGGGCAGGTCGAGTTCGAGTTCGGCCAACGTCCCGAGCAACCGATGCTGCGGCAGCACCTCCGGGTCGAAGTGGACGTGCAGCGACCGGACGCCCGGAGTCACGTCGAGAATGCCGGGCAGCCGCACGGCCGCGAGAGCTTCGGCCAGTGCGTGCACCCGCATGCGCAGCCCCAGATCGAGGACCATCTCCCCGTATTCGACCAACACGTTGTCGTCCCCGCCGCGCAGATAGCGCACGCGCGGGCGGTCCTGCGACGCCTCGACACTGCCGAGTACGCCGCGATCACGCAGGGCGGCGCGGGTATCGGTGACCAGATCCGGCACGCGGCTGCCGTTGGACGCGCGCAACGCGGCCGCCTTGTCGTCGTCGACCGGCACGAACCGCACCGAGTCGCCGGGACGCAACTGGCCCATCCGCCAGCGATGCGCGGACACCACGGTGAGCGGACAGGCGAAGCCGCCGAGGCTCGGGCCGTCGGGACCGAGCAGGATGGGCGTGTCGCCGGAGACGTTCAACGCGCCCACGCTGTAGGGGTTGTCGTGCAGATTGGACGGGTGCAGCCCGGCCTCACCGCCGTCGGTGCGCGACCAGGCCGGTTTCGGGCCCTCCAGCCGGATGCCGGTGCGGTTGGCGTGGCTGCCGACCCGCCATGGGTGCGTGCAGAACTGGGTCATGTCGGCGTCGGTGAAGTACGCGGGCGATGTCTGCGGACCGACACCGACCGCGAGCTGCCACTCGTGGGTGAACTCGGGCCGGTCACCCGGCGGTACCGCGGCCGGCGCGCCGAGCGTGTCGGCGGGCGCCGGGGCGATTCCGAGCACGTCGCCGGTGGCCACCGCCTTACCGGTCACACCTCCGAATCCGCCGAGGGTGAAGGTGGACGCGCTGCCGTGATAGAGCGGCGCGTCGATGCCGCCGCGTACCGCCAGATAGGTGCGCAGGCCGGTGTCGGCCGGTGCGCCGATGTCCAGCACCGCGCCCGCGGCCACGGTGACCGGCTCCCACATGGCCACCGGGCGGCCGTCCACCGTCACCGGAGCCTGCGCACCGGTCACGCACACGACCGTGGTGTCGGAGAAGCGCAATTGCGGTCCCTGCAAGGTGCATTCGAGCGCGGGGACGCCCACCGGGTTGCCGACCGCTGTGTTGGCGAGGGTGAAGGAGAGGTCGTCCATCGGACCGGACGGCGGAATGCCGACCTCCCACAAGCCGATCCGGCCCGGATGGTCCTGCACCGTGGTCATCGTTCCGCCGCGCAGCACGTCGATGCGGCGGCCGACCGGGCGGATCTCGGCCAGCGTGGTCGTGGTGTGCTCGGTGCGCAGGACCCGGCCGTCGGCCGCGGCCTGGCGCAGTTGCGGCAGATTCGTCTGCACACCGTAGACGCGGGTCGCGCCGAGCGCGGTGCGCAGCGCGGCGAAGGCGTCGGCTCGGCTCTCGCCCGCGCTGATCACCTTGGCCAGCAGCGGGTCGTAATACGAACTGACCTCCGAACCGGTGCCGACCCACGTGTCGACCCGGACGTCGTCCGGGAAGTGCGCGGCCGTGACCAGGCCCGCGCTCGGACGGTAATCGTGGCCGGGATCTTCCGCGTAGACCCGCGCCTCCACCGCATGGCCGGTGATCGCCGGTCCGCTCTCGGGCTGCTCGTCCACCATCGCGGTGTCGCCGCCGGCCAGGCGCAGCATCCACTCGACCAAGTCGACGCCGGTGACCGCCTCGGTGACCGGGTGTTCGACCTGAAGGCGAGTGTTCATCTCCAGGAACGACGCGGCGCCGCTGTCGGTGTCGTAGACGAACTCCACCGTCCCGGCCGAGCGGTACCCGACCGAGCGGGCCAGTTCCCGCGACGCGGCGAGCAGGTGCTCGGACAATTCCGCGGTGAGTCCCGGCGCGGGCGCCTCCTCGATCACCTTCTGGTTGCGGCGTTGTAGCGAGCAGTCCCTGGTACCGAGGCTGACAACGCGGCCGCTGCCGTCGCCGAACAGCTGCACCTCGACGTGCCTGGCGCGCGCGACGAAACGCTCCAGGAAGACGCCCGCCGAACCGAAGTTCGCCGCGGCGATGCGCTGCACCCGCTCGTAGGCCGCGCGCACCTTGTCCGGGCCGAAGCAGGCCTGCATACCGATGCCGCCACCGCCGCCGACCGCCTTCAGCATCACGGGGAAACCGATCCGCTCCGCTTCCGCCACCGCGTGTTCGGCCGATTCGAGCAGGTCGCTGCCCGGGATGAGCGGCACGCCCACCGCGCGTGCGGCGGTGCGTGCGGTGTGCTTGTCACCGAAGACGCGCAGTTGCTGTGGGGTCGGTCCGACGAACGCGATGCCCGCTTTCTCCACCTCGGCGGCGAAATCGGCATTTTCCGAGAGAAATCCGTAGCCGGGATGAATGGCCCCCGCTCCGGTCGCCAGCGCCGCCTCGACCACCGAATCGGCACGCAGGTAGGACTGCGCGGCCGGTCCCGGACCCAGGTGCACGGCGACATCGGCCATTTCGACGTGCGCGGCGCCGACATCGGCATCGGAGTACACGGCCACCGTCTTCAGCCCGAGTTCCCGGGCTGTGCGCATGATGCGGCATGCGATCTCGCCGCGATTGGCGACGAGTACCGTATCGAATTCCAGACTCACTACCGCTCCCTGCTATTCCGTAGCCAGCGACATCGCCGCGATCGCGCGGGTGACCCGCTCGAGCACGACGTCCAGCGATTCACCGATGTGCGTGTGCAGCAGCCGATACGCGAGCGGAAGGTCGTCCGCCAGAACGGCGTCCAGGATTCCGAGGTGCTCGGCGATGGTGGTCTCGATCCGGTTGTTGACCATGAAGTCGTACATGCGTACGTGCCGGATGCGGGAATTCACCGCTTTGAGCGCGCGCACCATCTCGGTGTTGCCCGCGGCGGTCAGCAGCGTGACGTGGAATTCCTCGTCACGCACCACGAAGCCGGGCTCCTGGGCCGGAGGGTCGGCGCGCAGTTCCAGCCAGGCGGCGCGCTCGGCCTCCAGCAGCGCCCGATCGTGCGTGACCGCGGGATTGGTCATCGCGCGCTGGAGACCGCCCAGCTCCAGCGTGATTCGCAGCTCGTACAGGTCGCGGATCAGCGGGATGCTCGGCCGGACCGGACTGAATCCGTATTCTTCGCGTTGGAGTAGTCCGTCCGAGCACAGGACGGTCAGCGCTTCGCGGATCGGCGTGCGCGAGATGCCGAAGCGGGTGGAGAGTTTCGGCTCGGTGAGACGTTCGCCGAACTTGATGTCCCCGTTCATGAGTTCGCTGCGCAGCTTCTCGTACACCACGTCGCGCAGGGGTTTGCCCGCCGCGTCGGCCAGTGTCGCTATCCGTGTCGACATGGCTGTATACGCTATTGACCTCGCGTTTCGATGGAGTGACCGTAAGTTATCGCCGCGTTAGCGTCTGCTCACCGCGCCGGTCGGAGCAATGTTCGGCCGCCGTCCGGGGTACTCGGAGCGAAACGAAATCCCGGGCAGCCCCGACAGTCTCATCGAGTCGGTTGTCCAACAGCGAAGCATCAAGGAGAAGGTATGAAGCGCAGCACGAAGATCGCCGGAGCCCTCGCCGCCGCGGCGATGGCGACCCTTGTGGCGGCCGGCAACGCCCAAGCCGATCCGGGCACGGTCTACTTCTCGGCGGGCAGCACGAACTGCGCGATCTTCGCGGACGGCTCCGTCGGATGTGATTTCGGCTATCCCCAGCACATGAGCTACTACGTCGGCGGCACCTACATCCCGGTACCGGTGACGGTGAACGAGATCGTGATCGACCAGGCCTGGCTGCCCGCGCATCCCACCTTCGACCCGGCCACGCCGTACACGCTGCCGGGTGGCAACCCCAGCATCAACGACGTGAAAACCGGCTCGGGCCAGTGGGGTCCGATCATCGAGCACGCCGGAGCGTCGTGCCAGGTCGGCTTCCACGGCAGCTTCACCTGCCAGGCTCTGGGCCGGGGATTCAGTTCCTACGGCGGTACGGTCACCGCCTGAGCGTCCGGCCGGCGCGCTCGCTGACCGCGGGCGCGTCGGCCGCAGCCGCGCCTGCTACCGGCCGCCCGTGCCGTCGAGCCGGATGATCTGTGCGTTCACCGTGCTCGCCGCGTTACCGGCCAGATAGGCGACCACCGCGCCCGGCTCGGTCGGCCGCATCGCGGCGAGGGCGGTCTCGAGTTCCGCGTTGTCGGTCGTCCCGGCGCCGTAGCTGACCGTATTGACGGTGATCCGCCGGGACCCGAAGTCCGGGGCCACCGCCTGGCCGAGCTGCTCGACCGCGCCGCGCACCGCTTCGTGCACCGCGCCGCCCGGGTCGGCGGGATCGCAGACGGTGATGACCCGGCCTTCGTCGGCCAAGTGCTGCAACGCCAGTTGCATGCCGTGGAAGACGCCCTTCACCGTGGCCGCGAAATTGCTGTCGAACGCCTCCGAGCTGAGCTTCGGGAACGGCTCGGATTCCGGCACCGCCGCGGTGTTGACCAGCACGTGCCAGCCGCCGCGATCCTCGAGCAGCGCCTGCACCAGCTCCTCGTATTCGTCGCGATCGGCGATATCCGCCGCGAGTGCCAGCGCCGCGCCGCCCGCCTCGGTGATCTCCTTGACGACGTCCGCAGCGGGCTCGGGGAAGTGCGGATGCTGCACCACGACCTGAGCGCCTTGCGCGGCAAGAGTTTTCGCGATCGACCTGCCGATTCCGGTGTAGGCCGCCGTGACCAGGGCGGTCTTCCCGGACAGCGGTCTGTCCGCGGGCACGCTGTCGACGGGCTTGCTCATCTGCCGACCTTTCGTCGATTGCGGGAATTCGGTTTCAGCGATGATATTCCCGCATGCGAGCGGACCAACCTACAAAGGGCCGCACAACGGAGAAGGCCCCCGACCGTGAACCGGTCAGGGGCCTTCCCGTCGTCTCAACCACGAGTCGGGGTGACAGGATTTGAACCTGCGACCTCTTCGTCCCGAACGAAGCGCGCTACCAAGCTGCGCCACACCCCGTGAAGCGAACCTGGAGTAGCTTACAACAGGGGCGCCCGAGACGTTAAACCGGCAGGTCAGTCACCCTGCGAGGGGGCGGATGCTGGTGAAGATCTTCTTGGCGGTCTCGGCGTCGAGCGCGTGCGGGACGCCCGTGTCGGCGGCGATCACCATGACGAAGTTGCCCTGATCGTTGGGGAACGCGGCGGTGTAGACGGAGTACGCCTTCGCGCAGCCGGGCTTGGCGTCGGAGACGGTGCCCTTGGTCTCCACGAACATGCCGTGCTGTGATCCGTCCAGCGACGCCAGCGGCATGGGCAGGCCGGGTGTGCCGCCCTGGGTCCCGGTGTAGGCGAGCGTGGCGGTCCTGGTGCCGAGTTCGGTGGCCGCCTTCCCGGGGTCTGAGGTGTTCGAGCCGGTCAGGAAAGCTACGGTCCGGGTCGAGCCCGGGCAGTAGCCCTTGCCCTCGCTGGCCAAGCCCTTCCCCGCGACGGCATTCGGTGGCTCGCCGAAGCCGCCGATGGTGCCCTGCGGCGCCACCGTCCAGTCGGCGGGCACGTCGTAGGCGGCGCCGCTGTCGGGTGCTCGGACCACCTGATAGCCGGGGACGACCGGAGTCTTGTCGCCGGAACCTCGCGCGGTCGTCGTCGGGGCCGATCTGGTCGTGGTCCGGGCGGGCGCGCTCGCTGTGGTGGTGTTGAGCGCGTTCACCATCGATGGCGCGGTGCCCTCGGCGGGATCGTTCGTCTTCATCCGGGTGAGGGCCACTGCCCCGGCAGCGAGACCGGCTACCAGCAGCACCGCCAGGCCAACCGACAGAAGGACCTTCCCTCGGCCGCTCCCGCTCGGACGGTTCGGTGGCGGACCTCCGGCCTGTGGACCATAGCCCGGGTGATATCGGCCATCCGGTGCCGTGCCGTATTGCCCGGGCCCGCCGCCCGGTTGCCACTGTGGGGCCGGTGCCGGTTGGCCGAATCGATCGGCGCTCGGATAGCCGAGCAAGGTCGGTGCCGAATCGCCGGAGCCCGGCGCGGGACCCGGCCCCCCGCGGCCGAAGGGGTCGAGCGCGCCGAGCGGTTGGCCGAGCATGGTCGGATCGTTGCGCCCGCCTGTACCGGGGCCGGGACCGCCCTGTGGCGGCCACTGCCCGGAGGGCGTCTGCCCGAGGGACGGGGCCTGCATGGTGGGATCGTTGTGGCCCGACGGTCCGGGTTGCGCGGGACCACCCGACGACGGAGCGAGCAAGGTCGGGTCGTCCTGCGTGCCCTGCGGCCGAGCCGGTGCGGGATCGCTCTGCCCGCCCGGCTGCCACTGGAGTGTGGGTGCGGGCTCTTGGTACGGCTGCCACTGCGTGGCCGGGTCGGGCTGCCACCACTGAGGCGTCGCGCCGTCCTCGGCTGGGCCCGAATGCGGCTGCCCCGGGATCAGGCCGGGCGACCGAGCGCCGCGCTGCCAAGGCGTGCCGGCGGGGCGTCCCGAGTCGTCGGTTCCGCCGGGATGCGCTCCGCTGTGCGGCGGTCGAGCGTCGTTACCGTCCGCCGAGGCGGGAACGGAACGTAATGGGGGGTAGGGCTGTTGCCGAGGAGTCGGCGGCCCGGCGGGCCGTCCCGGAGTCGTCGGGTCGCGCCGGTCGTCGAATCCACTCACAGTTGTCCCCTACCTGCCACACGTCTCGGCAGGGGACATTAGCGGGCGACGGCCTCCGATGCCGACACTCCCTGGCCCGTGTCGGCGCCCGGCCGCTTCGGCGGCGCGGCTACCAGCGTCAACAGGGTCGCCTCCGGGCGGCAGCAGAACCGGTACGGCGCCCACGGTGAGGTGCCGACACCCGCGGAGACGTGCAACTGGGTGTGCTCCCCCCACTTCGACGGACCCTTCACCCGGGACCGGTCGATCCCGCAGTTGGTGACCAGGGCGCCGTAGCCGGGCAGGCACAACTGGCCGCCATGGGTGTGCCCGGCGAGCACCAGGTCGTACCCGTCCTCGGCGAAACGGTCCAGCACTCGGGGCTCAGGGGAGTGGGTGAGGCCGAGCCGCAGGTCGGCCAAGGGATTCGGGGCCCCCGCGACAGTGTCGTACCGGTCGCGCTGCAAGTGCGGGTCGTCCACACCGGCGGTGGCGATGCGGATGCCTGCCACTTCGAGATCGCGGCGCACGTGCGTCAGATCGAGCCAACCGCGCTCGGTGAAAGCCGCACGCAGGTCTTTCCACGGCAGCGGAGCGCCGTAGGTGCGGCGGTGGTCCTTCTTGAAGTACTTCAGCGGGTTCTTCGCCACCGGCGCGAAGTAGTCGTTGCTGCCGAAAACGAAAAGGCCCGGGCGGGAAAGCAATCCGCCGAGGGCCTGAACTACCGCGGGCACCGACTTCTGATGCGAGAGGTTGTCGCCGGTGTTGATCACCAGGTCGGGCTCCAGCCGATCCAGCTCCCGTAGCCACTGCTGCTTGAGCTTCTGTCCCGGCATCATGTGCAGGTCACTGAGGTGGAGCACCCGCAGCGACGACGACCCCGGCGCCAGCACGGGCATGGTCGCCTCCCGTAGGACGAAGGCGTTGCGTTCGACCAGCGAGGCGTAGCCGATTCCGGCCACCGCGGCCCCGGCGGCTCCCAGCGCGGTCGTGCGTACAGCAGAGGTCGAGATCACGGGCATTTGCCCAGCATAGGTGACCTCGCTCAGGAGCGCCGAGTGTGTTTCCGCACAGGCGCCCGTTTTTCCGGCGGGAAATCGGGCCGCGCGGCAAATGTAGTGGGACCGCCGCGTCCCAGCGGCTACCGTGAGCGGCATGTCGGAACTCAAATCGCAGCTGCGGACGGATCTCACCGCCGCGATGAAAGCCAAGGACACGCTGCGCCTTTCCACGTTGCGGATGCTGCTGTCGGCGATTCAGAACGCCGAGGTCGCCGGCTCGGCGGCCCGTGAACTCACCGACGCCGAGGTCGTCTCCGTGCTGCAGAAGGAGTCGAAGAAGCGCAACGAATCCGCCGAGGTCTACACGCAGGCCGGGCGCGGCGAACTGGCGGCGAACGAGCGCGCCGAGGCGCAGATCATCGAGGAGTACCTGCCGACCCAGTTGACCGAGGCCGAGGTCGCCGATCTCGCCGACACCGCGATCGCGCAGGTCGCCGAGGAGATCGGGGAGCGTCCCGGCATGCGGCAGATGGGGCAGGTCATGAAGATCGCCACCGGGCTCGCCGCGGGCAAGGCCGACGGCTCGCGCATCTCGGCCGCGGTGAAAGCGCGGCTGTAGGACGGCGACGCGAAAGGGGCCGCGAACCGTGAGGTTCGCGGCCCCTTTCGCTTGCTCAGCGCGGGATCGGGATCGGGATGGGGATCGGTGGCAGCCGCGGAACGGGCAGCCCGGGGATGCCCGGCGGCGGTGCGGGCGGCCCCGGCGGCGGCGCCGCCCGGACGGTGCCGTCGCTGATGTACAGCGTGATCACCGAGCCGGGGATCGCCGACCCGTTGGGCGCGGTGCCCATGACGGTGCCCTTGGGCCGATCGCCCGCCCCGGTCACCGGCGACACCTGGAAGCCCGCGGCGACCAGCGCCGAGGTGGCCTCGCCCTGGGTCATGCCGACGACATCGGGCACCTGCGCGTTGTTCGCGCCACGCACGTACTTGTTGTCCAACGGGGGCAACCCGGGCGGCGGGAACAGCGGTATCACCGGCTTGATCGCGTTGAACCAGGTGCGCGCGGGTTCGTTACCGCCGAACAGGTTGCCGTCGCCGCAGTTGCGCAGCGGGAACGAGCAGATCTCACCCGGGGTCGGGCTGTCACCGTAGGCGTAGACCGCGGCGGCCAGAGCGTTCGTGAAGCCGAGGAAGGCCGAGGAACGGTGGCTTTCGGTGGTACCGGTCTTGCCCGACATCGGGAAGTTCCAGCCCACCGACTGGGCCGCGCCCGCCGCCGTGCCGGAGATGTCGTCCTTGCTCATGGCGTTGGCCAGGGTGTTGGCCAGGCCCGGCTCGACGACCTGCTCACAGGCCTGCTGGGTCAGCGGTACCTGCTTGCCCTGACGGTCGACGACCTCCTTGATCGGGTTCGGCGGGCACCAGCGGCCGCCGGACCCCAGCGTCGCGGCGACGTTGGACAGCTCCAGCGGATTGATCGCGACCGGTCCCAGGGTGAACGAGCCGAGGTTCTGTTCCTTGATCATGTCGGCCAGGCTCTGGTTGCCGTGGCCGGAGGTGCCCGCTTCGGTGAACGAGCGCATGCCGAGCCGGACCGCCATGTCGACGGTCGGGGTGACGCCCACGGCCTGGATCAGCTTGACGAACGCGGTGTTCGGCGACGTCGCCAGCGCTTCGGTCACCGACATGGGCGACTTGTACTTGCCCGCGTTCTCGACGCAGTAGGTGGCGGCCGGGCACCCGCGCGCGCCGCCGTTACCCATCCCCTTGGCCTCGAACCGCCCTGGCACGTCGAGCTGGGCGTCGATGCCGAGACCCTTCTCCATGGCCGCGGCGGTGGTGAAGATCTTGAAGATCGAGCCCGCGCCGTCGCCGACCATCGAGTACGGCTGCGGCTGCACGGTCTCGTTCGCGTCCCGGTTCAGGCCGTAGGTGCGGCTGCTGGCCATCGCGATCACGGGGTGCGTGTCGTGCCCGGGGCCGACCACCGACATGACTTCCGCGATGTTGTCCAGGTTCGGGTTCGCCGCGTCGGTCACCGCTCGTTTCACCGAGTCCTGCACGGCCGGATCGAGGGTGGTCTTGATCAGGTAGCCGCCCTTCTCGATCTGTTCGCGGCTGATCCCGGCGTTGGCCAGGTACTCCAGCGCGTAGTCGCAGAAGAAGCCGCGGTCGTTGGCCGCGATGCAGCCGCGCGGCAGGCCCTTGGGTTCGGGCAGCACGCCCAGCGGCTTGGTCTTCGCCTCGCGGAACTCCTCAGCGCGGCTGGGAATGTTCTGGATCATGGTGTCCAGCACCGTGTTGCGCCTGGCCAGCACGCCGTCCGGGTTGGTGTAGGGGTTCAGTTTGGACGAACTCTGCACCATGCCGGCGAGCATCGCGGCCTGGGAGACGTTCAGTTCGGCCGCGTCCACGCCGAAGTAGGTCTTCGCCGCGTCCTGGATGCCGTAGGACGAGTTCCCGAACGGGACGAGGTTGAGGTACCTGGTGAGGATCTCGTCCTTGGTCAGCTGACGGTCCAGCGTCAGCGCCATCCGGATCTCCCGGATCTTGCGGGCCGGAGTGGTCTCGATGGCGGCGCGGCGCTCGGCGTCGGTCTTGGCGACCACCAGCAGCTGGAAGTTCTTCACATACTGCTGGTCCAGCGTCGAGGCACCCTGCTGGACCTCGCCGCTGGCGGAGTTGGTGAGGAACGCGCGTAGCGTGCCCTGCCAGTCGACGCCCTCGTGCTCGGCGAAGCGGCGGTCCTCGATGGACACGATCGCCAGTTTCATGTCGTTGGAGATCCGGTCGCTGGGCACCTCGAAGCGGCGCTGCTCATACAGCCAGGCGATCGGATTGCCCGCCGCGTCGACCATGGTCGAGACCGCGGGCACCGTTCCCTCGACCAGCTCCGAGGAGACGTTGTCGACAGCGTCGGCGGCACGGTTGGAGACGAACCCGAAGCCGCCGGCGAGCGGGAACAACAACCCGGCGACGAGCACGGAGGCCAGCACGCAGCTACCGGCCAGCCGCGCGAGCGTATGTGTGATCGGCACGAATCAAGACTACGGGTTGCCATTCCGGCGTTCTTGGCGGCATTTGTCCGGAGCGCGGAACTGGTTGTTCACGAACCGGAATGGGCGTGTCGCGTGATCGTGCGCGGCGTGTCGCGGGAGGGCGCGAACGCAATCTGCCTGCCCGTCCAGTGCGCGCAGGGCTTTGCAGGGACGGACGTACCAAAAAATCTCGAGGTGGTCTTGCGCAAGCGCCATACCTTTACCTAGATTGAGAACCCAGTGTGATAGAGCTAACACTCAAAGTGGAATGTGGTGCACTTCGCAGCGGGGTTTGGGTGCTGCGCGGTGACAACGCGATTCTGGAGCGCCGTTGACCCGGTGTTCGGACTGCAAAGGGGCACACCAAATGCACATGACAACCCCCATCGCTCGATTGGACGTGGAGCAGGCCGAAGCAAGGATCGCCTGGGTAGCCCAGGCCCGATGCAAGGAAGTGGACCCCGATCAGTTGTTCGTCCGCGGCGCGGCGCAGCGCAAAGCGGCGACGATCTGCAGGCACTGTCCAGTGCTCATGCAGTGTGGTGCCGACGCGCTGGACAATCGCGTCGAGTTCGGTGTGTGGGGCGGCATGACGGAACGGCAGCGTCGCGCCCTGTTGAAGCAGCATCCGGAAGTGACCTCGTGGGCCGATTTCTTCCAGGCCCAGCGCCAGCATCAAGTGGCGATGTAGCCCCGGCGAAATCGAAACAGAGCCCGCGGAAGCGGGCTCAGTTTCGTTTCAGGACTGTTATTTCCGTTCGGAGCAATAGCGGATACGCCTAAGTATCAGGCGGTCGCGCGGGCCGTGCCGGTGAGCTGATCGCCGACGACGCGCAGCGCGTCGAGATCGGACACCTCGAACGGAAGCGCGGTGACCGACACGATCGGCACCCGCGGATGCGCGCCGGTGAAGCGGTGCAGCAAATGCTGTTCCCGTTTGTCGGTGGTGACCCGGCGGGCGTGCACCCGCAACACCGCCGCGGTGAGCGGATCGGAGTCCGCCACCTGGTCGGCGGCGGTGAGCGCGTGATCGGCCGACAGCGAGCTCAGCACGGGATGGGTGCGGTTGAGCACCAGACCCGCCAGCGGCATGCGCTCGGTGGAGAGGCGGTCGACGAAGAACGAGGCCTCTCGCAGCGCGTCCGGTTCCGGCGCCGCCACCACGAGGAAATGCGTGCCCGGCTTCGACAGCATCGCGAAGGTGCGCTCGGCCCGCTCCTGGAAGCCGCCGAACAACGACTCCAAGGATTGCAGGAAGTTCGACGCGTCCTTGAGCATCTGTCCTCCGACGACGGTCGACACGCCGCGCACCGCCAGGCTCATCGCGCCGGTCACGAGCCGGGTCACGCCACGGCCGGGAGCCATGATCACCCGGATCATCCGGCCGTTGAGGAAGTTGCCCAGTCGCTTGGGGGCGTCCAGGAAGTCGAGGGCGTTGCGCGACGGTGGGGTGTCGACCACGATCAGGTCCCACTCGCCGCGATGGGCCAGTTGACCCAGCTTCTCCATCGCCATGTATTCCTGTGTGCCGCCGAAGGAGGAGGCGACCGTCTGATAGAAGGGGTTGGCGAAGATCTGCTCCGCTTTCTCTCCGCTGGTGTGCTCGAGCACCATGTCGTCGAACGTGCGACGCATGTTGAGCATCATCGCGTGCAGCTCGCCCTTGGCCTCCGGCCCCAGGGCCACCCGCTGCGGGTTGTTGCCGAGGTCGGCGACGCCCAGTGACTGCGCAAGCCTGCGCGCGGGGTCGATGGTGAGCACCACGACCTTGCGCCCCTCTTCGGCGGCGCGCAGGGCGATAGCGGCGGCGGTGGTCGTCTTGCCGACGCCGCCGGAACCGCAGCAGACCACCACGCGCGCGGACGGGTCGGCGATGATCCGCGAAATATCCAGCGGGGCAGCCGGGGGATGGGTCGGCATGCTCATCGGACTCCCTGTGCGGTGAGGTGTTCGGCTAGTTCGTACAGGCCGCCCAGGTCCATTCCGTCGGGCAGGGCGGGCAGGTAGAGCCGGGAGATGTCGACCTTCGCCAGTTCTTCGGCGCTGTCGTCCTGTGCTTGCAGAGTCGCGG
Organism: Nocardia sichangensis; assembly: GCF_047200615.1. NCBI lineage: Bacteria > Bacillati > Actinomycetota > Actinomycetes > Mycobacteriales > Nocardiaceae > Nocardia > Nocardia sichangensis. The sequence continues at coordinate 68,898 of NZ_JBJZOK010000030.1, forward strand.
AGTGCTCGATCGTTTCGGTGAGCAGCCCCTGGAAGTCGCTGTCGGGGAGGTTTATCCCCGCGGAGTCGAGGCCCGCGCGGACGGCGTCGGCGTCCAGGTGGCCCTGCGCGGCGCGGGCGCGCAGCTCGGGCGGGAGCTGGCCCTCGGTCGCCCGGTTCACGATGACGGTGCCGATGCGCAGGTCCGCGGCGGTGAGCTCGGCGACGGCGTCGGCGGTTTCCTGTACCGGCAGCGCCTCCAGCAGCGTGACCAGATGGATCATGGTCTGGTCGGAATGCAGCAACTGCGAGACGCCCTCGGCCTGCGAGGCGATCGGCCCGCCCTTGGCCACCTCGGCCATCGCCTTGGTGACGTCGAGGAAGCCGGCGATCCGGCCGGTGGGCGGTGCGTCGACCACGATCTCGTCGTAGACCCGCTTGCCGGACTTGTCCACGCGAACCGCGCACTCCTTGATCTTGCCGGTCAGGATGACGTCCCGCAGACCGGGCGCGATCGTGGTGACGAACTCGATGGCGCCCATCCTGCGCATCGCGCGGCCCGCGAAGCCGAGGTTGTAGAACATGTCCAGGTATTCGAGGAAGGCGTGCTCGATGTCCAGCGCCAGCGCGACCACCTCGCCGCCGCCGTCCGCGGTGGCGATGCGTGTCTCGGTCGGCGGCAGCGGCGGCAGATCGAACAGCTGCGCGATCGATTGTCTGCTCTCCACCTCCACCAACAGCACCCGGCGCCCGCCCGCGGCGAGCGCCAAGGCCAGCGCCCCGGCAACCGTCGACTTGCCCGTGCCTCCCTTGCCGGAGACGTAGTGCAAGCGGGCCTGTTCAGCGCGCTTCGGCCACCTTGCGCCCACTTCCGGCTCCTCCGAAAGCGGCACTGCTGTTGGTACTCCCACGATCGCGAGCCTATAACTGGTTCGCCGCCGCGGGGCACGGGCCGTACCAGACGGGCTGACCCAAAAGCGGTTCCCAGCCCTGCTCCCGCCACCGCAACCAGTTGCGGGCTCACTCCGCGAGCCGCCGATAACCACACGAAATCAGTAGCCGAACCAGCAGATCTCCCGTAACCGACACAGGCGCCGGTTGCGGGCGACCGTGCCGACCCCATCCGAGCCGGGTGAGACAGACCACTCATTCGCGGTGCGCCTCGGACCGCCCGGCCGCCGCGCCCATGGCGAGGTCGAGTAATGCCCCCGCCAGTCCATAAAACCACTGCGAAACCCCGGGAGACCGCAACCCCGAATCCGGGGTGATTGCAATCGCGAACCGAGGTAGTGCGGCTCCACTCCCCACGCGCCCAGCGCACCGCAACCACGTCTTTCGAGCGAAGCGAGACCGAGCCTGTTCCGTTCGCGGCCCGGCTCGCGTTTGCGCGGCCGCCGCGTCCGCGACGAAGTCGCCAGCGGCGGTCGCGCAAACGCGAGCCCCAAAGGGGCCGCGAACACGCCGCGACGAAGTCGTGGCAAATTCAACACAGTAGGATTGCCAGGTGTCTCCGGCCGATCGCGCGAACAGTCGACGCCGCCAGCCTCGGCGCCGCGGTTCGGCCGCCAACGCCGCGAAGCCGCGGATGCGCACGGTGCGGGAGACTTCCGCAGGTGGACTGGTCGTCGACGGCCTGGACGGTCCACGGGAAGCACGAAGCGCGGCCCTCATCGGACGCACCGATCGCCGCGGGCGGTTACTGTGGTCGCTGCCCAAAGGACATATCGAAGAAGGTGAGACCGCCGAGCAGACCGCGATCCGCGAGGTCGCCGAGGAGACCGGCATCAACGGTGTCGTGGTCGCCGAACTCGGCAGCATCGATTACTGGTTCGTGACCGACGGTCGGCGGGTACACAAAACGGTGCATCATTATCTGCTGCGTTCGGTCGGTGGCGAACTGTCCGACGCCGACGTGGAAGTGACCCAGGTCGCCTGGGTTCCGTTGAGTGAACTGGATTCTCGGTTGGCCTACGCCGATGAGCGGCGGCTGGCGGAGATGGCGAACAAGCTGATCGACCGGATGGAGACCGGCAAGCGATGACGCGTGGACTGTTCCGGATCTTCGTGGCGGTCCTGACCATCCTCGGCCCCGTGACGACGCTGCCACTGCTCGATTCCGCGGCGGCGGGAGCGCAACCGACCGGGTCCGGCACCTCGACGAATCCCAAATTCCTGAAGCTGTCCCTCGATTCGGTGACGCCGACCACAGTGACCGCGGGCAGCGATTCGGTGCTCACGGTCGCGGGCACGGTCACCAATATCGGCGATCGTGTGGTGGACGACGTCAGCATCCGTGTCCAGCGGGCGGCGGCGATCACCACGCCGGTCGGGTTGCGCGCCACCTTGCGCCTCGATGAGGTCAACTACGACGTGAATGGCGACTTCGAAGATGTCGCGCAGCGGCTGAACCCGGGGCAGCGCAAACAGTTCACGCTGAGCATCCCGTTGCGTTCCGAGACCGGCGCCACGTCGCTGCGGATCACGGAGCCGGGCGTCTACCCGCTGCTGCTGAACGTCAACGGCGAACCCGCTTACGGCACGCAGGCCAGGCTCGACGACGCGCGATTCCTGCTCCCGGTGCTCGGCGTGCCGCCCGCCGCGAGCGATGGAGCCCCGTCGGTATCGGCGCCCACCGACGCTCCGGTGGCGACCACGCTGCTGTGGCCGCTGGCCGACCGGCCGCGGCAGGTCGGGGGTCGTCCGGGCAGCGTGGACGGCAAGGTCGAGCTCACCGACGACGAATTGGCCGCCTCACTCGGCAAGGGCGGCCGTCTCGATCAACTGCTGGCCGCGCTGGAGGGGACGTTGAACCCGAGCGCGGGCCGCAGCACCGATCTGGCCTCGGCCGTGTGCCTCGCCATCGACCCAGACCTGCTGCTCACGGTGCGCGCGATGACCAAGGGTTACCGCGTGCTGGCCAGTCCGTCCGATCCCGACGGCGCGACCAGAGCGGGTGCGGGCGCTGAACAGGCCCAGACCTGGCTGGACCGGCTGCGCGCCATGGCGGGGTCGATGTGCACCGTGGCACTGCCGTTCGCGCAGGTCGATCTCACCGCGCTGGCCGCGGTCAACGATCCGGCACTGTCCGCGCGCGCGATCAACGAACCGGCCGAGATCATCGACTCGATCCTGTCGACCCGGTCGGTGCGCGGGGTCAGCCTGCCGGATTCCGGCAGCATCGATGACGGCGCGGGGGCCCTGTTGCGCAGTCACGGTTTCGGTACCGCCGTGCTCGCGTCGACGGCGGCCGTTCCGCAGGGAAGCGTGGACTGGGCGCAGTCGAGCAGTGAGAGCGGCCGATCCGCATCCGGTGGGAACGAGGTTCTCTCCACCGCCGACCCGGCGATTCCGGAAGCGGTACGCCTGCCCGATATCACCGCGAGCCAGCCGACAGCACCGGCGCCCGCACCGCAGGTCACGGGCAATACGGTGCCCACCGCGAGTGCACCCGCGCCCGCCGCCGACCCCGCGCTGCACGCGGTGACGTTCGACATCTGGTCCGCGACCGCGCTCGCCGCGGTGGGTTCGAACCCGCCGACCCCGCCGTTCACCCCGTCCCGGGTTCGCTACGACGTGACCAACGACTCACGAGCGGCGCGCTTGCAGGACGCTCTCGGAGCGATTTCGTGGAAGGCGCTGCACCCGGAGGCGAACCCGTCGCGCTCGCTGTTGCTCGTTCCGCCGCAGCAATGGGGTGCGAACCGGGACGAGGCGACCGCACTGCTGCGCCAAGTCGACCAGCTGCTGCGCGGCAACCTCGCCACCGCGCGTCCGTTCCACGATCTGGTGACGCTGCCGCCGGACCCGCGGCCCTACGAGCTGGACTATCTGCCGCAGGCGGCGCAGGACGCGGTGCCGGACCGATTCCTGCCGCCGGTACGCGAGCAGAGTCGCCGGATCACCGAGATGATGCGCGCGTTGGTGGACGTGCCGGAGGCCGAGCCGACGCCGCACGACTTCCTGACGCCGCTGCGCGACGACCTGCTGCGCGTACTGAGCCTCTCGGATCGGCGCGCGGGCGATGCCGCACCGCCGGACACCTTCGCCCAGCGGCGGCTGGACCAGAACACCCGGACGATGGACAAGCTCTATCGCTCGGTGACGGTGCTGCCGCCGGGCGGCGTGTACACGCTCGCGTCCGAGCAGAGCCCCCTGTTGCTGGTCGCGCGCAACGATCTGCCGGTGGCCATCCGGGTCAGGTTCCGGATCGAGGCGCCTGCCGAGACGAAGATCACCGACCCCGGCGAGCAGCAGCTCCCGGCCAATGGGTCCAGGTCCTTCCAGATCCCGACGGAGGTCAGCGACAGCCGCAACCTCGTCATTCCGATCTCGCTCACCACGCCGGAGGGCGTCGCGCTCGGCAATCCCACGCAGGTCTCGGTGCGTTCGAACGCCTACGGCAAGGCCTTGGCGATAATTACGGGATGCGCCGCACTCCTGCTGCTCCTGCTGGCCGGTCGCCGTTTGTGGCGCCGGTTCCGCGGGCAGCCCGATCCGGCCGACGAGGGATTCGATCCGAGTACCAGGCGCCGGGTCAACCGGTACCGGCGCGCGCGCTCGCGTGTGCTGCGGGCGCAGGAAAAAGAGCAGGAGCACCTCCAGGAGACGCGGTGACGGATCCCGCTCCGACGGGGCTACGTAAACCGCTGCTACCTGCGCCGATGTGGGGTACCGCAGTGTCATGTGGCACGGTGGAGGACAATCACAGTGTTGCCGAGCCGGTCCGATCCGGACGGGGACCACGGACAGAATGTTCGCTGAACACGGCGAACCATTGCGGCGAGCCGCGGCTCACCGCACCGATGGGGGTGCGGAATCCCGGCTGGTACAGGAGGCATGATGAGCGACGATGACATATCGGCTCATCGCCCTCGACCAAGCGACCGGCTCGACGGGCCACCGGTGCGCCGAGCCCCGGTCGCGCCGTGGGAGCGGAGCCCCGCTCCGGCCGAAGCCGAGCACCAGGGTGTGAACGGCGGTCCGTACAACGACGGCCAGGCGCCGAGAGTGCCGCAGGTCAGCCGTCCTCCGGCCGCACCGCAGCCGCGCCCTGGTCAGCACATGCCGCCGCCACCGCCCGCCGGACAACCGAGGCCGCCGGTGCCGCCACCGCCGCGACCCGGCCCCGTACCGAACCAACGCCAATATCCGGCTCCGCCACCGGCGGCCGGTCCTGGCCGGCCCCGCCCCGTTCCGCCTGGACCCAATCGCCAGGTGCCTGCGCCTTCCGGCCCGCCTGGCAATGTCCGGCAGACGCCGCCGCCCCCCGGACCACGTGGGCCGCAGTCCGGCGCCATTCCGGCCGCACCGCGTTCCCCGCAGTCCGGCGGGATCCCGACCACGCCGCGTCCACCTCGTTCCGGCGCCATACCCGCGGTGCCACGGCCTCCGCAGTCCGGTCCGATCCCGGCCGCGCCGCGCCCACCCCGTTCCGGGCCGATGCCTGCGATCACGCCGGAATCCGATCGGGTGCCGCCGCCGCGCTACGCCCCGCCGCAGCCGCAGCAGTTCCCACCGCCGCGTCAGCGGCCGACCGCCCCGGTACGGCATGAACCCGCGGAACCGGATCGCCCACGGACGAGGGAGTGGCCCGCCGCCACCGGCACCGCGGAGCCACCGAAGGCCGATGAGCCGAAGCAGAGCGCGAATTCCCGGCTGCTCAGCGACTCCGGATCGATCGCGTTCGCGACACTGATCAGCAGGATCACGGGGTTCGGCAAGCAACTGCTGCTGCTGACCGTGCTCGGCCCGGCGATCGCAAGCGCGTTCACCGTCGCCAGCCAGATCCCGAACATGATCGCGGAGTTGGTGCTCGGCGCGGTGCTCACCGCGATCGTGGTGCCCACGCTGGTGCGCGCGGAGCAGGAGGATCCCGATCGCGGAGAGGCGTTCGTCCGGCGCCTGGTGACCGCGGCGTTCGTGGTCTTGGCCACTGCCGCGCTGCTGGCGACGGCCGCTGCGCCGGTGCTGACCACACACGTCTTCCTGTCCGACGACGGCAAGGTCAACACGGCGCTGACCACGGCGCTGTCTTTCCTGTTGCTGCCCGCGATCCTGTTCTACGGCATGTCGGCGCTGCTCACGGCGATACTGAACACCCGGCAGATGTTCAAGCCCGGCGCCTGGGCGCCGGTACTGAACAACCTGGTGGTGCTCACCGTCCTCGGGCTGTACGTCCTGATGCCGGGGGAGATCACGCTGGATCCGGTCCGCATGAGCGACCCGAAGCTGCTGGTGCTCGGCGTCGGCGTCACGGTCGGCGTTGTGGTGCAGGCCGTCAGCCTCCTTCCGGCGATCCGTAGGGCGGGCATCGACCTGCGCCCGCTGTGGGGCATCGATGATCGCCTCAAGCAGTTCGGCGGCATGGGCGCGGCGATCATCCTGTACGTGCTCATCAGCCAGGCGGGCTTCGTCTTCGCCACCCGGATCTCATCGCATGCCGACGCGGCAGGCCCGGCGATCTACAACAACGCGTGGCTGCTGCTGCAACTGCCGTACGGCGTCCTCGGTGTCACGGTGCTGACCGCGATCATGCCCCGGCTGAGCCGCAACGCCGCCGCCGACGACACGCCCGCGGTGGTCGACGATCTCTCCGCGGCCACCCGGCTGACCATGATCGCTCTGGTACCCGTGGTCACCTTCTTGACGTTGGCCGGTCCGCAGGTCGGACAAGCCCTCTATGGCTACGGCAACTTCGGATCGGACGCCGAACGTCTCGGTCTCGCGGTCAGCTGGTCGGCGTTCGCACTGATCCCGTACTCGCTGGTGCTGATCCACTTGCGCGTGTTCTACGCCAGGGAGCAGGCGTGGATTCCCACTTGGATCATCCTCGGCATCACCGCCGCCAAGATCGTCTTCTCCGCCCTGGCTCCGGTGGTCACCGACTCCGAGCACGTGGTTATCGCGCTCGGTGTCGCGAACGGCCTCGGCTTCACGGTCGGCGCCGTGGTGGGCGGTTTCCTACTGCACCGCAGTCTCGGCGACCTGCGTATGGCGAACGTCGGCCGAACGGTGACTCGTGTCGTACTTGCGTCACTCGCGGGCGGCGCGGTGATGTGGATCGTGGACCGGGTACTCGGCTTGGATCGGCTGACCGAGTCCTTCGGCGGCCCCGGTTCGCTGATCCGGGTGGCGATCACCGCGATCGTGATGTTCGCGGTGGCCTTCGGCTTGATGCGACTCGCCGGTATTCCGGAGATCGTCGCCATCACCGTGGCCGTCTCGCGGCGCCTCGGCTGGACACCGCCCGCGCCGGAACTCGACCTGGAGAGCCCGGTCGAAGATCCCTACGTCACGCAGGTGCTCCGCAGGCCTGATCCCTACTTGGCATACCCGAGGTTCGATCCGTACATGGACGCCCAGACCATGGTGCTTCCTGTGATCCGACCCGATGCCGTTGACCGCACCGGCAAGGGTGAGTTCCCGTACCCTGTTCGGCAGAGAAGCACAAGTGGCGAATTCGCCGGAACCTCGACATACCAGGGCGAAGGAGGACCGAGGGTGAGCGACGACGCGGTGGGCGGCGTCCCAGCCGCCGATTCTTCTGCGACCACGCCCGGCGGACTGTCCACCGATGTACCGCCGACCGCGGGGGAGCCGTTGGATCCCGCGTACGCGAACAACGGGCCGGGCATGGCCGGACCGGAGCAGGACGCGGCGAGACCGCAGGAGAACCAGCTGCCGCCGCGCGATCCGATGTACGACACCGGGATGATCCCCGTCGGCTCGCCGGAGATGCCGCCGATGGGTGGCGAGAACCTGGGCGCCCGGCGAATCCCGCGCGGCCCCAAGTTGATTCCGGGCGCGTCGGTGGCGGGCGGGCGTTACCGCCTGCTGGCGAGTCACGGCGGCGCCCGCGGCCTGAAGTTCTGGCAGGCGCTGGACATCAAACTCGATCGCGAGGTCGCGCTGACCTTCGTCGACGCCGACCAGAAAGCGACGGAGAACTCCGGGCAGGACGGTCCCCAGGCGATCCTGTCCCGGACGCTGCGCCTCGGCCGGATCAACTCGCCCGGCCTCGCCCGCGTACTCGACGTCGTGCGCGGCAGTTCCGGCGGCATCGTGGTGGCGGAATGGACGCCGGGTCGTTCGCTGCGCGAGATGGCCGAGACGGTGCCGTCACCGATCGGCGCGGCGCGGGCCATCCGCGCCCTCGCCTCGGCGGCCGAGCTGGCGCACCGTGGCGGCGGGTCGCTGTCCATCGACCATCCCGACCGGGTGCGCATCAGCGCGTCCGGTGACGCGGTGCTCGCCTTCCCCGGCACGCTGTCGGACTCCGACGCGCAGTCCGACGTCCGCGGTCTCGGTGCGATGCTCTACTCCCTGATCACTGCCCGCTGGCCGATCCGCTCCGGCGGTGTCACGGGCACCGCCGCGACCGTCGGCGGGCTGCGGCTGGCCGATTTCGGACCGGACGGCACGCCGGTGGAACCGCGCCAGATCCGTCCCGAAGTGCCGTTCGAGATCTCCGCGGTCGCCGTGCGCTCGCTGGAGTCGAACAAGGGCGTGCGTACGGCGGCGACGGTCCAGCACGTGCTGGAGCAGGCGTCGGTGGTCGATCAGAAGACCGACTTCATCCCGGTGCTGCGGCTTGGCCAGCGCGCTCCCGCGAACATGGACGACTCGCTCGCCGATCCGGAACTGCTCGCGGCCGAACGCGAACGCTCGCAACGCATGATGTGGATCATGGTCGGCCTCGGCATCCTCGCCGCGCTGGTGGTCGGCGTGGTGATCTGGTGGATGGTAAGCGTGTTCGCGCCGAGCGCTTCCGACGCGCCGCTGAACGAACAGCGCAATATCGGCCTGACGACGAACAACCAACCGGTGCCGACGCCCGCCGCCGCGGGCCCCGGCCTCATCTCGACCGGTGCGCCGGTTCCGGTGACCGGCGTGTCGGTGTTCTCGCCGGAGGGCACCGCCGACGGCGTCGCCAACGTCCACGCGGTGCTGGACAACGATCCGGGCACCCAGTGGCGCACCGATCAGTACTTCCAGCAGTTCCCGGCGCTCAAGAAGGGGGTCGGTCTGCTCGCCACGCTGCCGGCCCCCGCGAAGCTCACGAACGTCTCGATCAACTCGCCCAGCGCGGGCACATCGGTGGAGATCCGCACGTCGCCCACCGGATCGCCGACGCTGGATCAGACCCAGCTGATCGGTTCCGCCCGGCTGGACGGCGGCGTCACCGATATCCCGGTGCGCGCCGACCAGGCCGCCCGCTACGTGCTCGTCTGGATCACCGGACTGGGGAATTCCGGAGGACAGTTCCAGACCGCCATCGCCGACATCCGTTTCGACGCCGCGCCGTAGCCCGGCCTGCCCGCGCATCGGTCGCGCGGGCCATTCGTCACGCGGCGTCGAACGCCGCGCATTCCTCCGTATCCGGCCCGATCACTTGGTTGCTGCCAAAACGTTACGGGCGATATGATCTTCGCGCGCTCTCAGCAGGGGAGCTTCCCAGGTTTCGGTGTTTTCGATCCTGGATGCTGCGAAGTCTCGGTGATGGTCAACCATGCCCGTTGCCGCCGTGAGGGCTCGAGGGGTTGGCATTTGTCGTCCGAAGTGAACGAGGAGCTCGGCAGGGGGGCGTCGCAGCCGGTGATGTGTCGCGAGCGCGCCTTCGAACTCGGTGAACGCACCGATGTGGAGTTGTTGCGGGCGCACGTCGCCGGTGAGCGGTACGCGTTCGCGGAGTTACTGCGCAGACACAACGATCATCTGTGGCAGACCGCGCTGCGCACCTCCTACACGCGTGAGGATGCGGCCGACTCACTACAGGACGCGCTCTTGTCGGCGCATCGCACCGCGGGCTCGTTCCGGGCCGAGGCGGAGGTCCGCAGTTGGTTGCACGCGATCGTGGTGAACGCGTGCCTGGACCGGATCCGGCGGAACAAGACCAGGCGGGCATTGTCGCTGGCGCCGGAGTCGATGCCGGAGCCGAGGGACACCCGCGACGAGATGGCCGAGGTGGAGATGTCGTTGGTCATCGATCGAGCGTTGTTTTCGTTGCCGCCGGATCAGCGGACCGCGTTGGTGGCGGTGGATGTGGAGGGGTATAGCGTTGCCGAAGCGGCGGCGTTGCTCGGCGTGCCCGAGGGGACGATCAAGAGCCGGTGCGCACGTGCGCGGCAGCGGTTGAAAGAGCGATTGGATTTTCTGCGTGATCCGGGGAACCGGGGTTAGTTGGGATGCGTCATTAACAGTGACGAACCACTGAACGAATCAGAGACAGGCCCCGTAGGCGAGGGGGTCCCCGCGATGTCCGATGCGAACGACGGAGGTGCGATGGCTACCGAGTCCGTGCCGCAGCCTCCGTTCGCGTCCGAATTGCTGGCTGACCTACATGCCGACAACGTAACGCCCGCGCAGCGCGAGCAGTTGTGGCCGATCGTCTCGCGCGACCCGGAAGCGGTGCGGTATCTGCGCGCGCTGGATGACGTGAGTGCCGAGCTGCGTGCCTTGGGTGGGGACGAGCGCATTGTCCATCCGATGCCGGAAGACGTGGCGGCCCGGCTCGCGCGGTTCGTCGACGAGCTGGAGCCACCCGAAGGCGCCACGGTTCATGAGTTTCCGCCCCCGCAAGTAAGCGAATCCGTCCGCGAAGCAGAAGATTTCGAATCCGCGCCGGTGGCTCTGGACGAGCGTCGCCGCGGCAGGTTGCGCTGGTTGGCCGCGGCAGCCGCGGCGATCGTCGCCGTCGTCGGCGCGGGTGTGTGGGCTTCGACGATGCGCAGCGGAGACGACCCAGCGCCCACGGCGCAGCCGACATCGGGAAAAGACGACTGGGGTGACGATCTCACCGCCACCGTGGCCCTCGGAGCGCTGGGCAGGCACAACGTCACCGGAGCCCTGGCCGGCCCGGAAGCGCTCGAGCGTTGCGTACGGGCGAACGGCCTGGACCGCACGATCCTCGGCTCGACCGACATCCGATTCCAGGGCGGCAACGCGGTGCTCATCCTGCTGAACGGCCCCCGCCCGCCGCAGATCACCGCGCTGGTCGTCGGGACCGGTTGCGCTACCGGCGATCCCCAGCGCAAGGCGCTGCAGGACATCGGCTGACCTTGCGATCTGGGCCACCCGCGCGGTGTGACCCCCGCCGACGCGGGAACAACAGCCATTACCCTGTTGTTGACCGACACGTCCGATCGAATCTCCCCGGAAGGGCCCCATGAGCGAGCGTAGCGAGCAAAAAAGCGACACCGGCACGCCAGTTCGCGACCTGATCATCATCGGCTCCGGCCCCGCCGGCTACACGGCCGCCGTTTACGCGGGCCGCGCCGAGCTCCAGCCGTTGCAGTTCGAGGGGACCCAGTTCGGCGGTGCGCTGATGACCACCACCGAGGTCGAGAACTTTCCCGGCTTCCGCGGCGGCATCATGGGCCCGGATCTCATGGAGGAGATGCGCGAGCAGGCCAAGCGGTTCGGCGCGGACATCCGCACCGAGGACGTCGAGGCGGTCGACCTGACCGGCCCGATCAAGAAGGTCGTCGTCGGCGGCGAGACCTTCCACGCCTACGCCGTGATTCTCGCCATGGGCTCGGCCGCGCGCTACCTGAACGTTCCGGGCGAGCAGCGGCTGCTCGGCCGCGGTGTCAGCGCCTGCGCCACCTGCGACGGGTTCTTCTTCAAGGGCCAGGACATCGTGGTGGTCGGCGGCGGCGACTCCGCGATGGAAGAGGCGACCTTCCTGACCAAGTTCGCCTCCAGCGTCACCATCGTGCACCGCCGCGAGGAGTTCCGCGCCTCCCGCATCATGCTGGAACGGGCGAAGGCGAACGAGAAGATCAAGTTCGTGCTCAACGCCGAGGTGGCCGAGGTGCACGGGGAGAACAGCGTCACCCATCTGACCCTGCGTGACACCCGGACCGGCGAAACCTCCGAGCTGGCCGCCACCGGCCTGTTCGTCGCGATCGGCCACGATCCGCGCAGCGAACTCGTCAAGGGCCAGGTCGCCTTGGACGACGAAGGATACGTGCTGGTACAGCACCCCACGACCTCGACCGAGATCCCCGGCGTCTTCGCCGCGGGTGATCTCGTCGACCACACCTACCGGCAGGCGATCACCGCCGCGGGCACGGGCTGCCGTGCGGCCATCGACGCCGAGCGCTGGTTGGCCGAGCAGGGCGACATCACCTCGAACACCCTCGCCCACGCGGGTGAGTCGGTGGCCGCCAACTGAGCTCGCGCTGGACGAGCCATACCTTTCCGTCTCGCTGTATCGCAAGGAGAACACCCATGTCCGAGTCCGCCAACACGGTCACCGTCACCGACGCGTCCTTCGCCGACGACGTGCTGCTGAGTGAGAAGCCGGTCCTCGTCGATTTCTGGGCCGACTGGTGCGGCCCGTGCAAGATGGTCGCGCCCGTCCTGGAGGAGATCGCGGGCGCGCACGCGGACAAGCTGACCGTCGCGAAGCTGGATGTGGACGCCAACCCGAGCACCGCCCGCGATTATCAGATCCTCTCGCTGCCCACTATGATGCTGTTCCGCGGCGGTAAGCCGGTCAAGCAGATCGTCGGAGCGAAGGGCAAAGCGGCTCTTCTGCGCGAACTCGAAGACGTCATCTGAGGACGCGCCGTAGGATGCCTGGACCCGGGGATTGTCGAAACCCGGTCCGGGTCTGAGACAATCGACCGACGCTCCGGTCGTGCGAAGGTGTATCCCATCGCATGAGTGGGTACCCGCGGGTTTGACGGAAGGAAAGGGCTCTCACGCATGCACCGACTTCGTCACGGCGATTCCGGTCCAGCCGTTGCAGAGGTTCGGAGCACCCTGGCAAGCCTCGGGTTCCTACACGCGCACATCGCTGCCGACAACGCGGACGCACGCGAATATTGGAAGGACACCGAAGTGTCCTTCGACCATCACCTCGACTCCGCGGTTCGCGCTTTTCAGCAGCATCGCGGTTTACTCGTCGACGGTGTGGTCGGTCCGGCGACCTACCGGGCACTGAAGGAAGCGTCCTACCGACTCGGCGCGCGCACGCTGATCTATCAGCTGTCCGCGCCGCTGTACGGCGACGATGTGGCCACGCTCCAGCGCAGGCTGCAGGACCTCGGCTTCTACGTGCACCGGGTCGACGGCTACTTCGGTCCGCACACCCACGACGCGCTGACCGCCTTCCAGCGGGAGATCGGCCTGTCGGCCGACGGCATCTGCGGTCCCGACACGCTGCGCTCGCTCGACCTGCTCGGCGCCAGGGTGACCGGCGGCAATCCACACCGGATCGCTGAGGAAGAGGTCGTGCACCGGGCTGGGCCGCAGCTGACCGGCAAGCGGATCGTCATCGATCCGGGTCTCGGCGGTCCGGACAAGGGTGGTGCCGTGCCCACCGAGTACGGCGACGTCTACGAGTCGGAGATTCTGTGGGATCTCGCCAGCCGTCTGGAGGGGCGGATGGCTGCCACGGGCATGGAGACCTTCCTGTCGCGGCCGTGGGGCGCCAACCCCACCGACGCCGAACGCGCGGAAACATCCAACGCCTTCGACGCCGATCTGATGATCTCCCTGCGCTGTGCCGCTAACCCGAGCCCGCTCGCCAACGGCGTTGCCGGGTTCTACTTCGGCAACTCACACGGCTCGGTGTCCATGATCGGGCAGGTGCTGGCCGGGTTCATCCAGCGCGAGGTCGTCGCCCGAACGTCGTTGCAGGACTGCCGCACTCACGCGCGAACCTGGGATCTGCTGCGTCTCACCAAGATGCCCACCGTGCAGGTCGACATCGGTTATCTGACAAACGAATACGATGCCTCGGTGCTCACCAACCCGCGCATGCGCGACGTGATCGCCGAAGCCATTCTGATCTCGGTGAAGCGGCTGTACCTGCTCGGTCAGGACGACCAGCCCACCGGCACGTACACTTTCGCGGAACTGCTGGCCGAAGAGCTGGCTGCCGCCGACCGGATGTAGCCATCGGTCTTTCGTAAGTCGAAGCGCCCCCTGCCCTTTCCAGACCGGCAGGGGGCGCTTCGAGGTTCAGCTCAACGCGCTCCGATACGAGTCGGCGCGGTCATCGACGCCGCCGCGAGCAGCTGATCCAGCGCCCGTTCAACGTCTTCCTTCCAGCCGTGATCGGAGGCGAGCTCCAACCGCAAGCGCGGGAATCGGTGATGCGGGGCCACGACCTCGAAGCCGACATCCTCCAGGAAGTCGGCATCGATCATGCAACTCTCGGGTGAGCATTCGGTCGTCGCGCCCGCCGGGTTCGCATTCTTGATCGGCGCGACGATCCGCTCGAGCAGTGTCATCGAGCCGGACCGCTCCGAGAGTGCCTGCGTGGTCGGGTCGGTGCGGATACCGAAAGCCTCCAGGGCGCGCACGCCGCGACGCACCAGATCGGACACCACGGCCTGAACCAGGCTGTGGGCGACATCGGCATCCTGATAGGGGAATTCGGCCCGCAGCGTGGTCAACAGGATCGCGTCCGGGCTCACGGGGGAGGTGGGGAAGAGCGTGGCGCGCGGCACGGCGCTCGGTGGCGCGTACAAGGCGCAGCCGGCGACGTTGCCGTCGACGTTCGCCACCTGCCCGCACGAACCCCACTCCAGCATGACCGTGGACAGCCAGGCTTCCTTCTCGAACACCGGATCGCTGAAGTTGCGCGAGTCCTCGGCCACGGCGGGGTCCATCTCCCAGAAGACACAGCGCCGCGCATGCGCGGGAAGCTTCTCCAGTCCGCCGAGGGTTAGTGCTGTGACGCTGGTCGACACCGCTCTGCTCAGCCTCCAGCTGTCCGATTCATCCACGCTCACGTCGCATCAATGTTTGCTCGCCAGCAAGAATAAGCGATCAACGGGAACCTGCCTCATTCCATGTCGCTGTGCTGTTGGTCGGAAGAACTTGTGTTGCTCCGCCGGGAGCGATAGACGCTCGCAGCCATGCCGTACCCCTGCCGTCACAGTGACGTTTCGGCCGGGTACTCGCACCTATCGAAACCACAAGTTAAATTTCGTCACTTCTGTCACACTGCGGGTGCGTTCTGCTCCATCAGGGCGACGATCCGTTCGAGGTCTTCGACCGACCCGAACTCGACGACGATCTTGCCTTTGCGCTTGCCCATACTCACGAGAACCCGGGTGTCGAAGGAACCGGACAGCCGTTCGGCCACGGCTTGTAGGCCTGGCATCTCGATCGGCTTGCGCCGAGCGACGGGAGAGGGCGCGGCCGCGTCCTGCTCTCGGTTCGCCAGCATGACGGCTTCCTCGGTAGCCCGGACCGAGAGTCCCTCGGCGACGATCCGGGCGGCGAGCACCTCTTGAGCGTCCGCACCCGCTTCGAGACCGAGCAGTGCCCGCGCGTGCCCGGCGGACAGTACGCCCGCCGCGACCCGGCGCTGCACCGGGATCGGCAACTTCAGTAGACGGATCATATTCGTCACGACGGGGCGAGAGCGACCGATTCGCGAAGCCAATTCTTCGTGAGTGACGTCGAATTCCTCCAGCAGCTGCTGGTAGGCCGCCGCCTCTTCGAGCGGGTTCAGTTGCACCCGGTGGATGTTCTCCAGCAGGGCGTCGCGCAGCATGGACTCGTCCGCGGTCTCCCGGACGATCGCGGGAATCGCGGCCAGGCCCGCCTCCTGACAGGCCCGCCACCGCCGCTCGCCCATGACCAGCTGATAGCGGTCCACACCCGGTTCGGTCCGGCGCACCACGATCGGCTGCATCAATCCGAATTCGCGAATCGAATGCACCAGCTCGGCCAGCGCGTCTTCTTCGAAGACCGTACGCGGCTGCTTGGGATTCGGCTCGATCTGGTCCGGCGGGATCTCCCGGTAGACGGCGCCGCCTGCTTCCAGTTCGGCGTTGTCGGCGGGATCCGGTACCCGGTGCAGGTAGGCCGAGGGGGGCTGCGGCCCGACCGGATCCAGACCGATGACACTCGCCGCAGCGCTACTGAGGCCCGGTGATGCCGTCGGTGTCGTCGGGATCAGCGCGGCGAGACCGCGCCCGAGACCACCCTTCTTCGCCTGACTCATCGGTCTACCGACCCCTTCCTCATTCCGCTACCGAACCGCACTGTGCCGAGCGTCGACCCGGCCGGCCGAATCACTCCGCCGACTTCGTCGCGGCGACACGCGGGGCCACCGCGCGAGCCGCCATTTCGCGTCCGGCGTCCAGGTAGCTCATCGCGCCCCGGGAGCCTGGATCATAATCGAGCACCGTCATGCCGTAACCAGGCGCCTCCGACACCTTCACGCTGCGTGGAATCACCGACCGCAGTACGACATCGCCGAAGTGCCCGCGAACCTCCTCGGCGACCTGGTCGGCCAACTTGGTGCGCCCGTCGTACATCGTGAGGATCACGGTCGAGACGTGCAGTTCCGGGTTCAAGTGCGCCTGCACCAAGCCGATATTGCGGAGTAGCTGACCCACGCCTTCCAGCGCGTAGTACTCGCACTGAATCGGGATCAGCACCTCTTTCGCCGCGACGAGCGCGTTGACCGTCAGCAGGCCCAAGGAAGGCGGGCAGTCGATCATCACGTAGTCGATGTCGTATCCGGCGATATTCGCCTCTTGGATAGCGGCTTTCAGGCGCCCCTCCCGGGCCACCATAGACACGAGTTCGATCTCGGCGCCCGCCAGGTCGATGGTCGCGGGGATGCAGAGGAGGCGCTCGCTGTGCGGACTCGTTTGGATAGCGTCTCTGACCGAGACTTCGCCGATGAGCAGCTCGTAGCTGGAGGGGACACCCGAGTGGTGCTCGATACCCAGGGCGGTGCTGGCGTTGCCCTGCGGATCGAGGTCGATCACAAGCACCGTCATCCCCTGATGCGCCAAGGCGGCCGCCAGATTCACGGCGGTGGTCGTCTTCCCGACGCCGCCTTTCTGATTGGCGATCGTGATGATCCGTTGCTCGTGGGGTTTCGGCACAGTCACCTTTCCTGGATGGAGGACCTGACTTGCACGTTGGGCTTCGGCGGCTATCGGGGTCTCGCTGGGGGAGATGTGCCCGAACGGCGTACTTCCGAATGCCTCCGTGTCGAAATTGCTGGAGTCCAGCATCCCCGGCACGCGCGACGTTGTTTCCCGTGAAACATTCGCCGGACCGCTCGACATAGACAGCTCCTAACCCGAGAAACTTCAGAACACGTGCGCGCGACGGGACGGGTCGGCGTCGTATCTGCAACAGCCTTTGTCGGTTCGAACACGATGCACAACTGGCTCCGCGGCGCCCGATCGACCGAGCGGAGCTGCGCGCCGCTGTGACAACCAGATCCCTCGTGGCACCTACGCTCACGCCCGACGCACACTAGCTTGCCAGCACTGAGCGGTTTAAGAAAGCTGAATCGCGGCGAGGCGCAAAGCGACACGCAAATCCGCACGAATTCGCCTGGACGCGCGCGCTGTTTCACATGAAACATTGCCGCCGGACGGTGCGTGGGACAGCAGGCATGCCGCGTGACCGATCGCGGATCGCGGATGACTACTCGCAGTGGCTGTTCGACCGAGCTGGTTCAGATGCTTCGGCTGACGACCTCGGACCGGCACACTGCCCCGCGCTACTTCGAATGGATTGAGCTCAGTCGCGCATCGACAGAGCTGCCGGCGCCGAGGTATGCGTTGCCGCGCTTCGAGAGTGACGCAGCGGCCAGAGCGCCATACGTATTGCCCCTCAGCTGTGTTGGGAGACCGATCGCGTCTCCAGCGGGGCAAGACCGATTCACGTGAAACATCGGGCAATTCCAGACGCGCTCAGGATTCCGGCGGACTCGTTCCGGGGGACTTTGATTCACGTGAAACATGGGCCGCGGCCTCCTGATCCGAGAGCGCCCGCTAGGTCCGCAACCCACTCCTGTCTCATGCTCGAGGTGTAGTTCGAGACGCACCCCGATGAAGTCGAGTGTGACTCGGACACGCTCGCATGGAACTTCGCTCCAGGCAACTCCCGAGCGTCCGAGAGCGAGGATCAGGCAGTGAGGGAGGCGCGGCCCTTACGGCGAATCAGAAGCGCAAGCGCTGATCGCAGGACAACGGCTTCAACCCGCTGATGGGCTGCCTGCCGATCCTCGCTCAGGTGCCGGTGGGGTTCTACTCTAGGCTCGCCGCGGACCGACTTCCCGCCGATGTTTCACGTGAATCCAGTCCGCGTGGGAGTCTGTGCAACCACGCGCACACAACACGACGACTTCTCACCCGAGGCACAACGGACTTGTTCCAACCGCGACGCCAGTAGCAATCTCTTCCACAGCCACGGCAGACGCACGCCTCGACTTCAGCCACCAAGCGGCCACGCCGTTCCAGACGGACGTACCGCATGGGACCCCTCCGTCCAGCCGACGGATCGAAAGAAAGCAAATCAAGTTCGAGTAGATCGCCCGCCGAGTCCACCCGACGCGCGTTCAACCGGGCCATTCCGTCAGAGTGACGAAACGATCCCAGGCCCGAGGTCGACGGTCGAGTCTTCGCGATCGAAGCTTCTACTTGGCCTTGCGTGCCGCACGCTTACGCGCACGCTCCGTCGTCGCGGCGCGGACGGCCTTTCCGCCACGCTCGACCGCTCGTTCGGCGCGCCGTCGGGTGGCTCGCTCAGCGCGGGGGAGGCGCTCTGCGCTGATCACCATCGTGGGCGTCGCCACCAGACCGACGCCACATTCCAGGACGACCGCGTTACCTGCGCCGGCCTTCGTCAGCGCGTCGCCATCGCGTTCGAGTTCCTCGGCCGCGCTCGCTCCCTTGAGGGCGAGCATGTGCCCGTGGTCGCGGAGGAGAGGAAGGGACCATTGGGCGAGTTTCCCGAGCGGGGCCACCGCGCGGGACGTGACCACGTCCGCGCCACCGGCCTCCTTCATCACACCCGACTGCTCCGCGCGCCCACGCACCACGGTCACGTCCAGTCCGACCGATTCGATGAACTCGCTCAAGAAGATCGTGCGGCGCAGCAGTGGTTCGACCAGAGTGATCCGGAGATCCGGACGCGCGATGGCGAGCGGGATGCCCGGCAGGCCCGCACCGCTGCCGATATCGACCACGGACGCGCCCTCGGCGATCAACTCGCCGAGTACCGCACAATTGAGGATGTGGCGATCCCAGAGGCGGGGCACCTCGCGCGGGCCGATCAGTCCGCGCTCCACGCCCGCGGTCGCGAGCGCCGTGTGATATCGACGCGCGAGATCGAGTCGGTCGCCGAAGACGGTCGCCGCCGACGCGGGTGGCTCCAACTCCACGGGCTCCGCGGTGGTTCCACCGAGATCTCGTTCCACGTGAAACATCCTTCCGAACTCGGGTCGATCTACGAACGAGCAATCGGGCTCCGGACACGAACAAGGCCCCCGGTCCGAAGACCAGAGGCCCTATCCAACCACTACCCATCCGGGCCGCGAAACACGCCGCCCGCTCCGGGGATGTCGCGACTCAGCCGGGAACGACCACCACGTGCCGGTTCGGTTCCACACCTTCGCTCTCGCTGCTGACGCCCTCCACGGCCGCCACCGCATCGTGCACGATCTTGCGCTCGAACGGCGTCATGGGCGCCAGCGACTCCGGCTCACCGGAGTCCAGTACGCGCTGCGCCGCCGCTGCGCCGAGTTCGCTCAGCTCGGACCGCCGCTTGGCTCGCCAACCCGCCACGTCCAGCATCAGCCGGCTCCGCACTCCGGTCGCTTGCTGGACGGCGAGCCGAGTCAGTTCCTGCAACGCGTCGAGCACCTCACCGTTACGTCCGACGAGCTTGGTCAGGTCACGTCCGCCGTCGATGCTCACCACGGCGCGATCGCCTTCCACGTCGAGATCGATATCGCCGTCGAAGTCCAGCACGTCGAGCAACTGTTCGAGATAGTCGCCCGCGATCTCGCCTTCTTCGATGAGCGCTTCCTCGGCATCATTCACGACATCGTCGGTGTCCGCTCCGGCGTTCGCCGTCGTCGTCGCCACGGTGGCGTCCCCTCCGTCGGTCTCAACAGTCATTTGATTTCCTTCATCTGCTCATCGCGCGCGCCGGGCAATCGCCGCCGGGCGGTATTCGCGATCAAGGGGTTGCTCAGCGATCGAGGTGGGCGACTCGGCCCACCGATGGTGCGATCAGCGCTTGCGCTTCTGGTTCGCCCTGCCCCGGTTGCCCGGCCGTTTCTGCCCGGCCGGACGCCGTTGGCCCGCCGACTGCTTCGGCGGCTTCGCAGTGCCGTTCGTCGACGCGACAGCAGTGTCCTCGTCCGACGCGGCATCGGCAGCGGCGGCGGTCGGCTTCTTCTTCACGTTGACCGGTTTGGCTCCGGGCTTGGGCGCGTTCTGCGCGCGCTGCTCGAGCTTCGCCTGCTTCTTGGCCTCTTCTTCTTTCGCCATGCGGCCGAACACGAGGTGCTGCTGCCCGTAGGTCCAGATGTTGTTGGAGACCCAGTACAGCAGGATGGCGATCGGCAGGAACGGGCCACCGACGAGCACGCCGAGCGGGAACACCCACAACGCGAGCTTGTTCATCATCGCGGCCTGGGGGTTGGCCGCGGCTTCCGGCGTCTGCCGCGCGACCGAAGCACGCGCGTTGAAGTGCGTGGCGATACCGGCGATGACCATCAGGGGGATCGCGACGAGCGCGATGCTCAACTTGGTCGGCACGCCGCCGTAGTCGGCGAAGGCCTGCAACTGGGGGGGCGGAATGGTGATGAACGCCGAGATCGGCGCACCGAAGATGCGAGCGCTCAGGAAGGACTGGACATCGGCGGCGCTGAAGACGTAGTTCGCGGTGTTCGCGTTCTGCTCCGGCGTCATTCCGAGCTGGCCGATACCGTGCCCGGTCCGGTTGAACGAGCGCAGCACGTGGAAGAGTCCGAGGAACACCGGCACCTGAGCGAGAATCGGCAGGCAGCCCATCAGCGGGTTGAAGCCGTTGTCCTTCTGAAGCTTCTGCATCTCGACCGCCATCTTCTGACGGTCGTTCTTGTACTTCTTCTGCAGCTCTTTGATCTGCGGCTGCAGTTCCTGCATCTGCTTTGTGGTGCGCACCTGCTTGACGAACGGCTTGTAGAGCACCAGGCGCAAGGTGAACACCAGGAACACCACGGCCAGCGCCCAGGTGAGACCGTTGTCCGCGCCGAACGCGAACCCGAAGACCCGATGCCAGAACCAGAGGATCCAGGACACCGGGTAATAGATGAAGTCGAGCACGGCTCTATGCACTCCCGTCGTTCGTGTCGCCGATCACCGCGTGCGGCGATCCTTTACAAGCTTTCGGCTCCGACCGCGGTCCGGTGAGCAGGCTCGTTTCCTGCGACGTCGCGTCGGTCGCTGCCCCTTCCGCCGGCTCGGCGCGATGCGTACTCCGCTTCCGCTCCGGGACGGGGTCCCACCCACCAGGGTGCCAGGGCGCGCATTTGGCCAAGCGCACGACCGTCAGTAAGAGCCCCATGAACAGGCCCCGAGTGCGCAATGCGGTCACCGCGTACTCACTACAGGTCGGGGTGAATCGACACACCGGCATGCGGGTGGGGGAGACGTAGGTCCGATACAGCTCGATCGAAAAGATCAGCACGTTCGCGGGCAGTCTGGCGATCTTCGCCCAGAGGCTCATGCCAGGCCACCCGTCGACATACCCGCCTGAGCGCCGACGCCGAGCTTGCGCAGTGCGGTGCGCAGCTGGCGCAGCAGGTCGTCCGACGACGCTGTAGCGGCGCCAGGAAGCGCGCGGATGACGACATCGGTCTCGGCGGGCAATTCGTCGACCACCTGGGCACACATATGACGCAGGCGGCGGGCGACGCGATGTCGAATCACCGCGTTGCCCACCGCCTTGCTGACGATCAGCCCGAAGCGCGGTCCGCCCACGCGGATCAGCACGTCGTCCAGGACCTGATCGTGTCGTCCATTCGCGCCCACGATTCCGTCATACCCGTGCGCGAGCGCATGTACGACCAGATCACGCCTCCCGATTCGCTGGCCGCGGCGCACCGTCCGGGAGAAGTCGGCACGATGATGCAACCGATACGGCTCAGGCAACACCCGAGCGTCCGAGAGCGAGGATCAGGCAGTGAGGGAGGCGCGGCCCTTACGGCGACGCGCCGACACGATGGCGCGGCCCGCACGGGTGCGCATCCGGAGGCGGAAGCCGTGAACCCGCGCCCGACGACGGTTGTTCGGCTGGAACGTCCGCTTGCCCTTGGCCACGGTCAACACTCCTCGAGTAGGCGGGCACCAGGTAGTGCCCGAAGCTTGTCGGTGATACGTATATTGCGCGAATGAATCGCGGGTCTGGTCATCATCGGCGCGCGTCGGTCCTGGCGCACAGTCGGTCGATCACGACCTAAACGCGGTCAGCACAAGACCGCCACCGCACCAAGGGGTGACTGTACGAGGGTACTGATCGGCTCGGGGCGGGTCAAACTCGCCCCATCGCTTCGCTCGCCCCCAGCGACCAGGCGGAATCGGCTCGCCGGAGTCAGGCATTCTGGCAATGACCGTGAGTTCGTCCACACCCCTAGCCATCGCGCACCCCGCACCATTAAGGTACGTAGCCAGGCGATTGCTGCAGAACCCCAGGTCGTAGCGTTGCCCTTCCCGCGCGTACGCGCGTTTCACAGTTCCCGAGGGTTCTCCACATCTGTGGATAATTGTGTGGAAAGACCCCTGGAGTGGCATATTCGTAGGGCCGACGGTGCCACGCCGCTGTCCAGATGGGGGACCCGGGCAGCGTCCGAACCGGTTACGGACGTACGCAGGATCACGGGATCCATCCCGAGCATCACATTCCACGCGTGCCCCGGCCGTCTGCTCCTATCGACCTACTCCGGGGAGGAAACTGCATGGACGACGAGCAGAACGTGCTGGCCACGGTGTGGCCCGAGGTTGTCACCGAGCTGACCACCGGGTCGCCCGACGGCGCTATTCCTCCGGTGACCCGAGCACAGCAGGCTTGGCTGAAGCTGGTCAAGCCGCTGACGGTCGCACAGGGGTTCGCGCTGCTCTCCGTGCCCTCGTCGCTGGCCCAGGAGGCCATCGAACGCGATCTGCGCGAGCCCATCCTCCGTTCTCTCGGCCGTCGGCTCGGGCCTCAGGTGGAAGGGCTCGGCGTTCGCATCGCCGCCCCGACCACCCCGACCGTCGACCGGCAGACCAACACGCCGCGGCACGCGCGGATGACGAGCAGGCCGGAGCGCAACCGAGAGGGCCGTGCTCCCGCCGCCTACCCGGGTTCGGAGTTTCCTGGTCGCGATGCCTACCCGGGGCCACGTTATGCACAGCCCACCGACTTTCCTGCGGCGCCCGCGTACCACGACGGCTCCGACTACCCGGGCACCGAATACGGGCAGGACTTCGCGCCGCCGGAGGAGTACCGCCAGCCGGAGTACGCGCACGCCGACTATCCACCGCGCGGTGAGTACGCCACGACGGCCGAGCTGCCCATGATGTCCGGGCCCGACGCCGCGCCGCGCCGCGAACCCGGGCTTCCGCCGCGGCGAGAGCCCGCCATCCCTCCGGGGCAAGAGTCACTGTTCAATCCGGAGCCGTCGCCGAGCGGTGTGCGCGGCCCGCTGCGCGCGCCGATGCGCGAGACCACCGACGACGACACGGGCTTGGCGCACGATCCGGTGCGTGAGCCGGTAGGTGACCGCGACCAGGACGACGAGCCCGTGGTGAACGTCCGCAACTCCTGGCCCACTTACTTCGCCAAGTCACAGGAAGCACCCGCTCCGTCGACGTCCTCGGCAAGTCTGAACGCGAAGTACACCTTCGAGACCTTCGTCATCGGCGCGTCCAACCGCTTCGCGCATGCCGCGGCCGTCGCCATCGCCGAAGCCCCGGCTCGGGCCTACAACCCGTTGTTCGTCTGGGGCGCATCGGGGTTGGGCAAGACCCATCTCTTGCACGCGGCCGGCCATTACGCACAGCGTCTCTTCCCCGGCATGCGGGTCAAGTACGTCTCGACCGAAGAGTTCACCAACGACTTCATCAACAGCCTGCGTGACGACCGCAAGGTCGCGTTCAAGCGCCGCTACCGCGAGACCGACATCCTGTTGGTCGACGACATCCAGTTCATCGAGGGCAAGGAAGGCATCCAAGAGGAGTTCTTCCACACCTTCAACACCCTGCACAACGCCAACAAGCAGATTGTCGTCTCCTCGGATCGTCCGCCCAAGCAACTGGCCACACTCGAAGAGCGGCTGCGGACCCGATTCGAATGGGGACTGATCACCGACGTACAGCCGCCGGAGCTGGAGACACGCATCGCCATCCTGCGGAAGAAGGCGCGGATGGACCGGCTCGACGTACCGCACGACGTGCTGGAACTGATCGCAAGCCGGGTGGAGCGCAACATCCGCGAGCTGGAGGGCGCGCTGATCCGGGTGACCGCGTTCGCCTCGTTGAACGGCCAGCCGCTGGACCTTCCGCTGGCGGAAGTGGTGCTGCGCGATCTGATGCCGGACACCGCGGCCCTGGAGATCAACGCGGCCACGATCATGGCCGTCACGGCGGAGTACTTCAACACCACACTCGAAGAACTCACCGGTCCAGGTAAGGCGCGGCCGCTGGCCCAAGCCAGGCAGATCGCCATGTACCTCTGCCGCGAGTTGACCGACCTGTCCCTGCCGAAGATCGGCCAGGCATTCGGCCGCGACCACACCACGGTGATGTACGCGGAGAAGAAGGTACGCAAGGAGATGACCGAGCGGCGCCGCGTCTACGACCAGGTGCAAGAACTCACAGCCCGGATCAAGCAGCGCTCCCGCTGAGCGCTATCCACATCTGAGCACCGCCCCTGACCTGGGGCGGTGCTTTTTTGTGGGTTGTGGATTCCTCGAGGAATCCTTGTGGAGTCCTCGAGGAATCCACCGGTTTGTCCACGGATCCGTACACAGGTCGAGGCAACCGCTCCCTCGAGTTCACTCACAGGGCGAATTCAACAGTTTCCCCAGGCAGAGTTGCGCACAGCCGCTGACCAGGGGAGTGTCCGGATCGGGCCTTGTGGAATCCTCGAGGAGTCCGTGTGGAGTCCTCGAGGATTCCTCGAGCTGTCCACGATCTCGTGCACATGTGTGAACAACCGGGTGAATCCGGTGGAACAACTCGAGGAGCGCTCGAGGATGAATCGGGGACAACCACGGAACCTCCACAGACGCCTCGTGTTCATCCTCGAGACACTCCATGGCCATCCCCACGGCACCACGCCCCCTGAACAGCGGTTTCGGCCGCAGTCCACAGAATCCACAGCGCCTACTACTACTTCAGTTCTTTTCATTAGAGATCTCTCTTCAAAACAGGGTGTGTGGAAAGTCGGTCGAGCGACGCACTTCGCCGTCCGCTCCCGGTTTCCGGCAAGGAAGAGGGACCGACCCGGAGCGGGATCACCCGTCCCGACGACCGATCGCCGGCGGCGTCCGCCCGACCACCGCACGCCCGGCCCGATCTCCCTCGCCGCCCCGCTCGCGTCCGCTCGTGGCTCGGCCATCGGCGGCACCGGAGGGTCGGGCTAGGTGCATGTCCCTCGCGCGGGTACGGTTTGATGTCGGTCGCCTGTGCCAGACTTCGAAGGCGGCCGATTCGGCAGGACCCTTTCGAGCACCGACACTGACGAGCCGACAACAGATCACGGAACCGGGAGAGGACAGATCGGGCGATGGAGCTTGCAAGCATGAAGTTTCGGGTCGCCCGCGAGGATTTCGCCGAGTCCGTCGCCTGGGTGGCGCGCAGTCTTCCGTCCCGGCCGCCGGTTCCGGTACTCGGCGGTGTGCTGCTGGTCGCCGACGAGGACGGCTTGACCGTCTCCGGCTTCGACTACGAGGTCTCCGCACAGGTACGGGTCGCGGCCGAGGTCGCGGGTCCCGGGCAGGTGCTGGTCTCCGGTCGTCTGCTCGCCGACATCACCAAGGCGCTGTCCAACAAGCCCGTCGACGTCTCCGTCGACGGCACGCGCGTGCTGATCACCTGTGGCAGCGCGAAGTTCTCCCTGCCGACCATGCCGGTGGAGGATTATCCCCAACTTCCCGAGGTGCCTCAGCAGACCGGTGCACTGAGCGCGGATGTCTTCGCCGAGGCGGTCGGTCAGGTCGCCGTCGCCGCCGGCCGCGACGACACCTTGCCCATGCTGACCGGTATCCGGGTGGAGATCGAGGGATCGCAGGTCGTGCTCGCGGCCACCGACCGGTTCCGCCTCGCCGTCCGGCACATCGAATGGCAGCCCGCACGCGCAGATATCGAGACTTCGGTACTCATTCCGGCCAGGACGCTGTCGGAGGCCGCCAAGACGCTCGGACCCTCCGACGCGCCCGTCCAGCTGTCCCTTGGCACCGGTGCGGGGTCGGACGGCCTGCTCGGCATCGTGAACGCGGGCCGCCGGACCACCACCCGCCTGCTGGACGCGGAATTCCCCAAGTTCCGCCAATTGCTCCCCAAGGAGCACACCTCGATCGCCACCCTGGCCGTCGCCGCGCTCACCGACGCCATCAAGCGCGTCGCGTTGGTCGCCGAACGCGGCGCGCAGGTGCGGCTGGAGTTCTCCGCCGACGGCCTGCTGCTGTCGGCGGGCGGCGACGATGCCGGCCGGGCCGAGGAGTGGCTGGAGGCGGATTTCCGCGGCGAATCCCTGACCATCGCGTTCAATCCCGGTTATCTCATCGACGGCCTGTCCGCGCTGCACGCCGACCGGGTCACCTTCGGCTTCACCACGCCGAGCAGGCCCGCCGTGCTGCTGCCCGCGTCGGAGGAAGAGCCCGAGGTACTCGACTCGGGGACGTTCGCGGCGCTGTCGAGCCCGTACATCTATCTGCTGATGCCGGTCCGGCTCCCGGGCTGATCGCCTGTGCACGATCTGGTTCCCGGCGGATCCGCTCCGCGTGATCCAGCGCGGGTGAGCGGTGCTGTCGCTGGAGAATTCCCAGCGACGGCAGAGAAATCGGTCGCCGCAAAGCGGAGGATCCACTTTATCCACAGGTGTTCCACAGGGGTATGGCTCGCCGAGCGGCATGCGCAGGACGCGCCAGCAATGTTTCCACCGGCGGAAATGTCCGCTTCGACGCAGGCAGGGGCGCGATAGCGGATGTTCGTCCGAGCTCTGTCGCTGCGTGACTTCCGCTCGTGGGAGCATGCCGAACTGGATTTATCCCCAGGTCGAACCGTTTTCTTGGGATCGAACGGCAACGGCAAGACGAACCTGCTGGAAGCGATCGGCTACCTGGCCACGCTCGGGTCGCATCGCGTCGCCACGGAAGCTCCGTTGATCCGGACCGGGACCGAGCGCGCCCGGATCGGCGCCACGGTGGTCAACGCCGGCCGCGAGCTGCGCATCGATGTCGAGCTGAATCAGGGCAGTGCGAACCGCGCGCAGATCAACCGCTCGCCTGTCCGCCGGACCCGGGAGATCCTGGGGATCCTGCAGACGGTGTTGTTCGCCCCGGAGGATCTCGCTCTGGTCCGCGGCGATCCCGGGGAACGCCGTCGATTCATGGACGAGTTGTGCACAAGTCGCCTCCCCCGGCTGGCCGCGGTCCGCAGCGACTACGACCGGGTGCTGCGCCAGCGCTCGGCGCTGTTGAAAACCGCTGGGCGGCAGGCCAGGTCGAAGGCCGACCTGAGCACTCTGGACGTGTGGGACGGGCACCTCGCCGAGCATGCGTCCGTCCTGCTCGTCCAACGGCTGCGTTTGGTGCACGATCTCGCGCCCTATCTCGCCCAGTCCTATGCGTCGATCGCCCCCGAATCCCGGCCCGCGTCGATCGCGTATCGCAGCGCCGCGCTTCCCCCCGAGTTCCTGGATCCGGCCAGGCCTCCACGCCCGGAGGACACCGAGGAGCTCGCGGCGATCATGCTGCGTGAACTCGCCGCCGCGCGTCCGAGGGAACTCGAACGTGGTGTCTGCCTGATCGGTCCGCACCGCGACGACCTGGACCTGATGTTGGGCGATTCGCCCGCGAAGGGGTTCGCTAGTCACGGCGAGTCCTGGTCGTTCGCGCTGGCATTGCGCTTGGGCGCGTTCGAGCTGCTGCGCGCCACCGGCGCCGAACCGGTCCTGCTGCTCGACGACGTGTTCGCCGAGCTCGACCGGCGTCGCCGCGCCGCGCTGGCGGCCGTCGCCGCGAGCGCGGAACAAGTGCTGATCACAGCGGCCGTGCCGGAGGACGTGCCCGGCGAACTCGCCGCGCTGCCGCTGCGCGTCGAGACGGCGGGTGGCCCCGACGGCCGCGTTTCGCGGATCCTCGCCGAGGATCGGTCCGGCAGCGGAGGTTTCGACGGCAAACAACGGCAGGACCACGCCACGCCTCCGGCAGCCGAGGGCGAACGTGATCCGGTCACCGGATCGACGGAATCGCGGGCGCCCTAGCCATCCACAGGCGAAGTGGACAGAATCGCCATACACCGCCCCGGTCCACTACAGTGACCTCTCGTCGGGATCGTCGATCGAGTTCTCAACAGTTGAGACCGATTCCCCAACACCTGTGGAAAACTCGTCCGGTCACGCTTGCCCGCTTCCCCGAAACCTCACCCAGCAACAGCTGAGCAAGTCATCGAACTTTGCCGGAAAAAGCCAGTTTGGGCGGGTAACAGAGCGTTCAAACCGCTGCCTGCGGCAGGCAGTAGGCGAGATTCTCGATGCAGGCAACCTTGTGCGACGGCTGGGGACAACTCGATCGAAGCTGGGGACAAATCATCGGACGCGGAGAAAGGGGGGCGATGAGCGATCAGCCTCCGGAGCCCGGATCCGCCGAATCCACCGGACCGGAACCCGAACTGCGCGGAATCGACCTGGCCCGGCGTGCCCTGGAGGAAGCGCGTGCGGCGGCACGGGCGAGCGGAAAATCCGTCGGTCAGGGGCGTTCCTCGCCTCAGCGCAGGCTGCGAACGGGTGGCCGCAGACGAACCGGATGGTCGGGCGCGGGTCCGGACGATCGCGATCCACAGTTGTTGTCCAAGCTGGCCGGCTCCATCGCCAGGAGCCGCGGCTGGTCGAACCGAGTCGCCGAGGGCATGGTCTTCGGTCGCTGGGCGGGCGTGGTCGGCGAGGACATCGCCGCGCACGCCACACCGGTCACCCTGAAGGACGGCGTATTGAGTATCTCCGCCGAGTCGACCGCCTGGGCGACGCAGCTACGGATGCTGCAAAGCCAGATCCTCGCGAAGATCAATGCCGCGGTCGGGCAGGGGGTGGTGACCTCGTTGAAGATCTCGGGGCCCGCTGCGCCGAGCTGGCGCAAGGGCGAGCGTCATATCAAAGGTCGCGGACCGCGCGACACCTACGGCTGACCACGGTGGCCAGTATCTGATACCGAGTGTTACGTTTATTCGAGGCGTTTCACGTGGAACGCCCCGGTTCGACGTCCCATCGGAAGCCCACGGCGTCGGATCGAAGCGTCCGCGCAGAAGGAATCTCGATGACGATCACCACCTCGGTCGGTCCGTTCCCCGCGACTGCGACCCGGACGGTTCACCGAGGCGACGTCGAGCTCGCGGTCTACGAGTGCGGCAATCCCGAGGGTGTTCCGGTACTGCTGATCCATGGTTGGCCCGATACTCATCTGCTGTGGAGCCGGGTGGCGGGCCTGCTCGGCGGCCGTCATCGCGTGATCGCCTTCGACAACCGTGGCGCGGGGAGCAGTTCGGCGCCGGAAGCGGTCGAGGCCTACCGGATCGAAGAGCTCGCGGCGGATGTCCGCGCGGTCATCGCCGCGGTCGCGCCCGGTGAGCGGGTGCACGTCCTCGGGCACGACTGGGGATCGGTGATCGGGTGGGAGTTGGTGGCCGCTACGGACGCCGCATCCGTCATCGCGTCCTTCACCTCGGTGTCCGGTCCGAATCTGGATTTCCTCGGCGCCTATCTGCGTGGACCGCTCACCTCGGCGCGGCTGCGCGGCGCGCTGACCCAAGCCGTGGCCTCGGCCTACACCGTCGCCTTCCAGATCCCCAAGCTGCCGGATCCGGCACTGCGCGTGTTGGCCAGCCGCTGGCCGCGATTCCTCGCGTTCTTCGACGGCCTGGACCCCGCGCTGGTAGAGACGGCGCCGACGCTGCGCACAGATATGGTCAACAACCTGAAGCTCTATCGAGCGAACATCCGGACCCACCTGCGTCATCCCCGACCGCGCCCGATCGAGGTGCCCGTCCAGTTGATCGTGGCCACCGGCGACCGCGCCGTGCGGCCCGTGGTGAACGCCGAGGCCGACCGGTGGGTGCCGCATCTGAGCCGGGTCGAGATCCCGGCGCGGCACTGGTCGCCGATCTCACACCCAGCGGAGCTGGCGCGCCACACCGCCGCGTTCATCGCTCGGGTCGACGCCGCTCGCTGATCCCGGGCGCTCGAAGGGTCGCCCTGCCAACGCATCTCTCAGCCCACTTCTGATGGATCGAAACCGGCGGGAGGCGGAACCGAGTCACCGAATTCCGATTTCTCGCATCCACGCCGCCGTGAGGGGTGTCGGAGGTGGGTTGTAAGTTGGCTGTACCAGTAGGATGGTGACGTAACTAGCGGCGATACCTTCGGCGCGTTCCGCACAGTCCGCGCGTGGACCCTAATTCTCCAGCAGGCATCACCAGGGCCCCACGTGTGCTGTCCGATCGCTCTATGCCGGGATCAGCAAGTAAGGAGAGCTACCGACCAGTGGCTGCCAAAGACTCCAACGCATCGGGTTCGACCAGAGCGACCGGGAAGCAGGACTACGGTGCCTCCTCCATCACGGTTCTCGAGGGACTCGAGGCGGTTCGCAAGCGTCCGGGCATGTACATCGGCTCCACCGGTGAGCGCGGTCTGCACCACCTGATCTGGGAGGTCGTCGACAACTCCGTCGACGAGGCGATGGCCGGATACGCGACGAAGGTCGAGGTCACTCTGCTGGCCGACGGCGGCGTCGAAGTGATCGACGACGGCCGCGGCATCCCGGTGGAGATGCACGCGCAGGGTATCCCGACCATCGAGGTCGTCATGACCCAGCTGCACGCGGGCGGCAAGTTCGACTCCGAGTCCTACGCGGTGTCCGGTGGTCTGCACGGCGTCGGCATCTCCGTGGTCAACGCGCTGTCGACGCGGCTGGAGGCCGAGATCGACACCGGTGGCTATCACTGGACCCAGGAATACAAGGACGCGAAGCCCGGCAAGCTCATCCAGGGCGAGCCGACGAAGCGGACCGGTACCACCATCCGGTTCTGGCCGGATCCGGACATCTTCGAGACCACCACCTTCAACTTCGAGACCGTCGCGCGCCGGTTGCAGGAGATGGCGTTCCTGAACAAGGGTCTCACCATCGTCCTCACCGACCAGCGGGTGAGCGACACCGAGATCACCGACGAGGTGGTCAGCGAAACCGCCGAGGCGCCCAAGCACGCCGAAGAGGGCGCAGCGCCCGCCGAGCACAAGGTGAAGTCCCGGACCTACCACTACCCGGGCGGTCTGGAGGACTTCGTCCGCCACATCAACCGGACCAAGCAGCCGATCCACAACTCGGTCGTCGCGTTCACCGGTAAGGGCACCGGCCACGAACTCGAGGTCGCGATGCAGTGGAACTCCGGTTACTCGGAGTCGGTGCACACCTTCGCCAACACCATCAACACCCATGAGGGCGGTACGCACGAAGAGGGCTTCCGCGCGGCGCTGACCACTGTGGTCAACAAGTACGCCAAGGACAAGAAGCTCATCAAGGAGAAGGACGGCAACCTCACCGGTGACGACATCCGGGAGGGCCTGGCCGCCATCGTGAGCGTCAAGGTCGGCGAGCCGCAGTTCGAGGGCCAGACCAAGACCAAGCTGGGCAATACCGAGGTGAAGTCGTTCGTGCAGCGCACCTGCAACGAGCACCTCACCCACTGGTTCGAGGCCAACCCGGCCGACGCGAAGACCATCGTCAACAAGGCGGTGTCCTCGGCGCAGGCCCGCGTCGCCGCGCGCAAGGCCCGCGAGCTGGTGCGCCGCAAGTCCGCCACCGACCTGGGCGGACTGCCCGGCAAGCTGGCCGACTGCCGGTCGAAGGACCCGAGCAAGTCCGAGATCTACATCGTGGAGGGCGACTCCGCGGGCGGCTCGGCCAAGTCCGGCCGCGACTCGATGTACCAGGCGATCCTGCCGCTGCGCGGCAAGATCATCAACGTCGAGAAGGCGCGCATCGACAAGGTCCTCAAGAACAACGAGGTTCAGTCGATCATCACCGCGTTCGGCACCGGCATCCACGACGAGTTCGACATCAGCAAGCTGCGGTATCACAAGATCGTGCTGATGGCCGACGCCGACGTCGACGGCCAGCACATCTCCACGCTGCTGCTGACCCTGCTCTTCCGCTTCATGCGCCCGCTGGTCGAGCACGGGCACGTCTACCTGGCGCAGCCGCCGTTGTACAAGCTGAAGTGGCAGCGCAGCGAGCCGGAGTTCGCCTACTCCGACCGGGAACGCGACGGCCTGCTGGAACGCGGTCTCGCCGCGGGCAAGAAGATCAACAAGGACGACGGCATCCAGCGCTACAAGGGCCTGGGCGAGATGAATCCGAAGGAACTCTGGGAGACCACCATGGATCCCAGTGTCCGGGTGCTTCGTCAAGTGACGTTGGACGACGCGGCCGCGGCCGACGAGTTGTTCAGCGTGCTGATGGGCGAGGACGTGGAGGCCCGCCGCAGCTTCATCACCCGTAACGCCAAGGACGTCCGCTTCCTCGACGTGTGACCTGCCCGAGGCGCCGCCGATGGCGGTGGCGCCCGGCAGTTTTCGCACGTCAGCCCGTTAAGGAGACTTCATGACCGACATCACCCTGCCGCCGGACGGTGCGGGCGACCGCGTCGAACCGGTCGATATCCAGCTGGAGATGCAGAACAGCTACATCGATTACGCGATGAGCGTGATCGTCGGCCGCGCGCTACCCGAGGTGCGCGACGGCCTCAAGCCGGTACATCGCCGCATTCTCTACGCCATGTACGACAACGGGTACCGGCCTGATCGCGGATACGTGAAGTCCGCGCGCCCGGTGTCGGACACGATGGGTAACTACCACCCGCACGGCGACTCGGCGATCTACGACACCTTGGTGCGTATGGCGCAGCCGTGGGCGATGCGCTACCCGCTGGTGGACGGCCAGGGCAATTTCGGCAGCCGCGGTAACGACGGCGCGGCGGCCATGCGTTACACCGAGTGCCGCCTCACGCCGCTGGCGATGGAGATGTTGCGCGAGATCGACCACGAGACGGTCGATTTCGTCCCCAATTACGACGGCAAGACGCAGGAACCGGTGGTCCTGCCGAGCCGCGTGCCGAACATGCTGATGAACGGCAGCAACGGCATCGCGGTCGGCATGGCGACCAACATCCCGCCGCACAACCTGACCGAGCTCGCCGCCGCCATCTACTGGGCGCTGGACAACCACGCCGCCGACGAGGAGGCCACCCTCGCCGCGTGCATGGAGCGGATCAAGGGCCCGGACTTCCCGACCGCGGGCCTGATCGTAGGCACCCAAGGCATCCACGACGCGTACACCACCGGCCGCGGTTCGATCAAGATGCGCGGTGTCGTGGAGATCGAGGAGGACAATCGCGGCCGCACCACGATCGTCATCACCGAGCTGCCCTATCAGGTCAACACCGACAACTTCATCAACGCGATCGCCGAGCAGGTCAAGGACGGCAGGATCGCCGGGATCGCCGACATCCACGACGAGTCCTCCGACCGCGTCGGCCTGCGCATCGTGGTGACGGTCAAGCGTGACGCCGTCGCCAAGGTCGTGCTGAACAACCTGTACAAGCACACCCAGCTGCAGACCAGCTTCGGCGCCAACATGCTGTCCATCGTCGATGGCGTGCCGCGCACGCTGCGCCTGGACCAGATGATCCGGTTCTACGTCAACCACCAGTTGGACGTCATCGTCCGGCGCACCAGGTACTTGCTGCGCAAGGCGGAGGAGCGGGCGCACATCCTGCGCGGCCTGGTCAAGGCGCTCGATGCGCTCGACGAGGTCATCGCGCTGATCCGCCGCTCGGCCAACACCGACACCGCGCGCACCGGCCTGATGCAGCTGCTCGACATCGACGAAATCCAGGCGACCGCGATCCTGGACATGCAGCTGCGGCGGCTCTCGGCGCTGGAGCGGCAGAAGATCGTCGACGATCTGGCCAAGATCGAAGCCGAGATCGCCGATTACAAGGACATTCTCGACAAGCCGGAGCGGCAGCGCGCGATCGTGCGCGACGAGCTGGCCGAGATCGTGGAGAAGTACGGCGACGATCGGCGCACCCAGATCGTCTCGGCGGACGGTGACGTGGCCGACGAGGATCTGATCGCTCGCGAAGACGTGGTCGTCACGATCACCGAGACCGGCTATGCCAAGCGCACCAAGACCGATCTCTACCGCAGCCAGAAGCGCGGCGGCAAGGGCGTGCAGGGCGCGGGCCTCAAGCAGGACGACATCGTCAAGCACTTCTTCATCACCTCGACGCACGACTGGCTGCTGTTCTTCACGAACAAGGGCCGGGTCTACCGCGCCAAGGCCTATGAACTGCCCGAGGCCAACCGCACCGCGCGCGGCCAGCACGTGGCCAACCTGCTGGCCTTCCAGCCGGACGAGAAGATCGCCCAGATCATCCAGATCAAGTCCTACGATGACGCGCCGTACCTGGTGCTCGCCACCAAGAACGGCCTGGTGAAGAAGTCGAAACTGACCGACTTCGACTCCAACCGCAGCGGCGGCATCGTCGCGGTGAATCTGCGCGACGAGGACGAATTGGTCGGCGCCGTGCTCTGCTCGGCCGACGACGATCTGCTCCTGGTCTCCGCGCTCGGCCAGTCGATCCGGTTCTCGGCCACCGACGAGGCGTTGCGTCCGATGGGGCGCGCCACCTCCGGCGTGCAGGGCATGCGGTTCAACGACAGCGATGAGTTGTTGTCGCTCAATGTGGTCCGCGCCGGCACATATCTGCTGGTCGCCACGTCCGGCGGTTACGCGAAGCGGACCGCGATCGAGGAGTACACCGCGCAGGGCCGCGGTGGTAAAGGTGTATTGACCATCCAGTTCGACGCGAAACGTGGCACCCTGGTCGGGGCGCTCATCGTCGACGACGAAGATGAGTTGTACGCGATCACCTCCGGGGGCG
The DNA here is from genome assembly GCF_047200615.1 of Nocardia sichangensis. Lineage (NCBI taxonomy): Bacteria > Bacillati > Actinomycetota > Actinomycetes > Mycobacteriales > Nocardiaceae > Nocardia > Nocardia sichangensis. The sequence goes on from NZ_JBJZOK010000030.1 coordinate 103,843, forward strand.
GCGTCATCCGGACGGCGGCTAAGCAGGTTCGTAAGGCTGGACGACAGACCAAGGGCGTGCGATTGATGAACCTCGCCGAGGGCGATACCTTGCTTGCGATCGCGCGCAATGCCGATGAGCCCGATCCCGATCAGGTCTCCGGTGGCGGCGACACCGGCTCCTCCGAGAAGTAACCCAACAGCGGCGGCAACGAACGGATCTAAGGATTCCCATTGACCACTCCGAATCAGCCGAATGACGAGCGGCACCAGACGAACGGTGTGACCGAGCGGATCGCACCGTCACCGATTCCGCCGCGGCCGATCCCACGGCCGGTCGCCTCGGCCGAGAACGGTCAAGGCCAGCAGAGCGGCGGCCAGCCGGGCGGTCACCCTGGTGGCGGCCATCCCGGTGGGCCGCAGCCGGGTGGTCCGCAGGGCCAGTCGAACGGGCCGCAGTCCGGCGGTCATCCGGGTGGCCAGCCGGGCAACCAGCCCGGCGGCAACCAGCCGCGCGAGATCCGCGATCCGCAGGTCGCGCAGCAGCAGGGCGCGCCCGACCAGGCGCCCGGAGGCGACGGCCAGGATCGCTTCGACCAGAAGACGACTCGGATCCCCAATCAGGCCCCGCAGTCCGCGCCCGAGAGCGAGGACAAGCAGCCGGTGGGCGCCGCCAATGGCGGACAGCAGTCGCCGTATCAGGATGGGTGGGCGCAGCTGCCGCAGCGGGAGCCGCAGTCCAACCTGTACCGCCCGGGGCAGGCCCCGGTCACCGGCCGCCCGACCTCGGGCGGTGCGGGCGGCGGCCTCGGCGGCACGTCCAACGCGCGTACCACCGCCGACTTGGCCGCCAAGGCGGCGCGCAAGGAAGCGGCGATGGTGAAGTCCGTCGGCATCGACGGCCCCACCCGCAGCATCGCGCGGCCGGAACTGATCAAGGACATGCCGGACCTGTCCGAGATCCGGCATCCGCTGCCGCAGGCCGAAGCCGCGGGCCAGCAGTCCGGGCCGGTTTCGCCCGCGGTTCCGGTCGCGGTCGCGGCGGTCGCCTCCGGCGAGCCGCTGCGGGCCACCGTGCAGATCCGTCGGATCGACCCTTGGTCGACGCTGAAGATCTCGCTGGTCATCAGTGTGGCGATGTTCTTCGTGTGGATGCTGGCGGTCGGCCTGCTGTACATCGTGCTCGAGGGCATGGGCGTGTGGGAGCGGCTGAACAACACGTTCACCGACATGGTGTCCCAGGACAGCGGTTCGGTGGGACTGATCGACGCGGGCACCGTGTTCGGGTACGCGGGCGTGATCGGCTTGATCAACGTCGTGCTGTTCACCGCGCTCGGCACCGTCGGCACCTTCATCTACAACCAGTGCTGCGACCTCGTCGGCGGCATCCAGGTCACCCTGGCCGACCCCGACTAGT
>NZ_JBJZOK010000031.1:0-97632 GCF_047200615.1 Nocardia sichangensis
CCCCCCCCCCCCCCCCCCCCCCCCCCCCCCCCCCCCCCCCCCCCCCCCCCCCCCCCCCCCCCACCCCCCCCCCCCCCCCCCCCCCCCCCCCCCCCCCGCCCCCCCCCCCCCCCCCCCCCGCCCCCCCCCCCCCCCCCCCCCCCCCCCGCCCCCCGCCGCCCCCTCCCGGCGGGCCCGCCGCGGCGGGCCGCCCCCCGCCCCCCCCCCCCCCCCCCCCCACGCCCGTGCCGAGCCTTATTCAGCGTGCGCCAGAGCGACCCGCTGCCTCTCGGTATCGATATCGAGGATGCGCACCGTCAGAGTGGCACCGACCTGCGGTTCGGTGGACCACTCGGTGCGGTGCAGCAATCCGTGAATTCCTGGAGCGACCTCCAGGAACGCGCCGAACGGCGCGATCTGCACGACAGTGGCCTCCAGCACTCCGCCCCGAGCGTGTGCGGCGACGAAGTCCGGCCATCCGCGCTGCGGTGATTCCGAATGGGACATGTGTTTCACCTCCTTCCGGCGTCCCTGTAGTGACATGGGATTCGCGAAGAAGGCGGCGGGCCCCTGGCCCGCCTGATGATCACAGCGCGGCCGGGTAACCGTTCTGTGTGCGGCGTGTCGCCGACCCGGCAGTCATGGCGACGACCATAACCCAGCGCGAAGCGGCACGGCAAGATCAAGAGCCGGAGAACAACGAAAAGCACAGTCCATCACGGACTTTGGGCGAATAGATCAGCGGTCGATTTCCGCCCAGAACGCGCAGTCGTGCCTGGCGGCGAAATCGTCCGTCATCACGCTGCCGGTCGCCCGCATGAGCAGAGCGGATCCATCGGGGCCGTTTCCCGTCGACGCCGGCCAGGGCTGCCATTCGGGGGAACCCGGCGCGTTCGGGTCACCGGTGTGGGCGAAGGTGGTCCACCATCGCTGCATCTGCGCGGCGAAAGCGGCGGACGCGCCGGTCCAAGGAATCGGCACGCCCATGAATCTGGTCAACAGATAGTAGAGCTCGGCGGAGTGAAAGGCGCCGGGCAGAACCGGATTGGCGGCACCGAGCGGCGCCTGATCGAATTCGTACTGCCACAGTGGATGTCCGGCATCGCGCGCCGTTCGGCTGGTGGACATGGTGGGACAGGCGAGCTCGCTGTCGGTGATCACCGCGACCTGGGCTGCTGCCGGTGACGGGAATCGGTCCAGCGGATATCGGGCCAGGACGCGGTCCGCGTCGGCGCCGAAGGACCGGCGCACGAAACGCTCGTAGCTCGCCGCGTCCGGGATGTGGCCGCGGGCATAGTCGGTTTCGGCGACGATCAACGCACCTTCCGCGGTGGTGGTCCCGATGAGGATCGGCGCTTTCCTCGGATCCCCCACCAGGCCCTCGTCGAGTGTCCGAGTGATGACGACGCCGTCGATGGCGGGAAACCAAATGGGATTCTCCCCCTCGGATCGGGCGATCGGCGAGTCCAGGAGTCTCGATACGGGCAGTGCGCGCAGGCAGGCCAGCCGGCTCGCGGCGTCGCCGCATCCGACGCTGTCCGCATAGCGCTGCGAGCGCGCGAAAGCGTCGGCACGATCGCTCGGTGCCAGGGGCGCTTGGGCACAGGGACCGCTCTGGATGATCGCCTTGGCGAACAGGGCGTCGGAGCCGGGTGCGGCGAAGTGGGTGCAGACACTGACGGCGCCGGCCGACTCCCCGAAGATCGTGATGTTGTCCGGATCGCCGCCGAAGACGTGGGCGTTGTCGCGCAACCAGCGCAACGCGGCTTGCTGATCCTGGATGGCGACCGTACCGGTGGCGCCGCCGGATTCGGCCGCGAGCTCGGGCAGTGCCAGGAAGCCGAACGGTCCGAGGCGGTAGTTGGGGATGGCCACGACGACGTCGCCATCCGCGGCCATCCGGGTGGGACCGTCGTATTCGGTGTTGGAGCCGTCGAGATAGCCGCCACCGTGGAAGAACACCATGATCGGCCGCGCGCGGTCGCGGTCGCCGTCCGGCGCGTAGACATCGATGGTCAGGCAATCTTCGCCGGTAGGCGCGAGCGACGGTATGCCGGGCAGGTATCCCGTCTGCGGACACTGCGGCCCGTGGTCGCGCGCAGGGCGCACGCCGGGCCACGGCGACACGGGGCGCGGCGGCGCGAACCGCGCTTCGCCCCCGGTGGGCGCGGCGAACGGGATGCCGAAGTATTCGGTGATCCCGTCGACGGCGCGGCCGGAGATCGCGCCGCCGGTCACCACCACATCCAGCGGCGGCGACGCGACCACGGGCGCCGGAGCACCCGCGAACCACGTACCGGCGGCGACCGTCAGAGCGGTCGCGGTTCGCACGATCGAGCGAATCATGGCTGTGCCCTACCTCCGATGCGAGCGCTACGGTCGGCGGCGAGGCAGGCGGCCTCGTCCACCGCGGTAGCCGGCATCGATCGGCTCGGCGTGCACCCTCGGATCAGGAGTCGACCGGACGCACGCGGCGGGAACCGAATCGCCGCTCGAACCCTTCACCTGGCAGTCACACGTGTACGGCGCCCGTGAACCCTCCTGGCCGACTGCGTCGACGGCGTTCGAACAACACCCGACAGCGGACGCCGTGCCCGGCCCTCATCGTCCATCCAACCCGCGGAAAGTCGCCGTTACCGATTGAGCTGCGGCAATGGCACCCGGCTGATGCTACAGCGGTCCGGTGCGCGTCGCGGTACAGACGCAGCCGTTCCGGTCGCCGCGGACCGGTGGCCACCGTCGGTACGCGTCCGACCGGCGACAGCCGAGTCGCGCGTCAGCTGTCGGCGAGCAACGCGAGTTCCTCGGCAAGAATCTCGAGCGTGTCGCGGATCTGGTCTTCGGTATGGCAGGCGGTGACGAAGAACCGCAGGCGCGCCAGATTCTCCGGCACCGCCGGGTACAGGATCGGGTTGACGTTGACGCCGCGGCGCAGCAGCGCGTTCGACAGTTTCAGCGTCTTCAGCGAGTCGCCGACGATGCACGGGACGATCGGTGTGTCATGGCTGTCGCCGGTGTCGATGCCCGCCTCCCGGGCCAGTCCCAGGAACAGCCGGGAATTGTGGCGTAGGCGTTCCAGCGGTTCGCCGTCGGACCGCATCTGCAGGATCGCCGCGGCCGAGGCGGCGGCGTTCATCGGCGTCATGCCGACGCTGTAGACGAACCCCGGAGTCGTGTATTTCAGGAATCGGATCAGCTCCGCGCTGCCCGCGACGTACCCGCCGCATCCGGCGAGCGCCTTCGACATCGTTCCCGACCACAATTCGACATCGTCGCGGGCGACGCCGAAGTGTTCGCCGATGCCCCCACCGCCCGCGCCGAGCACACCGATGCTGTGCGCCTCATCGATCATCAACAGCGCCTTGTGCTTCTTCTTGACCGCGATGATCGCGGGCAGGTCCGGAATGTCGCCGTCCTGGCTGTAGACGCCTTCGATCAGGATCAGCACCCGCCGGTACCGGCCGCGGATCTCGGTCAGCAGTTCGTCGAGGGCGGCGTGGTCGTTGTGCGGGAACGGGCGGCGGGTCGCGCCCGACAGCTTGCAGCCCTGCACGATGCTGTCGTGCGCGAGGCTGTCGTGGATCACCAGGTCCTCCGGGCCGACCAGGTGCCCGATGATCGTGACGTTCGTGGAGTGGCCGCCGACCAACGCGATAGCGTCCTCGGTGCCGAGCAGGCCCGCGATTTCGGTCTCGAGTTCGCGGTGCACCGGTTTCTCGCCGGAGAGGATCCGGCTGGCCGAGCACGAACTGCCGTAGCGCGCCACGGCTTCCTGCACGGCGGCGACGACCGCCGGATGACCGGACAACCCCAGATAGTTGTAGCTGGAGAAGTTGAGCACCGACGTGCCGTCTACGACGGAGGTGTCCCGCGTGATGCCGTCGTTGATCAGGAAGTAGGGGTTGGACAGACCGAGCGCTTCGACGCCGGAGAACCGGTCGGCGATCGCCTTGACCTCCCCGAATTCCGAGATCCGGTACTCCGGCTCGACGACCGTGTGCCGGGGTTCGGTCGACTCGGCGGCCATGGCTTGCGCGCTCTGCGGCGGAATGGTCGCACCCGCCGAGGTCGTGACATGGGTGACGACGCCACCGAGCGTCGTCGTTGGCGTGAACCGAGCCGGGTCGATGGTCGCCGCGGGTAGTTTGCGAACCAGCGCGGCGATCAGGTCGGTCACCATGAGGGAGTCGAATCCCAGGTCGGCGCCGAGGGTTTGGGCATCGCGGAGCCGATCGGCCGGGAATCCGCTGACCCTCGCGCATTCCGCGCGAACGACGGCCGCGACCGCTTCCGGTGCGGGCGGCGGCTTCGCGGTGGTCGTCGGCACCGGGATCTGCTGCCGCACCGTCGGCTCCGTCAGGGACGCGGCGCCCGCCCGCTGCTCTCCGGGCGCGCCGACGAGACTCGCCAGGACGGCGTTCTGTTCCCGGAAGAGTGCGATCAACTGGTCCATGGAGGTTTCCTCGGCTTGCGTGGATCGGGAAGGCGTGGTGGATGGGTCGACCCAGAATCGCTGGTCGGTGGCGAACTCGTAGCCGGGCAGCCTCCGGCGCACGCGCTGCGCGGGTTCGTAGAGCCGGTCCCAGTCGGGGTCGAGTCCGTCGCGGTACAGCGCGGCGACGACGTCTGCGAATTCGCCGCCGGTCGCGCCGGGGCCGGGGCTCGGCGTCAGGCAGCGCGGCGCCAGATCCGGACGGATCCGGCCCACCAGCGCGGCGAGGACGCGGCGCGGCCCGATCTCGATCACATGGCTCGGATCGGTGCCGAGCGCGGCCTCGACCGCCTCGCCGAAGCGCACTGTGGCGCGAACGTGTTCGGTCCAGTAAGTGGCGTCCATCGTCTCGTTCGCGTCGAGCAGGCGACCGCGCACTGTCGAATAGAGCGGCAGAACCGGTGTCCGATAGGCGCATTCGCGGGCGACCGCCTCGAACCGCTCCACCATGGGTTCCATCAGCGGGCTATGGAAGGCGTGCGATACGGTGAGCGGCCTGGTTCCGACCCCACGCGCCGCGAGCGCCTCCCGCATGCGGACGATCGCCGGGGCGGCGCCGGACAACACGATCTCCCCCGGACCGTTGACGGCTGCGATCGCGACGTCCGTTCGGCCGGAGAGCATTCCGGCGACTTCCGCCGGGTCCGCTCGCACGGCGAGCATCGCGCCGCCCTCCGGGAGCTGCCGCATCAGCTCGCCTCGTGCGACGACGAGACGGCAGGCGTCGTCCAGGTCGAACACGCCCGCCACTGCCGCCGCCGCGAACTCGCCGATGCTGTGTCCGATCACCCAGGCCGGACGGACGCCGGTGCGGGCGAGCGACTCGGCCAAGGCGTACTCCATCGCGAAGATCGCCGGTTGCGCCAGTTCGGTGCGGTCGATCTCGGTGTGCTCGTCGAGCATCAGCTCGCGCACCGACCGGCCGAGATGGGCCGCCATGACCTGGTCGACCTGCTCCAGCGCGTGCCGGAACAGCGGGACGGCCGCGTCCAACACGCGTGCCATGCCCGCGAATTGCGAACCTTGGCCGGTGCACATCCAGCCGACGCCGACCGGCCGCACCACCCCGGTCTCCGCACCGTCGCGCAGCCGGGCGATCGCGGCGTCGCGATCGGCCGCGGCGACAGCGAGCCTGGCGCGACCGGAGGACTTGATTCGGTTGCTGGTCCAGCAGACTTGCGCGAACTGGTCCTGTGGCATGGCCGCCAAGGCATCGGCAAGGCGATAGGCATTGCGCCGCAAGCCTTCCGCGTCGGTCGCCGACAGGGTGAGCACTCCGCCACCGGGCGTCCCTGACGTTCCGGTGAGGGGCGGGCTGCCCAGCACGACATGGGCGTTCGTGCCGCCGAGGCCGAAACTGCTGACTCCGCCGTAGCCGGGACCGTCCAGCGGCATCGCGTCGGTGAGCAGACGCAGACCCTGCTGACTCATCCGCAGCCGCGGATTCTCCTGATCTGCGAACCGCGACGGCGGAACGACACCGTGCCGCAGGCTGAGGGCCACCTTGATCAGGCCCGCGACGCCCGCCGCGCCCTCGGTGTGACCGAGATTGCCCTTGATCGAACCGATTCCGCACGGCCGCGACCGGTTGCGCCCGTGCAGTTGCCCCAGCGCCTTGACCTCGATCATGTCGCCGAGCACCGTTCCGGTGCCGTGCGCCTCGAGGAAATCCACCTGCTCGGGCCGTACCCCGGCACGCTCGCACGCCTCCCCGATCACCTGCTGCTGCGCCCACCGGTTCGGCGCCGTGATGCCGTTGCTCCGCCCGTCGGAATTGACCGCGCTGCCCTTGATCACCGCGTAGATCGGCAGGCCGGCCGCCTGCGCGTCGGCGAGCCGCCGGAGCACGAGCACCGCGACGCCCTCGCCGCGCACGATCCCGTCGGCGCTGCCGCTGAAGGGCTTGCACCGAGCATCAGGAGCGGAGAGACCGGCCTGGGTGTAGAAGACGCCGACGGCGGGGGTGAGCACGAGGTTGACGCCACCGGCGACGGCCTGGTCGCACTCGCCGGAAGCCAGCGCGCCGCAGGCGAGGTGGATCGCGACCAGCGACGACGAGCAGGCCGTGTCGACCGCGACACTCGTTCCTCTCAGGTCGAACTGGTAGGACAGCCGGTTGGCGGTCATGAAGTAGCCGTTGCCGGAGCCGTGCTGCGGCGTGATCGCGGCGTAGTCGCTCATCTGCAGGTTGGCCCATTCGTTGGCCATCACGCCGACGAACACCCCGGTCCGCGAACCGGCCTGGCCGCGCGGGTCGAGTGTGGCGTCTTCGAAGGCCCGCCAGGTGGCTTGCAGCAGCAATCGCTGTTGCGGGTCCATCGCCTCGGCTTCGCGCGGGGGGATGCCGAAGAACTCGGCGTCGAACGCGTCCGCGTCGTCGAGGAAGCCGCCGCCGCGAGTGTTGATGGTGCCGGGCGCACCGGCCGGGTCGTGGAAGTCGGCGGCGTTCCAGCGGCTCGCCGGGACCTCGGAGATCGCGTCACGTCCGTCGATCAGCAGCCGCCACAGCGCGGCCGGATCGGGTGCTTGGGGGAATCGGCAGTCGATGCCGACGATGGCGATGTCGGTCATGCGGCGAGGGTGAATTCGGCGGCGAGGTAGGCGGCGATATCGGCGATGGTCGGGTACTCGAAGACCAGGATCGGGTCGACCTCGCGCGACCATCGGTCCTCGATCTCACCGCACAGGTTCACCGCCGAGACGGAGTCCAGGCCGAGCTCGGCGAGCGGGACGGACGGATCCACCTCGTGCGGTGCGCGCTCGGTGTAATCCGCGACGCGCTCCACGAGCCAATCCTCGATCGTCTTCGGGCGAACAGTGATGGCGCTGAACATGTTTCAGGCTCCTCGGCGGGTTTCGATCAATCAGACGGTCATGGATCGGCTCAGCGCCGGTTCGAGATCCTCGTGCAGCACATTCGCGACGCGGCCCTGGAGAAACGCCTTCCGCATCGAGCTGCGCCGGACCTTCCCACTGGTAGTGCGGTGCACCGACCTGGGCGCGACGAGAACGACACTCGGCGCGGGTACGTCGAACCTGCGAGCGATCGCCGACTTGATCGTCGAGGTGAGTTGGGCGAGGGTGGTGTCGCCTTGCAGCGCCGTCTTGACACCCTGGAGCACGACAAGCCTCTCCCGGCCGCTCGCATCGACGGATATGGCGACGCCTGCACTGTCCGCGAACGCCGGATGCAACTCGCCGATCATCCCCTCGATATCCTGGGGATAGACGTTGCGTCCGTTGACGATCAACAGATCCTTCAGGCGGCCCGCGACGAACAACTCGTTGTCACTCAGCAGACCGAGATCACCGGTGCGCAGAAACGGCCCCTCGGTGCCGAGGTAAGCCTCGAAGGTTTCGCGGGTCTCCTCTGGGCGGTTCCAGTAACCGACGGCGACACTGCCGCCGCGAATCCAGATTTCGCCGACGGTGTTCTCCGGCAGCTGTTGCCGCCGGTGCGGGTCGACGATCCGGATATCGAGACCACGGGCCGCGTGTCCGCAGCCGACGAGCCGAGTTTCGTGGCCGATGTCGAGGAAGACCGGCGCCGAAGGGGCGGTTCGGCCGCTGGCGAGCAGCGTCACCTCGGCCAGGCCGTAGGCCGGCCGGAATGTCGTCGGCCGCCAACCCACGGGCGCGAACCGTTCGAGCACCGCCGTCATGGTCCGCTCACGGATCGGTTCGGCGCCGCTGAGCGCGATCTCGAGCGTGCTGAGATCGAGATCGGCCAACTGCTCGTCGGTTACCCGGCGCGCGATCAGGTCGTAGGCGAAATCGGGTGCGGCGGTGAAGGTCCCGCGATACTTGTCGATGGCACGCAGCCAGCGCACCGGGCGCTTGAGGAACGTCGTCGGCGCCATGAACACCAGGTTCGCGCCGGCGTATACCGCCCCCAGCAGCAGCCCGATCAGACCCATGTCGTGAAAGTGCGGAAGCCAACCGACGCCGGTGCCGGCATCGTTCATCCCGCCCGCTGCGATGGCGGCCTCGTTGTGCATGAGATTGCCGTGGGTCACGACAACGCCTTTGGGTGTGCCGGTTGAGCCGGACGTATATTGCAGGAAGGCGATCGTGGCGGCGTCGATGGCGGGCATCCGCCACGCGTCGGGCTCACCGAGCGGACCGTCGGCCGCGACTACGGTCACGGGCGCAGCCGCTTCGACCAGCGGCTGGAAGTGCGCGGTCGTGAGTACCAATCGGGCGCCGGAATCCGCGATCACACTTGCCAGCCGTCGCGTGCTGTTCGCATCGTGCGGCACGGGCGCGGGAACTGCCACGACCCCGGCGTACAGGCACCCGAGAAACGCCCGTAAGAAGGCCATACCGTCGAGATAGAGCAGCACGACCGGCTCGACCGACTCCGGACGGCCCGCGAGCCAAGCCGCGAACGCTCTGGCGTCACGGTCGAGTTCACGGTAGGTGCGGATCTCCTCGCTGAGCTCGAGCCCGGCCTCACGAAGATAGGTGTATGACCTGGCATCCCCATATTCGGCAACCTGTTGCCTCATGTGGTGAACGAAAGTCGGCTGCATCTCGTGGTTCCTTCGTAGCGATCGGCATCGGGAGTTCGGCTACTACTGTGCGCTGGCCATAACCGCAGAACCAGGGACCGCAGGGAGCGCCCGGCAAACCCACAGGGTGGCATCGTGACACCCCTGGGGTGGTGGTATTCCCGCGCCGCCGTGTAGATAGCTGCCGATCTGCTGACCGCACATATCCGTGACCGGCCGAGGACCGCCGCAACACTAGTTGCTTAGCGCAAGCAATCACTCTATAGTTGCATAGCGCAAGCAACTTATCTCGTCTGGAGCGGCCATGGCAGTCTCGTCCGATACGGCTCATGGGCGGGCCCGCCTGATCCGGGCGACGGATGATGGCCGCGATCTGCTGCGCCGAGGCTCGCACGGAGGCGGGACACGCGAGTGCCGCACAGCAGGACGCCAAACAACCGGCTCTGCTGGACTGAGTCGCGGATACGGGTAGAGCCCCGAAGCCTTCGGGGCTCTACGCGTCTGTCACCAGTGCCAACTCAGCAGGGCGGACGCTCGGCGGAGCGCAAATCGACGGTCGTCGCAGAGGTCAGGGCGACGGCCAGGCAGCGCAACTCCCCCGGTATCAGTATCGATCGGATCGCGCCCTGGAAACACTCGAGCATCGCGCCGTCGGACCACCGCACGTCGTAGCGGTACCAGCACCGACCCGCGCCGCCGGCGCGCTGGACGTCCCGCTCGACCCGCACGGCCAGTTCGGCGAGCGCCGCGCGAACCTGACCGGGCGCGCCGGTGCTGGCGATCTTCCACCACGGCCGATTGAAGTAACCTGGCTCGGAGATCTCGACCAGGTAGAGCAACGGCATCCCCACGACGTCGGAGGCGGTCATACCGCTCAGACTGCCGCAAAACGGACTGGACAGATGGGTGAAACGCCGGGCGTCATCAATGCGAGACCTACCGCCCGGCGCTGACCGCGTCAGGAGCCGACGCGGTCGAGCAACCAGCGTGGACCGACCGCATCCGCGCTGTGAACCGCCACGCGATCACGCAGTCCCCGGTCCGCCGTCACCACGGTGATCGGACGGCGGCCGTCCTGCGCACGAGCCGCGGCCACCACACCGACGATGGCGTCGTCGCCCGAACCGTCCGCCCGCACCACCCGCACGCCGCCGACCTCCGGGTCCGCCGCATCGACCGCGGTCTTCGCCGCTCCCTCGAGCACCACGATCACCTCGGTGCGTTCCGCCAGACGTTCCGGCAGTCCGGCAATCCGCTCGAGCAGTCGCCGAGCGGCACCCGGGCGGTCGCGCCACCATCCGTCGGGTCGTGAACCGATGACATTCGCGGCGTCCACCACGATCAACCGAACGCCCTCCGCCGTCACCCCCTCAGTCTCCTCCCACGGTGAGCACCGCATCGGCGGCGGATTCGGCTCCCTCCGGCCGCGCCGCTCGCACCGCGGCGAGGGCGTTGATCCTGCCGTACCCGTACTTGTCGCTGTGGCCGTCGGACCCGTAGCCGCCACCCTGCGGATCGATCTTGTCGCAGGCGCCTTTCAGCAGGTTCTTCACCTCGACCCAGGACAGCCCGGGATTCACCGACAGCATCAGGGCGACTGTCCCGGCTGCTCCCGGGCAAGCGCTGGACGTACCACCGAAGTCGTTGGTGTAGTCGCCCGCCGCGTCGCCCGACGCCGTCGTGCCGGGGTTGTAGCCGTCGGCACCGTGCCGGTCCACCGTCCAGATTCCGGGCGTGAGCGGGGCGGGATGCCCGAACGGGCGGTGCCCGATGTCGCTGCTGGGGAACGCACACCACACCGCTTTGCCGAAATCGCTGTACACGCTGCGCTTACCGGTGTCGTTGCAGGCCGCGACGGCGATGACCTTCGCGAAACCGGCATAGCCGTCGTTGTCGACGGACTCGTTGCCGTTGCCCGCCGCGAACAGCACCACACAGCCCTTGCCGCCGCGTCCGCTGGTGACGGCGTGCTCGATTGCCAGCCTGGTGCTCGCGGGCAGCGCCACGACCCGGTTGTGCGCCGGATCGCCCGGCTGGAACCATGCGCCGTCGGCCGGGCCCCAGCTGCACGAGATGACGTCCGCGCCGTGGTCGGCGGCCCACTGAAAGGCGTCCGCCTCGGCTTGCGAACCGAGCCCGGAGGCGAGCCGGATCGGCATCAGCCGGGCTTCCGGCGCTACTCCGGATGCCCCGGCCGCGCCGTTGGCGCAGGCCACGCCCGCGCACGCGGTGCCGTGATTGTCACCGTTGTCGGGGCCGGTTCCGAAACTGTCCTTCGGGCGCGGATCGCCGGTCTTCGCCGTGACGTCCCGTGGCGCGATGATCTTGGCGGCACCGGCGAATTCGGGATGGTCGATGTCGATGCCGTCATCGATGATCGCGATCGTCACCCCGGCCCCTCGGGTGATCGCGTGGGCGGCTTCCACTCCGGCATGCGCGTCGATCGTGACACCGCCGATGGTGGTCTTCTTCAGATGCCACTGCTGGGGAAAGATGGTCTTCTTGGCGCGGCTGCGGATCAGCTCGGGATGGCAGTACTCGACGTCGTCGCGATTCAGCAGCGCGGCGGCGATGTCGAACACCTGTTGGCCGGTGCCCTCCGTTGCCGCCGTGAAGTACGCATTGTTCGCGTACGAAACCTCTTGCTTCACAGTAAGATTCGCAGCTTCGAGCACAGCGAGACAATGCTCCCGATCGACGCGGTCGACGAACTTCACGAAGATGTTCTCCGTATAGAGCACCGGTTCCCCGGTGCCAGGATCCACCAGGACGTGCCCGGCGAACCGCACCTCCGGCGCGGCGTCGAGCACCGGCTTGCGCTGCTCCACCGATCTCGATCCCGCGGGCAGCCGGTAGACCTCCACCCCCGCCTCCGGGTAGGCCTGCACCAGTGTCGCGTCGTCGAGTTCGGCGCCGAGCGGGGTCCGCACCGACCCTGATTGCCGCCGGATCCCGCGACCGCTGTGCGTGCGCACCACGATCAGATCGGGACTCTGCGCCAGCTCGAAACCAGGATCGTCCTTCGTACCGAAATTCGCCGTGGGCACCATGATCTCCTTCGCCGTGGGGACCGAAGCACCAACTATGAACCAAAACTGCGGCCACCGCGGAAACACGGAGTAGAGCGACACTCTCGTGTCGGCGGCTCCCGCCTCGGCAGACCCATGGAATCCGCAGACGTCGCGCCCGGGACTTCTCGCCGTGGATCCGGACCGGTACGCGAATCCACGGCGAGAGACGACGGGTCACGCGGGCAGCCGCGCGACGGGTCAGCGGAAGGCCCGCCGGTACTCCTGCGGCGTCACCCCCACGGTCTTGCGAAAGACCTTCCGGAATGCGGCCACCGAAGGAAATCCCGTTCGAACGGTGATGCACTCCATCGTCAGAATGGTCGTCTCGAGCAACACCTGCGCCCTGCGCACCCGGGCGGTCTGGAGCCACTCGTTCGGCGTCATCCGGACCTGCTCGTGGAAGCGCCGGATCAGCGTGCGCTTGCTGACTCCGGCTCGTTCCGCGAGATCCAGCACGGTGATCTGCTCACTGAGCATCATCTCCGCCCACTCCAGTGTGGGATTGATGGACTTGCTGTCCGCCTCCGAGCGCGGACGTTCCACGATGAATTGCGCTTGTCCCCCGTCGCGGGTCAGCGGCATCACCGACAACCTGGCGGTATCCGCCGCCACCGCGGTCCCGTAATCCGTGCGCACCATATGGAGGCACAGATCCAACCCGGCCGCGGCGCCGGCCGAAGTCAGGATGCTCCCGTTGTCCACGTAGAGCACCGTGGGATCCACTCGAACGCGCGGATAGCTCCTCGACAATTCGGTAGCGGCCATCCAATGCGTCGTCGCGCGCTTTCCGTCGAGCAACCCCACCGAGGCGAGGGTGAACGCGCCCAAGCAGATCGATGCCACCCTCGCACCGCGCTCATGGGCGCGCACCAACGCCTTTCGCAACCGATCCGGTATCTGCGACCGATAACTCATCGCTCCCGGCACGACGATGGTTTCGGCCTCGTCCTCGAGATAGTCGATTCCCCCGAGACATGAGATGTCGAAGAACTTCGACGGAACGTCCGACTGCACCCCGCAGACCTGAACCTCGTACGCCGCGGTGCCGTCTTCCTGCATGGCCCGCCCGAAGATTTCGAGCGGAACCGAGAGATCGAACGGAATCACGTCGTCGACGGCCAGAACAGCCAATGACCTCATGTCCTCGACCTAGTCGACCCGCTGCTGCGAGTCCGGTCCCGTCACCACCAACCCGGCTCGGATCAAGCGCTTCAGGGCTCGCCCTTGCAGCACCGTCAACTGTGGCGCCAGCTCCGACCACCGGGCGGGACCACGGTTCAGCGTCTCCCACAGTTGCTCGCCACCGTCGCGCTCCAGGCACCGCACCTCGATGTCCGGGTCGGCCGCGGAGTAGATCCGATGGCAGGCAACGGCGTCGGCGAGCGGCGACGGCGCCGCGTCGCTGTTGGCGATGGGGTCCCGCCAGTAGGCGGCCAGTCCGTCGCGAACCACCTGCGGAATCTCGAACGGCGGCGACATCCCCTTGAAGCCGGGGATGTCCGCCGCCACGCCGGTGCGAATGCGTGCGTCCGGAGACAGCGCCACGATGTGGTCCTGCGCCAGTTCGACCGCGTCGGCCGCGGTGAAGGCCCGCAAGTACGGTCCTTCGTTGGCGAGATCGCGCGGATCTCGGGTGCCCTTGGTCATGATGTTCAGCAGGTCGGGCACCAGCGCGGTGTTCAGCAACGCCTGGAAGGTTCCCTCCGTCGCGTTGTCGGCTTCGACTCGCCTGCCTTCCGCGCTCCAGTAGGGGCTGTCCGGATGCGAGCGAGAGATCTCGTGGTACCACTGGTCGATACTCAGCGCCCAGGTCTCCGCCATCCCGCGCCACTCGACGTCGTAGTCCCGCCACAGATCTCGCTTGGACTGCTCGTCCAACTCCTGGTCGAACGTCTTGCGCAGGACCAAGGCGGCCGCCCACGCTTGCGTGACGGCGAAGGACATGCCGGAGGAGAAGAGCGGATCGACGAAGTACGACGCGTCCCCCACCGCCATCCAGCGATCCTCGTACGAGCCGAAGCATTCGCTGACCCTGGAATAGTTGGTGGCCGTCAGCATCTCGTCACGGATCGGCTCCGCGTTCGCCACCAGATCCTGGAGCACCGGAATCGACTTGATCGTCTTCAGGAAAATGTCCGGATCACGCAGATCCACCCGCGCGATCGACTCCGGATTGGTCACGACGCCGATCGACCACACCGTCTCCCGCACGCCGTCGACCAGCCGGGGCGTGGGGATATACCACACCCATCCGTGCTCGAACGCAACCGCGTAGATCGGGGACAGATCGTTCGCACGGAACACGTTCCAGTCCCCCGCCGCCCGCTGGGCGGGCACGCAATTGCGGTAGTGCGACCACACGGCTACGTTGCGGTAGTCCGAGAGCCACTGCTTGTCGCGCTGCGACCCGCGGGCGGCCACTTGATTCGCCCGGCCGGAAGCGTCGACGAAATAGCGTGCCGTGACCTCGGTTCCGTCCTCCAGCACGACCGTGGCCCGGTCCGCGTCGGCGAGGAACCGCACCACCCGCACGCCCTGGAAGACGTGCGCGCCGCAGGACTCGGCGTGCTCGAGCAGCACGGTGTCGAATTCGGCGCGGTTGATGTGCACCGACCAGCGGTACACACCGTCGACCAGATAGTCCGAGTGCTCGAAGAAGCCGACGAACGGCCGCTCGGTGTCCCACTGGTAGATTCCGCCGAACTTCTGGATCCAGCACTCGCTCGCCAGCACCTTCTCGAGCGCGCCGCTGGCTTGCAGAACGGGGACCAGCGGGTGCGCACCCGATTCGCCGATGTGCTCGCGCGGGAACACCTCGCGGTCGAACACCGCCACACGCAGATCGGTGTCGCGGCAGAGCATCGCGGCGAGCGTGGACCCGGCGGGCCCACCACCCATGATGACGACGTCGTAGTCGTCCGCTGGTCCGGAGATTGAATTAGCCATTGATATTCCTCCCTGATGGCCGATTTCTCAGATGATCTGGATGCGCTGGAGGTGCCGCGAGACCGACCCGGTGAACGAGTTCCGGCCGTGCAGTAGAGCGTGGTTCTCGGCCACGACGATGTCGCCGGTCCGCCATTCGTGGGCGTAGCAGTAGCGGGCGTCGTGCAGCCGCTCGCGCAGGTCCTCCATGACGCGCACGCCGTCCTCAGCCGAGATGCCGTCGACGGTCAAGAACAGCGGATTGGCGTAGCGCGCGGGATCCAGGGGCTCGGCGTATCTGATCGTCGTCTCGCCGGTGGCCGGATGGGTGCCGAGCAAGGGCCATTCGGCCAGGCCGCCGTAGTGCGCGAGTTTGTCGGTGCGGTACGTGATCGAGGTGCGGGCCCACAGTTCTTTCAGGTCTTCCGGCGCGTCCCGATAGGTTTGGACGCTGTCGCAGAACACGGTCTCGCCGCCCGCGCCCTCGCCGCGCAGACATTGGAAGAGGAAGAATCGAGGCACCTGCTCGGCGAACGCGCCGTCCCAGTGGAACGGGACATCGCCTTTGTCGAACAGATAGTTGTCGGGAGTGTCCCGGACCACCAGATCCAGGATCGACCCGAAGTTCCATTGCAGGATCTCTCCCGCTGCCCGGCAATAATTTTCGAGTTCCTGCTTGCCGAGCAGGCCGAATCCGCGGAGTACGACCACTTTCGCATCCAGCGCCAGCGCGAGCAGTTCCTCGACCGGCACATCGGCGAGGGTTCGTCCTTCCGAACCGGACTCCACCAGGCGGCCGAACGGCCGCAGCGGCTCCCCCTCGAGCAGTACCTCGTTCAAGCTTTTCGTCATGTGTCTCCTCAGGTTCACTGTGTTTCGATCTCTGGTGTCCGTCCGAGGACGAAATGACTGGGGCGACTGTTGCGCCATACCAGACGAGCACCAAGCTCCTCGGCGTGCATCCGCTTGACCAGCGAGTAGTTCGTTCCGTCGTCGAGCACCACGCCGTGCCACGGAGTCAGCCAGCTGTCCTGGGTCCGCAGCAGATGGAAGCCGATCTTCTCGGAGTGATTCGTCTGCGGATGGATCGACAGCCGCACCGCGTCGGGGAAGATCTCTCCCATCAGACGGCTCCACGCCTGACTGCGCTGCACCACCGCGTAAGCGGTCTCCTTCGATCGGTTGCGCCGCTTCGTGGCCGACAGGTCGGGCAACAGCACGGCGTTGTCCTCGACCATGAACCGGTGTATTCCGTTGAACATGCGCCGGGCCGCGGGTTCCGTCCGGATCGCCTCGCGCAGCGCGTCGATGCCGTCGGAGTACTCGGCGAGCAGGCGGCGCCTGCGATCGTCCCAGGACATCTCCGGCATGGCGTCGCGCAGGCCGTACAGGCCGACGGAGCCGCCGCCGGTCGATCGGATGACGCGGCGGAGTTCGTCACCGTAGTCGTCCACGTGAACGTCCGGGATGCCAAGCGTGTCACTGAACACGTGGCCGTCGGAGCAGATGGTGACGATGGCGCCCGGCCGGTAGACGGCCGAGATCTGGTCACAGAATCCCTGCAGGGACTCGATCGCCAGAGTTTCCGCCATGTCGGGCAGCCGCCCCAGCGTCTTGCGGCGGTTGCGCGACTTCGCCGGGAACGCGGGGATGATGAAATGGACCGGCACGCCGGCATCGATGTATCGGATCACTTTGCTCAGGTGCGGCGCGAAGCAGTCCGCACAGGGAGCCACATCGCACAGCGACTTCTCCTCGGCACTGCGCCGACGGGCGAAGACCATGCGAAGGATCCGGGTGGCAACCGACTCGACGTCGTCGTCGGGTCTCGGGTGGGCTTGTGGTCGCTCGAGCTCCTGGAGTCGCTCGGAGCCGTTGTCGACAGTCGTACTCATCACTACCTTCCGGACACACAAAAAGAGCGCACGCAACCGGACGGCACAGAAAAATTCCCGCGATCAGCGCGGAGCGAGCCGTCGGCATCTGCTTGCGATCAGAACGTCGTGCTGGGATACGGATTCAGTGCCGAAATTCATTCGATACCCGAGAACCGCGAGCCCCGATGCTCACAGCCGGATCCGAATCACCTACCCCAATTGATCCAGCACCCCCCATGTTTTAAACGGTTCTGTGGTTTATAACACCAGGATAGCGCTGCCCGGACAGGGCGGCAACCATATTGTTTTCCATCGCAGGGAAGGCAATTCGGCGGTGCATGGCATCGCCACGCACCGCCGAACAGGTAATTCGATTGTTGCCGACAGTAAACCGAAGCGCCTAACTCGCCACCTTTTCCGCGACAACCGCGACGCGTTTCGGCCGGGCGAAGCGGCGCATCGCGGGAGATTCCACAAAGGTGAACAAAGACCATGCGGCGAGAATATTCAGGAAGAACAACGCGACGATCAGCGATACCGCGACCGGCGCGCTGAAGGTGGCGGCGTCCATCGTGCGGCGGACGTAGAACAGCGTCACGCCTTGACAGATGTAGAAGGCGAAGGAGATCTCACCGAGCCGCACCATGAGCCTGCTGGACAGGAACCGCGAGGCGCCGTCGAGGTCGGACTGGGCGGCGGACCCGATCAACAGCGCGAGGGGCACCGCGGTCGCCAGGACGAAGCCGACGTAGAACGGCGTGTACATCGCCACCACGTATCCCGCGACCACCGCTGCGAGAGACGCCCAGAGCGGCACCCGTATCCAGCGCCCCTCTTGCACTATCCGTGCCACGAACACGCCGAGGAAGAATTCGAACAGCCGCGACGGCGGAAAGAGATAGCCGAACCAGAGCTGCAATACGGGTATGGGTGTGAGCTCCGACTTCTCGGAACTCGGTATGACGAATGCGGTCAGCAGCACGATCACACAGATGCCGGCCACCATGGCGGCGGCGCAGTACCACAGGTATTTCGACTCGATGCGCAGTACGACCGGTATCAAGAACGGGAACAGAACATAGAAAAGGAGCTCACAGGACAATGTCCAGGACGGCGTGTTGACCCCCGCGTTGATGTAATTCTGCGGGAACCAGGCATGGATCAGGAATAAATTCGGCAGCCATGCCTTCCACGGCGTGATAGCCGCCGCGAACAACACCATCGAGGCCACCCACAGCGTCAAGTGATTGGGAAATATCTTGACCACTCGCCGCCGAATGAACTGCAATTTGCTCGATCCCGGTTTCCACGACCAGGTCAGCACGAAGCCGCTCAAGACGAAGAAGAACGACACCCCGAGAAAACCCGCCTTGCCGACCACCCATGCCGCGTCGTAGGCGATATCCGGGTCGGCGAACAGATTGACCGGTTTGTAAGGCGGTATCGGCGAGGCGGGCAGCATCACATGGAAGACGAACACCGAGAACGCCGCGAAGAACCGCAGTCCGGTCAGGGACGGCAGCCGTTTGCGATTATCGACTTCCATCGCGATCAGCCCAGACCCACGACGAAGGGGAATTCCGGCCTGCCGCCCAGCACGAAGGCGCCGGTGGACTGGATCACCTGGTCGTGCGCGATGATGTGCCGCGCCATCGTGTTCGTGTCACGCAGCCAGATGTCCAGCGGATTCGGCCGGTAGATCGAATCGGTGCCGACGAGTTCGCACAGCCGGGTGAGGATGCGCTGCGCGGCGCGGAACGCGTTGGTCCTTGCCAAGGCGGTCGCGATCCGGAGATCGGTCGGCAAGTCCGCGAAACGCCTGTGGTCCAACGCGTTCCACAGCTCCTCCACCGTGTTGACGACAGCGCCGCGCGCGACGATGTACTCCATCTCGCACTCACCGAGCAGGTACTGGGCGCGGTAGTTGTCCGCCCACTTCTGACCGGTCGCGTTCACCGTCTTCCCCTCCGCCAGGCCGCGGACGTAGTCGAGGGCCGCACGGGCCGTGCCGAGCGGGACACCCGGCATGATGCGGGCCAGCGCCTCCGGTTCGGACAGCTTCCCGCGACAGCTCTTCCGTTCACTGAACGCGAAGGAATGGTGCTCCGGGACGAAGAGACCCTCGACCGCGTAATCGTTGCTGCCGCTGCCGCGCAAGCCCGTGGTGTCCCAGGTGTCGAACACGGCGACCTGATCGCGGGGCATGAAGAAGAGCCGGACGACCGGCGCGCCCTCCGCGGTCTCTTCCATGCGACCGCCCGATGTCACGAAAGCGCCGCCGATGACCAGGTCCGCGTGCATGATGGCGCTGCCGAACTTCCAACGCCCCGTCAAGCGATAACCGTTCGCCACCCGCTCGGCGCGGCCGGCCGGGAAGATCAGTCCCGCGGTGATCAGATCCTGGGTCGGCATCAGCTCCGCGACGGCCCGCTCGTCGAGATAGCCGGCGTAGATGCCGGTCGCGGCGCCGATCATGGCGCACCAGCCGGTGGCGGTGTCGCCGTAGGACAGCGCCTCGACGACCTCGAATTGCTCCAGCGACGTCAGGCCGGGGCCACCGATCTCCGCACTGAAACACATGCGGTACACACCGATCTCACGCAGCCGCTCGACGATGTCGGAGGGAAGCCTGCGCTCCGCATCGATCTCGCTGCGACGTGCCGCCAGATCGGGAACCAGCGAACGCACCGCGGTCAGCAGGGATGTCGCCGAAATTGTTGCTGCAGTCATTGCGGAACTCCTAAGCCAGAGAAGTTGCGTGCGGTCCCGGCCGCTCACGCTGGAGCAGTTCGATCGCCGAAGTGGTCTGCTCGGGACCGAGGGCCGAGTAACCGCCGTCCACGGTCCATTCGGCTCCGGTGACGAAGCTCGCCTTGGACGAGGCGAGAAACGCCGCGACTTCGCCGATCTCGCGTGCGTCTCCCGCCCTGCCCAGCATGTGGAACCGGGAGGCCACCGCATCGGTGCGGGCTCGGTCCCCTTCGGTGATCTCGTTCATCACGCGAGACCAGGTCCAGCCCGGCGAGACACTGTTCACCCGGATCCCGTCGCCCGCGTATTCCAATGCGAGACTGCGGGTCAGCTGCAACAACCCCGCCTTGCTGACCGGGTATCGAACGCGCCCGGCCTGAGCTACTCGCCCGCTGGGCGAGGTGAAGTTGACGATGGACCCCGCCGTGTCCCGCAGTCGGTTTCGGGCCTCTTCGCACAACATCGCCGTACCGACGACATTGGTGTTCAGCACCTCGAGCCACTCGGCCCGCGCATCTGCGCCAGGCCCGTCGTCACCGTAGACGCAGGCGATGTTGACCAGCGCGTCGATGCGTCCGTGCGCGTCGGCCGCGTCCGCGACGAACGACCTGACCGACGAATCGCTGCGCAGGTCGACGGGTACGAAGAGAGCGCGCTCGCCGATCTCGGCGGCCGCCTTCTCTCCCCCGTCCGTATCCAGGTCACCCAGTACGACATTCGCCGAATAGTCGGCGAAGACGCGAGCGACTTCGGTGCCGATGATGGTTGCCGCACCGGTTACGAGTACTGTCTTACCTTCGAACAACGTCGACTCCCCTCGGCTGCGCCCTCCGACCGGCGCAAGCCATGGATCGAAGTATTCCGAACGGAAAGAGCGACCAGCCAGTACCTTTCGCGACAGACATGCACACCTTTGCGCCAGCCCGCGCCGACACCCTCGCGAATGTGTCGTAGATCACTCTCGACTCTCGCTCGTCGGGCCGGTGCGATATCGTCTGAGCGCAGGCAGTCCATGTTTCGGGGGATTCACACTGCGGTCGACGCGTCACGGAAATACCCCGTGCGAGAATCGGATCCGCTCCTCCCCTCGATGTCGGAACGGAGTCGAGGCGTTGCCGAGCGACCAAATGATCTTCTTGTTGTTGGATCTCGTACTGATCGTGGCCGCGGCGCGTGTGCTGGGTTGGCTGGCCGAGCGATTGGGCCAGCCTCCGGTGATCGGCGAGATCGTGGCAGGCGTACTCGCGGGCCCGACGTTGCTCGGGGCGCACTTGTCCGAGACCGTCTTCCCGCACGATATTCGCTCGTATCTCACGGCATTCGCGAACGTCGGCGTGATGATCTTCATGTTCTCGGCGGGCCTCGAGATGGATCTGCGGTCCGTCGCGGGACGGCGACGATCGGTCACCGCGGTCGCGCTGTCGGCCTACCTCACACCGTTCGCGCTCGGCTCCGCCGTCGCGGTGTGGGCGCTGGCCCGGCACGACGGCGGCAACCGGCTGAACTTCGCGCTCTTCATCGGCTGCGCCTTGGCCGTCACGGCGTTTCCGGTGCTGGCCCGCATCCTGCACGACCGCAAGCTGCTCGGCACCCGGCTGGGCCAGACGGCAATGACCTGCGCGGCATTGGACGACGTCCTCGCCTGGTGCGTCCTGGCGGTGGTCATCGGCATCGCCCGGCCCGGCCTCGGTCACCACTGGCGGTTGCTGTTGTTCGTTCCGCTGGTCGTGGTGTTGTGGTGGGCGGTGCGCCCCGCCCTGGACCGCATCGCGGGCGCCGGATCCGAGAAGAACCCGTCCAACATGGTCTTCGTCGGCGTCTCCGGCGCCCTTCTGCTGGGAGCGACCACCGAATGGATCGGGTTGCACCTGATCTTCGGCGCGTTCCTGTTCGGGGTCGTCTTCCCCCGGCGGCTGCGCGCGGCCGTCGACAGCGGCGCGCAACTGCTGAGCAGCATCTTCCTGCCCGCGTTCTTCGTGGTGGCCGGCCTCCAGGTCGACCTGGGCGGACTGGATCGCACCAGTATCGCCGAGTTCGCGGCGATCATGTTCGCCGCGCTCGCGGGGAAACTCGGCGGTACCTACTCGGCGGCTCGGTTCGGCCGGACCGGCCGGACGGAATCCGCCGCGCTGGCCGCGCTCATGAACACCCGGGGGTTGACGGAACTGGTGATCCTGAATGTCGGGCTCACGATCGGCGTCATCGACCAGCGGCTGTACTCACTGCTGGTCATGATGGCGTTGATCACCACGGCGATGACGGCGCCGTTGCTGAAACTCTTCGGTGTCCCGCACACCCTGCGCGACGACGGCGCACCCCAGGGCACGGGGAAAACCGAGCGACGCGCGGAATCCGCTGTTCAGACGGAGGCCGCGGCCTCGTGAACCAACCGCACGCGGCTCCCGATCCCGCCGGCGCGCCTGCGGTCGACGACCGCCACGTCCCAGCGGCTTTCGTCGACGTCGACGAAACGTTGGTCCGTGATGTCACCTTCCTGTCCTTGTTCGCCTTCGACGCGCGACGCCGTGCTCGAGGCGAGGAAGCCGACGCCGTGCTCGAAAAGTTCCGCGCGCTGCGCGCGGCGGGGATGAGCCGCGGCGAATCCCATCGGTGGTTCTATCGGCACTGGGCCGGCCGCGAAGTCGCCGAGGTGTCGCGCACCGGCCGTGACTGGTTCGCGTCCCGTGCCGCGGATTCGGCGTTCTTCAATGTCGCGGTGCGGCGCCGGTTGGACGAGTTGCGCCGCGCCGGGACTCGCATCGTCCTGGTGTCCGGCTCGTTCGTCCCCGCACTCCACCCGATCGCCGAAGCCGTCGGCGCCACGTCGGTCTTGTGCACGACGCTGGAGACCGCGGGCGGCAGATACACCGGTGCGGTGCCCGCGACGATGGTCGGCGCCGACAAGTCCGCGGCGCTGCTGCGTTACGCCGAGCGAACGGCCGTGGACCTGTCGTCCTGCACGGCGTTCGGCGATCACCACTCCGATATCGCGATGTTCGACCTGGTCGGCCACCCGGTCGTCGTCGGCGACACCGACCGGCGGCTGCACGGCTATCCCGCGGAACGGCTGCCCGGCTAGCTTCCCTGCTGCCTTCCGTTGCTGATCGTGAACATGTGCCGATACTGCCCCGGGCTGACACCGAGATGGCGCTTGAACAGAGCCCTGGTGTTCGCCGGGTTCCCGAGGCCGACGCGGTAGCCGATCTGGTCGATCGGGAGTTCGGTCGTCTCGAGCAGTTCCCGTGCCTGGTTCAGGCGCGCGCTGGTGATCCAAACGTGCGTGGAGGTTCCGGTCTCTTGCCGGAATCGCCGTATGAAGCTGCGGCGTGAGAGATTCGAACGCTTGGCGAGATCCTCGAGCGAGTGCCTGCGGTCGAGGTTCGCCAGAATCCACGCCCGTGTCTCGGCGAGCGCGCCGGAGGAGGTCTGCTTGGCGAACTGCCGGGTGTACTGGGCTTGGCCGCCCTCGCGCACCGGGGGCGCCACCAGATCGCGAGCCCGTTCGTTGGCGGCCGCAGCGCCGATGTCTTTGCGCACCACGTGCAGGCAGAGATCGATACCGCTGGTCACTCCGGCGGAGGTCAGCACATCGCCGTCGTCCACGAACAGCCGATCCGCGTGCACCTCGACGTCGGGGTATTCGCTCTGGAGCAACGGAGCGGCCCGCCAATGCGTCGTGGCGGGCCGGTGCGACAGCAACCCCGCGGCGGCCAGCGCGAAAGCCCCGGTACAGATCGACAGCATTCGCGCGCCGCGGCCGTGGGCCGCGCGAAGCGCTCGCAGCACCGGTTCCGGCGGCGGCGTCGCGAAGGACGCGTACCCGGGCACCACCACCGTCTCCGCGTCACGCAGCGCCTCCAGCCCGGCCACCGTCACACACGACAGCCCCGGAACCGAGGTCGCCGCCGTCCGCGAGACCGCGCACACCTCGAGCCGGTAGTTCGGGTCGGATCCGAACACGTCGATCGGGATCGCGGCGTCCAGAAGCACTACTTCGTCGGGAATGACCACCGTGACCCGACGCTCTCCCCCATCCGGTTGCATGGCCCGATCGTAGCGGTGAACGGCACTCGGGCTACTACCCCGGTCTTCCGGCGCGCACATAGCCTCGCTCGAGTATGCGAGCCGACAAGCCGAAAGAAGGGGTTTGATGTCCGATTTGACGGACTTCTCGACCAGCAACGGAGGGTTCCGGAGCGTCGTCGTGACCGCTGTCGAGATGTCGACCGCCGTCGGCACCGGCACCGATGCGACATGGAAGGGACTGCTCGCCGGAGAGACCGGAATCGCCAAGGT
Organism: Nocardia sichangensis; assembly: GCF_047200615.1. Classification (NCBI taxonomy): domain Bacteria; kingdom Bacillati; phylum Actinomycetota; class Actinomycetes; order Mycobacteriales; family Nocardiaceae; genus Nocardia; species Nocardia sichangensis. Next base: position 23,903 of record NZ_JBJZOK010000031.1, read on the forward strand.
GCAGGACCCCGACTTCGAGCGTTTCCAGGTGCCCGTCGACATCGGCGGCCAGTTCAAGCTCGATCCGACCGAAGAGCTCAGCCGCGTCCAGAAGCGCCGCATGTCCTATGTCCAGCAGGTCGCCTATGTCATGGGCAAACGGATCTGGGACACCGCGGGCCGCCCGGAGGTCGATCCCGATCGACTCGGCGTCTGCATCGGCACCGGTCTCGGTGGCGCCGACACGATCATCGAGTCCAACGACCTGATGCGGGAATCGGGCTACCGCAAGGTGTCCCCTTTCGCGGTGCCCATGGCCATGCCGAACGGCGCCGCCGCGGTGGTCGGGCTGGAGCTCGGTGCGCGAGCCAGCGTGATCACACCCGTCTCGGCGTGCGCTTCGGGATGCGAGGCGCTGGTCCACGCGTGGCGCTCGATCATCCTGGGGGAAGCCGACATGATCGTGGCGGGCGGTGTGGAAGGCCGCATCAACCCGCTGGCGGTGGCCGGATTCGCGATGATGCGGGCATTGAGCACCCGGATCGACGAGCCCGAGCGCGCGTCGCGCCCGTTCGACCGTGACCGCGACGGTTTCGTCTTCGGCGAAGCCGCCGCGTTGTTCGTGCTGGAGTCCGAAGATCACGCGCGGGCGCGAGGCGCGAAGCCCCTGGCTCGCCTGATGGGGGCGGGCCTGACCGCGGACGGCTACCACATGGTGCTCCCGCATCCGGAGGGCGCCGGAAACATTCGCGCGATGCGCCGCGCGCTGGAAACGGCAGGCGTGAGCGGTAAAGACATCGACCACGTCAACGCCCATGCGACGGCCACCTCGTTCGGCGACCTGGCGGAGGCCAAGGGGATCCGGGCGGCCGTGGGCGACCACCCCTCGGTCTACGCCCCCAAATCCGCGCTGGGGCACTCCGTAGGCGCGGTGGGCGCGGTCGAAGCCGCCTTGACCGTGCTCAGCGTGCGCGACGGTGTGGTGCCACCCACCTTGAACCTCGACAACCAGGATCCCGAGATCGATCTCGATATCGTGCACGGCAGCGCGCGCACCCAGAACATCGAGTACGCGCTGAACAACTCGTACGGATTCGGCGGCCACAACGCGGCCGTGGTGTTCGGCCGCTGCTGACCGCGGCGACGCCCGGTGCGCCCGCCACTCATGCGTGGCGAGTTCGCCTGCCGGAATCCTCGCCGCCGGTTCGACCGGCCCCGCGGCGCGTGCGTTTTCCACGGGCGATCTCCGTCGCGAGCGCGTCGAGCGGTTGAGCGAAATGGCGCATCGGGTCCGCCAGCCCGGTCAGCCAAGCCCGCGCGGCCTCGATACCGGCGGGGTCGAGGGCGTACAGCCGTCGTGTGCCCTCGGCGCGGACGTGTACCAGCCCGGCGTCGCGGAGCACCTTGAGGTGCTGGGAGACGCCGGGCTGGGAGATCCGCGTGCGCTGCTGCACGGCGGCGACCAGCGCGCCCGCGGGCTGCTCTTCGGCCGCCACCATTTCGAGAAGAAACCGGCGGACGGGGTCGCCGAGCGCCTCGAAGATCTTCGCCGGCGATCGATCCATCAGGACTCGGCGCCGTCCTCCGGGACGACCGTATAGAAGTAGATCGTCCGCCGCGCCGCCGAGTTCGCGGCGTCTGGATCGTCACCGTCACTTACGGCCGCCTCCGCCCAGCCGAGAGCCGCCGTCCGGACGAACGTCAGGCCCTCGGGTGTGGTCGGGAAGGCCAGCCCCTCGGCCGGGTCCACCGGATCTCCGCTCGACAAGTGCAGCCCGAGACCCATGAGGGCGAGATCCCAGCCGACGCCCACCGCGCCCGGCCCGTATTGCGCCCAGAACTCGGGGGCGACCGGCGCCTCGTGCAGCAACTCCAGTTCGGTGCCGTCCGCGGTCGGCGTGAGAACGACGGTGAGCCAGGAGATCTGCGGTCCCATCTCCCAGGTCACGGCGAACCGCTCCGGCGCGTCGCACTGTTCGACGACGCCGTTGGCGTTGCCTTCGAGCTGATAGCGCCCGCCGACCCGCAGATCACCGCTGATCGGCAGGAACCAGCGCGGAATCCGCTCGGCATCGGTGAGCGCGTCCCAGAGATCCGCTCGATCGGTCGGGTAGTTCCGACGGGCGACAGCTATTCGGGTGGGTACGCCGTCGCGGGATCCGGTGCGGACCTCACGGGTCACGAGCCCGGCGATGGCGGCGGGATCGGTGAGCAACGCCATGACAACCTCCTTGATAAGTTTTGACTTATATTAGCGGCGCGCGGCGTGACCGCAAGACCGGTGCGGCGCCACCCCGAGGGACCGGACGCGCGCCGCCCCGATCAGTCGCCTGGAGACAACCCCGCGATCGCGCGCAGCGCGGAGATCATTCCCGCGACCGGGATGCCGGGATCGATCGACCGGAACAGACCCAGCCCCACGCCGAGGGCCAGCACGGCGACGGCGGCTTCGGCCCGGGGCATCGGGGTGTCGAGATCGTCCGTCGCGCGCAAGGCAGCGCCGACCATGCCCACGATGTTGTCGAGCCGGGTCGCCAGCTCGGCGCGCAGGTGCTCGTCGCGCCGAGCGTGCACGCTGAACTCCAGTTCGAGACGCGTCCAGTCGGGCTCGCCGACCACCCGTTCGGCCCATTCCGTCATCCGGAGCAGTCGCTGCGCGGCCGTCGGCGCGGCGATGATCTCGGCGACCTCCGCCGCCCGCTCAGCGTGAATTTCGTCGAGCACCGCCAGACACAACTCGTCTTTGGTGCGGAAGTTCGAATACACCGCCCCTTTGGTGAAACCGGCGGCTTTCGCGACCTTGTCCAGAGTCGTGGCCTGAAAACCGTCCTCCAGAAAAAGCCGCTCGGCGGTCGCGATCAAAACAGCGCGCGTCCGCGCCTGGCTCTGCGCCCGGGTCGGCCGGGAACGCCCCGCCCCCGCGAGCCGCCGACACTCATCGCTATTCCCGGACAATTTCGACCCCTTACAGATACTCTCAGTATCCGATTCTAGATGCCAGGGGTATCCCAATCGCAGGAAGGATCGCATCGTGAGGAGCCGAATACTCAGATTGGCCACAGCTTTGACGGGAACCCTCCTCGTGGTCGGGGGTGGGGCCGTCGCCGCCCCACACGCATGGACGGAACCTGCGGCGGAAACCGTCGCCGGCGACGATTTCTACATCCCGCCTGCGGCACCGGCGGGCGCACCGGGCTCCATCATCCGCACCGAAGGGTCGCGGCTGGCGATCTCGGTCCCCGGCGTCCCAGGGCAGGTCCCCGCGACGTCGACGCGCATCATGTACACCAGCAGCGATACCCACGGTGCCCGCACAGCGGTGACGGGAACCTATCTGGAACCGTCCCAGCCGTGGACCGGTCCGGGCGAACGACCGCTGATCTCCTACGCGGTCGGCACCAAGGGGCAAGGCGATCAGTGCGCGCCGTCGAAATTGCTGGCGCAATTCGTCCAATACCAGCCCCCGTTCGACGTAATCGTCGAATACGACGTACTGGCGATCTACACGCTGCTGGCCCGCGGTATGTCGGTGATGGTGACCGACTACCACGGTCTGGGCACACCGGATGTGCACGACTACCTCAACCGCAAATCTCAGGCCTACGCGGTCCTCGACGCCGCGCGCGCGGCGCTGCAATTGCCGGGCACCAGCCTGAATCCCGGATCGCCGGTCATTCTGTACGGATACTCCCAGGGCGGCATGGCCTCCGCGGGCGCGGCCGAACTGCAGCCGAGCTACGCCCCCGATCTGAACGTGCGGGGCGCCTACGTCGGCGGGCCGGTGGTAGATGACGAGTACTTCATCGCCTTCAACGACGGACGAGCCCCGCTCGGACCCGCCTTCGCGTGGATCCTCAACGGCATCGCCGCCAATTACCCCGAGACCCGGCCGGTGCTCGACGCCGAACTCAACGACACCGGTAAGGCGATCATGCGCGAGTCGATGGACAAGTGCGCCGTGCCGCTGGGACTGGCCCAGCAGTTCCCGAATACCTCACAGTGGACCACCAGCGGGCAACCACTGACGGCGGTGATCGATCAGTCGCCGGTGTTGAAGGCGGCGTTCAACGACCAGCGGGTCGGCACGATGACCCCGGGAGTGCCCGTCCTCATCGCCTCGAACCAGGCCGACGAGGGCGCGCCGTACGTGCCCGTGCGCGAACTGGCCGCCGGATGGTGCGGCGGTGGCGCACCCGTCCAGCTGAATGCGAATGCCGAACTACCCAGCGTCATCACCGGGTTGCGGGTTACCCACGTACTGGCGTTCTTCCCGTCGCTGGGGGCCTCGCAGGACTGGATGACCGAACGGCTCGCGGGCCAGCCCGCGCCGACCAACTGCGGAGCGCTGCCCTGATTTGCGAAAGCACGACCAACTCGGATACCGTCAGTATCTGAATCGGAGATTCGGTGCGCCGCGCCGCGCACAGAAGTTCTGCTCGTAGTGCCGCGAACTTCGTGCACCATGGTCGGCCGCGGTTCGGTTTTCACGACCGAGCCGCGGCCGACTGCCTGCCCGGAGGAGCACAGGCGGCCGTGCGGCAGGCGGAGCCGCACCCCACGGTCTCCCGATGCCTCGGAGCCGGTGCATTGATTTGCAGAAAATTTGCTGTTGATCTTCGCTAGCTGGGTCGAAATCGGGACGGAAAGGTGCGGATGTCGGAGTTGGCTCACCCCCGCCGACCTGAGCCACTCAGGTGTGCGCAACGGTGACACTCGGACATCTGGCACGAATCGACCCGCGTCGGATCCGGCAACTTCGACCGTCCGAAGGCCGGCTGTCGAACCTCGGCTGTCGAAATCCGCAGCGCTTCCAGACAGTCGACGTCACAGCGGCGAACAAGCACACCGTTGCCGATCCCGTCCACGCCACGCCGAACCGAACAGGCGACACACGCGAGACGGGTCCCGAAGACCTCCCCACCGATCGGGTGTCGGACCGTGTGCGCATAATGAGGATTGCCCGCTCAGGCAGCGCTTTCCACGGTTCACCACCACCTGGCGAACTTCCAGTTATCCTGGATTGGCGCGCATGGTTCAGGTGTTGTCCGCAGTCGGAACTGTCGGTTGAGTGTCGTCCTCACGGATCGGCGAGATGACTATGACGATCTTCGAGCACACGCGAGCCCGCGACCCCAAGCGGTACCTCTGGATTCTCGGCTTGATCGCCCCGGGTTGCGCACTGCTGCCTTCCACGTTGGTGGCACACACCGGACTGGAACTGTTCTGGTGGATCGGCCCGATCATCGTGCTGGTGGTGATCCCGTTGCTGGACTGGTTCATCGGCGACGACGGAAGCAACCCGCGCGACGAAGACTACGAAGCGCTGTCCAACGATCGTTATTACCGGTGGTGCACCTTTCTGTTCCTGCCGATGCAATTCATCGGCCTGCTCATCGCCGGCTATATGTGGGCCAGCCATGAGCTGAGCCTCGCCGACAAGCTCGGCTTGGCGGTCACTCTCGGCTTCGTCTCGGGCATCGGTATCAACGCCGCCCACGAACTCGGCCACCGCGCCGAACATCTCGAACGGTGGCTGGCCAAGATCGCGCTCGCGCAGTCCGGGTACGGACATTTCTTCGTCGAGCACAACCGCGGCCACCACGTCCGCGTCGCCACACCCGAGGACCCGGCCAGCGCCCGCTTCGGCGAATCGCTGTGGCAGTTCCTGCCGCGCACCATGATGGGCGGGTTCCGGTCGGCACTGGCGCTGGAACGCACGCGCCTGGCCCGTAACGGCAAACGTTGGTTCAGTCCCGGTAACCATTTGTTGCAGGCCTGGGCGATGAGCGCGGTGCTGTTCGGCGGCCTGATCATGACCTTCGGCCCCGTTGTCACGCCGTACCTCGCCATTCAGGCGCTCATCGGCGCGGGCCTGCTGGAAACCGTCAACTACGTCGAACACTACGGACTGCTGCGTACCCGCCGACCCGACGGGCGTTACGCTCGCTGCTCGCCGCGCGACAGCTGGAACAGCGACCGCCTGGTCACCAACATCTTCCTGTTCCACCTCCAGCGCCACAGCGACCACCACGCCAACCCCGGCCGCCGCTATCAGACCCTGCGCAGCTGCGACGTGGCGCCGCAACTGCCCGCCGGCTACGCCACCATGGTCGTGCTCGCCGCGATCCCCCCGTTGTGGCGTGCGGTCATGGACCCCCGCGTCCTCGCCCACTACAACGGCGACATGACGCTCATCAACCTCAAGCTCCGCAGACGCAGGCTACCGCTGCCCATCCGGTACCCGCGCGATGACGTGCGATGGGCCGCGGACCCCGGCACGCACGGCATGAGCCCGTCGACCGGCGACGACGACCTGTTCCCCACGGAGGCGAATCGCTGATGCGGCCGCCGCCCGGCAGGCGAGGGTACGGATTCAGTGCGGCGGGCGCCGAGCGTCGGGTTTGAGACAGGTGAACTGCATGACGTCGGTATGCCCGCGGCGGAAGTACTCGGCGGAACCGGTCAGATACCGCATATAGGCGTTATAGGTGTCCCGCCCGGCGAGCTCGATAGCCCGGTCCCGGTTTTCGTGGAGGGCGTCGGCCCAGCAGTCCAGTGTCGTGGTGTAGTGCGGTCCCAGTGCCTGGATGTCGGCGACGGTGAATCCGGCGTCCTCGGCGTATTCGGTGACCCCTTTGGGATGATGACCGGTCGGCAGCGGAAGCTCGCCGCCGGGGAAGATGGTCTCGCGCAGAAATCGCAAGAACGCGAAGTCGTCGCTGGTGATCTGGGTACCGTGTGCCCGCAGATGTTCGCGGCTGTAGCTGACCACGGTCTGCAACAGCAGCACCCCGTCGGAGGGCATGATCCGGTAGGCGAAATCGAAGAACTCTCCGTAGCGGTCCACCGGCAGGTGTTCCAGCGCTCCGATGCAGACGATCCGGTCGGCGCGCCGGTCGAAGTCCTCCCAGCCCTGCACGCGCACCCCACCGTACGGACGGCCCCGGATCAGCCGGTCGACGAGCATGTCCCGCACGTATCGGTACTGGTTACGGCTGCGGGTCAGCCCGATCGTGTTCACCCCGTAGGTGTCCATGGCGCGCAGCATGGTGGAGCCCCAGCCACAACCGACGTCCAGCAGGGCCATTCCCGGCTGCAGATCGCACTTGGCCAAGGCCAGGTCGATCTTCGCCGTCTGGGCTTTTTCCAGGGTGTCGTCAGGGTGGGACCAGAAAGCACAGCTGTAGGTGCGGGTCGGGTCGAGGAAGAGCCCGAAGAACTCGTCCGGCAACTCCTCGCGGGAGAGCACCTCGTGGTAAAGGGGGGCGTGAACACTCATGATGGCGGATCTTTCGCACGAACCGGCACTGCTGTTCAGCGGAAGCCGCCGGGCGGCTTCCTGCCGGGTACGGACCACGATGTGAACGCACCGACCACGCGCTGCCGACGGGGACGACCACGCTGTTTCCCGTGGCCGGCCTCGGCCGACACATCTTCACGCTACCTCGCTCCACGAGAGCACGTCCTAGAACGGTCCATCTCGGCAAACTCGAGGCCAATCGCGACTCGCCCGACTCCCTGAGGCCGGATCGGGCGGCAAGGCAGCGCGCGGGCCTCGGACCGGCAGCCCGATGCGGATGCCGGTGCGTCCGGGCCGCTGCCACCCCGGCCGCAGCTGGGAACATGCCGCGCGAGGTTGTCAGGCCTGCTCGTACTGCGCGCGGGTGTCGTGCTGTTCCACTCGCGACATCGGAAAGATGCCCAGTTGCCGTGCGAGTTCGGTGACCAATGACGCGCCGTGCCCGGCCGCGGCGGCGCCGAAGACGAATCGGTCGGGGCGCAGCACGAGGACGCCGCCGGGGCGCAGTCCGGCCTTGCCGAACCAGCGGGTCAGAGTGCCGGTGTGGTCTTCGATGTCGGTGACGTCGTCGCGGCCGTCGCCCGGTTTGCCCTGCGGGCGTCCACCGAGCGGATACACGGTGACGAAGGCGGCGTCGAGACCACGCAGGAATGCCAATTGCTCCGGCCCGAAGGCCCGGCGCGGATCGGTGCCGTAGCCCAGGACCGCGAATCCGATGCCCAACGCCTCGTCCAAGCGCCGGTGACGTCCGTTGTAGTCGCGGATGTCCGGTTGCGGGGCAAGGGTTCCCTCGATACCACGCAGCACGCGCCGGGGCAGACCGAGATAGGCGCCGCGACGGAAGCGCGGCCGCGGTTTCATTTTCGCGCCGCGGATCCAGCCGCCGAGCCCCGGCACCCGCAGCGCGGTGGTGAGCCCGATGTCCCTGGCCGCCGCGAGCAGCTTGTTGTCGAGCGAGACGATCTGCTTGTTCAATACCGACAGATCGATCATCGCCTTCGCGTGCGGCCTCCGCTCGGACTCGTAGCTGTCCAGGATGTCCAGCGCCGCACCGTGTTCGATGATCGCGGTCAGCTTCCAGGACAGGTTGTCCGCATCGCGCACTCCGGAATTCATGCCTTGACCGATGAACTGCGGGGTCATGTGCGCGGCGTCGCCCGCGACGAGGATCCGCCCGTCGCGCCAGCGATCGGCGACAACCGCGTTGAAGGTGTAGACGAGTTTGCGCAGCACCTCCACTTCGTCCGGGTCGACGAAGCGTGCGATGTAGCGGCGTACGGTCTCCGGGTCCTCCATCTCCTCGTTGGTCTGGGATTCCGACAGCATGAACTCGAACCGGTGATGCCGGTCCGGCTGCGGGCAGGACACGATCGGCAGTTCCGGGTCGCACACGAAGTTGAAATACGGCAGATGCCGGAACGCATCGACACCCTCACGGGCTCTCAGATCGACGACCAGCCACCGTTCCGGAAAACTGGTGCCGGACATCTCGATACCGAGCTTGGTGCGCACCACGCTCCGGCCGCCGTCGCAGCCGACCAGGAACTTCGCCCGCACCCGTTCGGCCGTGCGCGGATCGGTGTCCGCCGGACGCTTGCCGTAGCCCGTACCCCGGCATTCGGCGTGCTCGACGTGCACGCCGTCGGCATCCTGGTCGAAGTCGACCGCCTCGCGACCGCGCCGCACCGTGACGTGCGGATAGCGGTCGAGTGCCCGTTCGAGCGTGTTCTCCAGATACGGCTGGTACAGGAAGTTGACCACGGGCCAGCCCAGCGGCCGGTCGGTCTGATGGAACTGCGCCAGCACCGAGCCGTCCCCGCGCACCCACTGCACGGTCGAATCGACGTTCATGTCCGCCGCCAATTCGTCCGCGGCCCCGGCGGTCTGGAAGACCCGCATGCCTTCGTCATCGGTGTACACCGCGCGGGCCATCCCGTAGTACTCCGGCTCCCGTTCCAGCACCAGCACTCGCACCCCTCGCCGTCCCAGCAGGTTGGCCAGGGTCAAACCGGTCGGGCCGAGGCCGACCACCACCACATCGACATCGAAGTCGTTCATCGCGGCAGTCCTCCCGTCAGTTCGGCGACAGTGGGTTCCGGAGTCCTGATGGTCCGCAGGGCTTGCCGGAACTGGGCGAACTTGTCCAGCACCGTCTCCCCCACCGTGGTGTGGCCCCAGATGCTGATGCCCTGATAGGTGCTCGGTTCCCAGGTCGATTCCAGTTCCGGGCCGATCACCACCGGATTCCAGCCGACCTCCAGCTCGAAACCGGACGGCGTCACGCAATAGAACGACAATTCGCGATCGTTGGTGTGCTGGCCGACCGACCACGCCATCCGGAAACCCAGATCGGTGACCCGGCCGAACGCGGCCAGCATGTCCTCCAGGCTCGCGGACTGGATATTGATGTGCTGCACCCGAGTTCGCAGCGGATCGATCTTCATCCCGCGCAGGTTCGCGATCGCGATCGAATGGTGACGCTCGTTCACTCGCAAGAACCGGATCTTCATCGTCAAGCCGGAGATGTTCTCGTCGATGTAGTCCGTCAACCGCGCGTCGAACACCGTGTCGTAGTAGCCGCGCATCGACTCCGGTTCACGGGAGACGATCGCCACGTGGCCCATCCCCGCCTCGCCGGTGACCCAGCCGGAACTGAGCATCCGCAAGGGTTCCGGACTGGTCACCGGCGTTGTGAAGATTTCGGTGGCGACGCCCTTGGGGCCGGGGAAGCGCCACAGGCGCTGCACGCCGCGCGCGGCCGCCTGCTCGGCGGTGCCTTCCTCGATCGGCACGCCGCGGTCGCTCACCCGGGCAAGGATGCGGTCGAAGGTCTCGTGGTCGTCCACCTGCCAGCCCAGCGCGGTGACGTCCTCTGCCGTGCCGTGCCGGATGAGGAAGCGGCAGGCGTGGTCGTCCAGACGGAAGCGCAACACGTCGGTGTCCAGTTCGTCGACGTGCATCCCGATGGCCAATCCGCCGAACCGACGCCAGTCGGCCAGTCGCCGCGAATGCACGACGACATAGCCCAGATGCACCGCGCCGAACACCGACCCACCGGTTGCCCGGCCCGTGCGCTCGCTCATCACGCCGCTCCCAGGAACGCGACGGCCAGCGCGTTGAACAGCTCCGCGCGCTCCCACTGCACCCAGTGGCCGGTCTCCGCCGCCAGGTAAAGATCGCAGTTGGGCATCCGCTCGGCGAGCATGCGCCCACCGCCGGGCCGGTTCACCTTGTCCTCGGCGCCCCAGATCACCAGCGTCGGATTGCGCACGCCCGGCAACCGGGCGTCGCGGGTGAAGTCCATCCGCCACAGCGTTCGCAATGCCGACGGTCCCGAGGGACGCCGCAAGGGCGGATCGGCGAGCACGTCGGGATCGAGACTGGCCCGATAACGGTCGTCGATGATCTCCTCGGTGACACCGCCGGCATCGTGAACCAGATACTCGCGGATGAACTCGGCCAGCTTGGCCCGGCTCGGGCCGTCACCGCCGTAATAGGACAGCAGCGACTGCAAGCCTTTGGTCGGCAACGCGCGCGTGGTGCCCACCCCACCGGGGCCCATGAGGATCAGTTTCCGCACCTTCTCGGGTCGGTCCATGGCCAACCGCAACGCCGCCGCTCCCCCGTAGGAGTTGCCGATCAGGTGTGCCGAGTCGATATCGAGGGCGTCGAGCAACCCACCGACCGCCGCGGCCAAGTCGCCGAACGGATCGGACTGGTCGATGCGCTTGGTCGAGCGCCCGTAGCCGGGCATGTCCGGAACGATCACTCGGAAACGCCGGGCCAGCGCCTCGATGTTGCGGGAGTAGTTCGACCTGCCGCTGGCTCCAGGTCCGCCCCCGTGCAAGAGCACCACGGCGGCGCCCGCGCCGGCTTCGCTGTAGAAGATGTCTCGATTGCCGACCCGGATCATCCGCCCGGTCTCGGCGGCACTGCCGGTTGTCATCACTACCTCCCAGATCGTCTATCTGATGTAATCATCAGTTATGTAGAAATAGTCTGTCAAGCAAAAATGATGAAATCATCAGAATTGCTTGCGCAACGCCCCGGGAGTGCGCCAGAGTGAGGGTCCGGACCTCTTCGAGCCCGGTGCGCCCGGAGAAAGGACTGCTGGAACCCCATGAATCGCATCGACGTGCATCAGCACGTGATCCCGCCGGACTATGCCCAAGCGCTGCGGGCGCACGGTGTGACCGCCCCGGGCGGGCGTGCACTGCCCGAGTGGAGTCCCGAGGCGGCGCGTGCGTCGATGGCGCGGGCCGGGATCGCCTCGGCGGTGCTGTCGGTGTCGACGCCCGGCACCACCTTCCTGGCCGAGCCGGCACAGGCGGCCGCACTCGCCCGTTCGGTCAACGACTACACCGCCGCGCTGGCACAGGCCGAACCCGGCCGGTTCGGGTTCTTCGCCACCCTCGCCATGCCCGACGTCACCGCTGCCGCCGACGAGGCTCGACGCGCCCTCGACGACCTGCGCGCCGACGGCGTCGTGCTGCTCGGCAACGCGGCGGGGACCTATCTCGGCGAGGACGGGCAGGACGACCTCTTCCGGGTGCTGGACCGGCGATCAGCTGTCGCGTTCGTCCACCCGGCGGACCTGCCCGCGCCCGCCGTGCCGGGCGTCGCGCCATTCGCCGCGGATTTCCTGCTCGACACCACCCGCGCGGCGTACCTGCTCGTACGCAATGGCATTCGGCGGCGGTATCCCAACATCCGCTTCGTCCTCGCCCACGCAGGCGGGTTCGTCCCCTACGCCGCACACCGCATGGCACTGGCCATCTTCAACGACACCGGGCGCAGCCCGCTGGACATCCTGGACGACTTCGCCGGGTTCTATTTCGATACCGCGTTGTCGGCGAGCGCGGCGGCACTGCCGTCCCTGCTCGCGTTCGCCGAACCCGGGCACGTGCTCTACGGCAGCGACTGGCCCTTCGCGCCCGAACCCGCGGTCCACTATTTCAACGCCGGGCTCGACACTTTTCCCGGATGTGACGACAGCACGCGACGAAACATTCAGCGCGACAATGCCATCGCGCTCTTCCCCCGCTTCGGTGCGACCGCACCGGCGCCGGAGCCACCGCTGCTCGCCAGGGCACGGACGAGCCTTCGGCGCAAACTCTTTCGCAGCGTGGCGCGGGCGATCGCCCGGCGCTGAACCCGGCCTTCGGCGCCGGCCGTCGCACCGATCCTTCGGTGTCGGATCATAGGCGCGTGCCGCTCCGGGCGTCGGGTGTCAACCGCGAAGTCGTTCGAACTCCGTCGCACAGTGGGCGGAGAAGACCGTCACCGCGTCGCCGTTGTCGTGGACGAGTTCCCGTAGCCGCTGCTGATTCTCGATGCGGGACTGTCGCCGAGTGTCCACGTACCACTGGAAGATTCGCGCGCCCAACGGCATCGACGGCTTCGCACGCATCTGCCCGTGATAGGTGTATGCGTCACCGGCGTGCAACAGCCAGCCGTTTCCGGTGTCGACCGCGACGCCGACATGACCGCGCGTGTGTCCGGCCAGCGGAACCATGAGGATTTCCGGCGGCAGCCCCCGCAGTTCACGCACCGCCTGGAACCCGAACCAGCGCTCCGCGTCGCTGTCGGTTTCGTCGTACACCGACCACTCGGGTCCGTGCTCGAATTGCACCGGCCGATACCGCAACTTCTCGCGCCTGCCGAAGGGGCCCGCGACGGCATCGAGTTCCGCCCGGTGCACATGCACGGTGGCCTGCGGGAAATCGGCGAGGCCACCGGCGTGATCGAGATCGAGGTGCGTGACGATGACGTCGCGGACATCGTCGCGGGAGAAGCCCAGCGCCTCGATCTGCCGTGCGATCGGCTGGTCCAGAACCGGATTCGATTGCCGGATGAGTTGACGCCCCACCCAGGCATCCGGCCGCGACAGCGCCTGCTCGCCGTAACCCGTGTCGACCAGGACCAATCCAGCGGAGTGCTCGATCAACAAACAGTGGCAAGCTCCGGCAGCCGTACGCCGAAACCCCGGCCGGCCGTCGAACAAACGGCCTCCGAAGGGACGAGTTCCCCCGGCATCCAGATGATGGACACGCACCAGTCCGCTCCTATCCGCGCCGTCCGACCAGCCACGCTACATGCTGACGCTTCCGGACGCGACAAATACCGGCGGAGCTCGTGATACCAAGTGCGCGAACGCATTCGACCCGGGAGACCACGCGGCGGGAGCACGAGAGCACTCCCGCCGCGGACCTCGTCAGGCGATCTTCAAGGTGCCTCCGTCGATGACGTAGTCCGCACCGACGATATTCGCGGCTTTCGGTGACGCGAGGAAGGCGACGAGAGCGGCGACCTCCTCCGGCTCGCTGATCCGGCCGGAGGCGATGCCGAACTGCTCGGGCACGGCCGCGAGCAGTTCCTCCTGCGAAAGCCCCTGGGCAGCAGCGAACTTGGCGCCGACGCCGTCGGGTCCACGCCACAGCGGCGTGCCGACCACGCCGGGAGAGACGGTGTTGACCCGCACTCCGCGCGGCCCGAACTCCTCGCTGAGCCGCTTGGTGAGCGCGGTCAACGCGGCCTTGGCCTCGCTGTAACCGACCGGGCCCGCGGCGGGCAGATGCTTGTTGATCGATGAGATGGTGACGATCGAGCCGCGCCGTTCCAGCAGGCTGGGCAGGGCCGCACGGGTGACCCAGATCGCGCTGAACAGATTCAGGTCGAACAGCTCGCGCCACTGCGCGTCATCGACCTCGAGGAATCCGCCCAACTCCAGGCGCGCGGCGTTCACCGCGCCGACGTTGTTGATCACGATATCGACGCCGCCCAGTTCTTCGAGGGCGGCATCGATCAACCGAGTCGCGCCCTCGGAAGTGGAGAGGTCGACGGGAACGGCCGCGACACTGGCCTTTTCGAGCTCGGGGGTGATGGTGCGCGCGGCGCCGACCACCCGGACACCTTCGGCGGTCAACGCCTCCGCCACCGCAAGGCCGATGCCGCGACTGGCGCCGGTGACGACGGCGGTCTTGCCGGACAGTTCGAGATCCATGAGGGAACCTTTCTTTCTTGAACTACAGGTCAACAATGTGGGCAGCAAGCGGGCCGACGGTCGGGCATCGGAATTCAGAGGCTGGTCAAAGCGGTATCGATGACGCGATGCAACGTGGACGCATCGTAGGTCTTGGCCATCACTCGCAGGCCGACGATGGTGTTCATCAAGAATTCGGCCGCCGCCCGAGGGTCGGCCCCGGCGCGCACGTCACCGTCGCGCCGCCCCTGATCGATGCGAGCCTCCAACGCTCCGATCACACGGTCCTGCATGGCGCGGACCGCGCGGGTGATCTCCGGGTCGTGTCCGCCCAGTTCCATGGCGGTGTTCACCGCCAAGCAGCCGCGCCGAACCGGCTGGGCCAGGTCGGAATCCACCAGACCGCACAGGAACGTGGCCAGACAGTCGCGAGTGGAACCCGGGCGGGACAGGATCTCGGCGGCCAACTCGGCACCGAGCCGGTCGTAGCGATCCAAAGCCTGGTCGAACAACGCGCGTTTGCTACCGAAAGCGTGGTAGAGACTCCCCTTGCCGACCCCGGTGGCCTCGGCCAGCTGCGCGGGCGAGGTGTTGGCGTACCCATGGGTCCAGAACGCCTCCATGGCCCGCTCCACCACCGTGTCCGGATCGAAGTTGCGCGGCCTGCCCATGATTTGAACCGTAATAGTTTTCGACCGGCAGGTCAAGAAAGCGTGTGATTCGGCGCCTCTCCGGCCCGCCTGCCGGGCATCGGCCATGAGATCGGGGCGATCCTAAAGCTTCCGATCGATTCGTCGCGGCTCGATACTTCCGGCATGCATGCGACGACCACCGGCGGCCGGATCAGGCCGCACGGTGGTGCGGGACAGGCGCCGAGTTGAGGCACTCACCGCAATCCTCGGTCACCCGCCCACCGGTCATCCGCGATCGGGCTGCCGCTCTCTGGTGCTGCCTGGGGGCGGGCTTCGCGACGCTGCTCGACTCCGCGGCGGTCGCTTTCACGGCGCCGGACGTGCGGTCGACGCTCGGTCTGGCGAACTCGGACGTGCAGTGGTACCTGGCGTCGTACTCGCTGACCTTCGGCCTCGGGCTCGCCCCCGCCGGGCGGCTCGGCGACGCGTACGGCCGCCGCAACCTGTTCGTCGCCGGACTCGGGCTTTTCCTCGTGGGCGCCGTCGTCTCCGCGTTCGCCCCCGGCGCGTGGCCGCTGATCGCGGGCCGGTTGGTGCAGGGCTTCGGCGCGGGGGTGATCAGCGCGCAGGTGCTCGGCGTCATCCAGGACGTCTTCACCGGAGCCGCCCGCCTGCGCGCTCTCGCTGCGTACACCACCGCGGGCGCGCTGGCCGCGATCGCCGGGCCGGTCCTCGCCGGAACGGCACTCTGGATGCTGCCGCCGGATCTGGGCTGGCGCGCCGTACTGGTGCTGCCCGTGCCGTTCACGCTCGCGACGGTCGCGCTCGGCCTCCGCGGGCTCCCTCGCGACGTCCGTGGGCGCCGCTCGACCGATCTGGACCTCCCAGGGATCGCGGCGCTCGGGCTGCTCGTCGTCATCGTCACGATCCCCGTCATCGATCCAGGTCTCCCCGCCCCAGCGGTCGCCGCCATCGTCGTCGCGAGCGGCCTTCTCGTCATCGGACTGGCCCTCTGGGAGCGCGTATACGCCCGCCGCGGCCGTCTGCCGCTGTTCGCGCCACCGTTGATGCGTTCCCGGGGCTACGTCACGGGAAATGTGGTGGCGCTGCTGTGGTTCGGATCGATGCTCGCGTTCACCACGGTGAAGACGGTGTACTTCCTCCAGGTCCACAAGATCCCCGCACTGGTGGTCGCGCTGGCACTGATTCCCTCCGCGCTGGCCCGGATCTTCGCGGCGCGTTGGGGGCAACGGCTTTTCGCGGTGCACGGGTCCGTGGTCGTAGCCTACGGGCTCGTCGTCCAAACCGCCTGCATGGCGGCGACCGCCGCCACGACACTGTTCCTGGACGGGTGGATTCTGTTCCTCGTGCTGGCCGCGATCCAAGTCGCCTGCGGTCTCACCAGCGGCGTGGTGGAGCCGCCGCTGCGGGCGGTGACACTGGCGTTCTCACCCTCGTCGTTGCACGGGGTGGCCGCGTCCTTCCTACAGTTGACGCAGCGGCTGTCGGCCACGTTCTGCATCGCCATGACCACCGGCGTACTACTGGCATTCGGTGGAACCGCGTCGTCGGCGTCACTTGGCTGGGCGGTGCTGCTGTGCTTCGCGGCCTCGGCCCTGGCGACAGTGGCGGCGTTCGCGCCCGACTTCCGCACCGGCGCGAATACGCCGCAGACATCGATGGTTTCGACACACGCGCGATGACTCGCCCGCGCCTCCACGCGGGTCGATGCATCGGAATCGCGGTGAGCGCAACCAGTGTCGGGTGATCGTGCGCCTCGCTAACGTTCTCTCGTCGGACGCTGTTGTGGAGGAGTACGCGGTGACCACTGATTCGATTGTCGACGTCGATACCTCGCGACACCCGCTCGACGACCCGGTGCGGGCGTCGCTGCGTGGCGAACACCGCCGGTTCGCCGGCTGGGTGGGCCGGATCGGCCGCTACGACCCGGAGGTCGCCAGGTTCGTCGGCCACCCGCCGGTGCTGGACGAACGAGACTGGGCCGACCTGGCCACACTTCTCGGGCCGGGCGGCAGCACCGCGTTGCGCGGCTACGGCCACGTGCCGCCCGACGGCTGGACGGTCCTGAACCACATGGACTCGGTACAGATGGACGGCACCGCCCTGCGCGTCG
Source organism: Nocardia sichangensis (assembly GCF_047200615.1). Taxonomy (NCBI): domain Bacteria; kingdom Bacillati; phylum Actinomycetota; class Actinomycetes; order Mycobacteriales; family Nocardiaceae; genus Nocardia; species Nocardia sichangensis. The sequence continues at coordinate 40,930 of NZ_JBJZOK010000031.1, forward strand.
CCCACGACCCGGAACTGGAACGGCTCACCGCGGCGGCCGTGCCCGAGATCCTCGAGCTGATCGCTCGCACCCAACCCGGCCCATTCGCTCCGCGGACCATCGAGATGGGCACCTATCTGGGGCTGCGGGTCGACGGCAGACTGGTGGCGATGGCCGGGGAGCGCATGCACCCGCCGGGCTGGACCGAGATCAGCGCCGTGTGCACCGACGGCGGATTCCGTGGCCGCGGCTTCGCTACGCGCCTGGTCCGCGCGGTCGGCGCGGGCATCCGCGCGCGGGGTGAGACACCGTTTCTGCACGCTTCCGCCGGCAATACATCGGCGATCCATTTGTACGAGACGCTGGGATTCACGCTGCGCAAACGTTCGAAATTGACTGTCGTGCAGGCCCCTGCGCAGTCGTCGCCCACGAGTGTCATGGTTTGACGCACCGCGTCGGGGGGTGATCAGTTCACGCTTTGTTAGAGATGCGTTTACAAATATTCATGTCCGGGCAGAACGTCGCGGAGGCGAATGTCTCGCGGGGCATGATTGTCTCGAATTGCTCGCGCTGCGAAGGACGACAGACCTCGGTATGCTCCCCTCGTTAGTCGAATTACGCTGCGGTCGAACACTTTTGGCGGACCGGTCGGTATGACGGCCGGGTTCGGCCGTGGCACCGAATGCCGGCGGCGTAAGCAGGGGAGTTCAGAAGTGTCGAGGTGGCACCGGGTATACGGATCACCAGGATTCACGATCCGATCGGCAGGCCTGCGACTATTTTCACCCACTGCGTGTCGTCGTTCTCTCGCACACGCTTTCCTTCGGTAGCCGACCCGGCCATTCCGCGCAGGGCCGGATTCGCGTACGCCAGAGAAGTCGTGCGGATTCCGCTCTCGATCGTGCATTTCGTTCCAGGAGCCTGTCTTGACTGATCCCTCGTCTCTTGCGCTGCCCTTCGATCGCCACGGTGCGCGAGGGTGAAGCTGTATTCGAACGAGTTCGCGGCCGACCCGCACGCCGCATACCGGCGGATGCGCAGCGATCACGGCCCGCTCGTCCCGGTCGAAGTAGCGCCGGAGGTGCCCGCGACATTGATCATCGATTACCGCACGGCATTGGACGTGCTCACCGACGCCGTGCATTTCTCGGCCGATCCCAGCGTATGGGAACAGAACGTGCCGGAAGGATGTCCGGTGCCGTGGGCGATGCGCTGGCGGCCGGACGCGTCGCGGACAGCGGGAGAGGAGCATGCTCGCTACCGGAACGCCGTCACCGGCAGCCTCGATCGCATCGACCTGCACACGCTGCGCGACACCGTGGAACGCACCGCGCTGTCGCTGATCAACGGTTTCTGCGTGGCCGGTTCGGCGGATCTGCTCAGCCAGTACGCGATCCCGCTCACCGTCAGGGTGCTGGAAGAGGTATTGGGATTCCCGCCGGAGGTCCGGCAGAACGCCTACACGGCGATGATGAGCCTGCGCGACGCCGCCGACGCGGCCTCGGCGGAGGCGAGCCATCGAACGCTCGCCGCGGCGATGCTCGAGGTGATCTCGGCCAAACGCGCGGCGCCCGCGGCGGATGTGGCGTCCTGGCTGGTACAGCATCCGGCTCGGTTGAGCGAAACCGAACTCGTGCAGCAGATGGCCTCGTTGTACACCACGGGCGCCGAACCGACGTGGAACCTCATCGCGGTCACCGTGCTGTTGCTGGTGACCGATGAACGATTCGGCGGCGAACTGCTCGGCGGAGCGCTGTCCACCCGGGACGCCATCGACGAGGTGCTGTTCACCGATCCTCCCACTGCGAATTCCTGCGTGCGATACCCGAACCAGCCGCAGATCGTCGGGAATGTGTGGCTGCCCCAGCACCAACCGGTGTTGATCGGTTTGGCGGCGTGCAACAACGATCCCGCGGCGGTGGCAGGCGAGCGCCAGGGCAACCGGTCGCACCTGGCCTGGGGCGCCGGGCCACACACCTGTCCTGCCCAGTCGGTCGCCATGGTCATCGTCCAGGAAGCGCTCGACCAACTGCTGGACGCCCTTCCGGAGATCCGGCTGTCGGTCCCCGCCGACGAACTGGAGTGGCTGCCGAGCTCCTTCCACCGCGCACCGGCGGCCGTTCCGGTGACCTTTCCGGCGTCTCCGCCCCTGGCGTTCGTTTGACAGCGATGGGGCGGGTCGCGGTGCGAGGCAACGCACCTCGACTATCCACCGAGCGTCTAAAACAATTAGCCAGTTGTAAAATACTGGCCTAATCTGGGTATGTGGCGACACACCGCACACCTGATCCCGCTCACCGCGTCCGCGACGCCGAACGCACCAAACGCTGCCTGCTCGAGGCGGCTTTGGAGGAGTTCGCCGCCAAGGGCTACGCCGGTGCCCGGGTGGGTGACATCGCCCAGCGGGCCGGTGTCAACAAGCAGTTGATCACCTACTACTTCGGCGGCAAGGAAGGTCTCTACCGGGCGCTCCAGCAGAACTGGCTGGAGCGTGAGGCCGCCTTCAGCGATCCGGCGCTGCCGTTGGCGGAGGTGGTCACGAACTATCTCCGCGATGGTCTGCGCGACCCCCGCGGCATCCGCTTGCTCATGTGGCGGGGATTGTCCGATGCCGCGCCGACCGGTACGCACCCGATCTCCGAGACCGACATCGCCGAGACCAGGCGCCGGCAAGAGCGCGGCGAGGTCGCCGCCGACCTCGACCCGGCCGCGTTCCAGCTCGCGGTGATGGGGATGGTCATCGCCCCACTGCTGCTGCCGGTCCAGGTTCGCGAACTGTTCGGCGTGGAGGCCCGGACCGCCGAATTCGAGCAGCGCTACGGCGAACAGTTGCGCCGCATTCTCGCCCATCTCACCGATTCCCGTTCCGAAGGAGATATTTCATGACCTACCTCGTCACCGGCGTTCGCGGCATCGTCGGCCGGACCGTCGTCGACCAGCTGCGCGCGGCCGGAAAACCGGTGCGCGCGGCCAGCTCTCGTCCCGCCGAGACCACCGTGCCGGACGATGTCGAACTCGTCGGACTCGACCTGACCGACCCGGAATCGGTCACCGCCGCGCTCGCGGGCGTGGACAAGGTCTTCTGCTACGCCGCCGCGGAAGGCATCGGCAACTTCATCGACGCCGCCGAGGCCGCTGGTGTCGCCCACGTCGTGCTGCTGTCGTCCATCGCGGCCGAGAACGACCAGAATCCTATCGGCGCAAGGCATCTCGCGGTCGAGAACCCGCTGCGCGCATCCGGCCTGCCGCTGACCGTCCTGCGGCCGGGAGCCTTCGCCGCCAACGCCCGCACCTGGTTTCCCACCATCAAGGCCGAGCGCGTCGTCCGCGTCCCCTTCCCCGACCTGCACCTGACCCCCATCCACGAGGCCGATATCGCCGACGCGGCCATCGCGGCGCTCGACGACTCCTCCCACGCGGGCAAGACCTACCCGCTCACCGGCCCCGAATCCCTGTCGCACCACCAGCAGGTCGCCGCCATCGCCGCCGCCCTGGGCGAGCCGGTCCAACTGATCGAACTGACCTATGAGGAAGCAGCCGACGTCTACTACCGCCCCGTCCTCGACATGTGGGCGAAGGCCGGCTCGGAACCGAGCCCGGTCGGCCCCACTTCCGAGTCGGTCACCGGCATACCCGCCCGCACCTTCGCCCAATGGGCCGTAGACCACGTGGACGACTACCGCTGACCGCCCACTCCTCCCCGACCGGCGATCCACCCCGGCCAGCCCAACCCTCCAACCCCCTCTGACCAGCCGATTAGCACCCCTCCAGCCTCGTGCGGTAATCTCTTCGAGCGCCCGCACAGCGGACGCAACGGGCTGTGGCGCAGTTTGGTAGCGCACTTGACTGGGGGTCAAGTGGTCGCAGGTTCAAATCCTGTCAGCCCGACAGACGAGAAAGCCCCTCTGACCAGCGTCGGAGGGGCTTTTCTCATTCGCCGACCACCCGCAGAGCGGGACCAGAACGGGACCGCAAGTGCTCGGAAAGCTTGTCACCGGCCCCGGTGATCTCCCGGCGGTCCGGGTGGAGATACCGCTCCGTGGTCCGGCTGTCGGCATGTCCGGCGATCTTCTGGAGCACGTGCAGGCTCACCCCGGCATCGGCCATCCACGTCAGTCCGGTGTGCCGCAGATCGTGTCGCCGAAGATGCTCGTACCCGAGCTTGGTCACGACCTCATCCCAGTGGGTGGCATCCCGGAGCACGCCGGTAGCGATCCGCCCTCCGCGCGGGCCACGGAACAGCCGGGCATCGGGGTTGTCGCTCCCGACGATCGTGATGCGCTGGGTGACCAGTTGCCGAACTTCTTCGATCAGCGGGACGTAGCGCACCCGGTTACCCTTGGTTCCCTTGTCCTCCATGCCGCCCGGTCCCGGTGTGGTCTGCCGCCGCACCCGCCAAGTCCAGGTATCGGTGTCGATGTCACCGACCCGACAGCCAGAGACCTCGCCGATACGGGACGCGGTGCACGCAGCGAAGATCACCACATCACCCCAGCCCTGATACCGATCCGCCGAACGAGCCACCAGGGCATCAGCCAGCGTCACCAACGCCGTCACCCTGCTGTGGTTCCTCGCCGACGCGCAGCTGCGGGAGCAGATCACCGCGATCACCAACAAGGCCGAGGCGTTCCACGGCTTCTCCGCGTGGCTGCGTTTCGGCGGCGAGGCGATCGGGCGCAACGACCCGGACTACCAGGAGAAGATCATCGAGTTCAACGAGCTGCTCGCGAACTGCTGATCTACTCCAACGCCTGCGAAATCACCGCCGGAGCGAACGCGCTGGCTTCCGACGGGCACCCGATCGACACCGATGATCTGGCCACGATCTCCCCGTACATCACCCACACCATCCGCCGGTTCTGCGACTGGGTGCTGGATCTGTCCCACCGGACGCGGTGCTGGTCACCACGCTGGACGGGTGCCGGGGGCGCTGTTCCCCCGGCGACACTACCGCGGCCGCCCCCGCGCCGCGCCAGACGCGGCAGCGTGTCACTTCGAAGAAGGGTTCTTGATGGCCACCACCCGCTGGGGTCTGTTACATCGTCCCGATCATGGTCGAGATCGACTGCGGCGTCACCATCTGAAGCTCGTTGCTGCCTCGGACGCGGCATCTCCAGGTCGGCGAATCCCACCGCGCCGAGAGCTCGATCTTCGAGCTAGGGGAAATCACCAGCGATGGGTCGTCCTCGCGATCGCCACCCTTCGACGATGGCTGATACCTTGCAGAATTCGCACAGTCGGCCAGTGCCTGGTCCAGATAGATGTATGAAGGAGACCTCTCCGCATGAACACGGCTGCACAGTGGTTCACCGGTCCGAACAGGCGTCGAAGTTGGATCGCGGTGCTGGTCGTGGCCGTCGTGGTGGGTGTCGCTGCGGTCGTATGGGCGGACCGATCACCACGGCAGTTCCAGCAGGCAACGCCGGTGGTGGGCGGCAAGTTTCGTATCGAACCCACTCTAGGCTCCGCACCCACTCCTCGCTGGACGGTGCGCGCCGCCGATCTGTCCACTGACCCCGGCGCTGTTCTACTGTCCGCTCCGCACAGTCTGAACGTCTACTACGGAAACGGCACGCCGATGGATGCCGGGACCACGATCGTGGCGGCCACCGCGGTGCCGGACAGCGCGGGTGGCGGGGCCGGGCAGCCGGTCAGCGGGGTGCGACTGCACGGTATCGACCCCGATACCGGAAAGCCGCACTGGACAATCGATGTCGGCGCGATCGCCAGCTGCGCCGAACAGGTGTTTCAGGGCCTGCTGAGCTGTTGGGACACCCATCGGGTCCTGATCGTCGACAGCGCGACGGGCACGGTGCTCACCGACCACATCACCGATTTCGAGGTGGAGCAGGTCGATGCTCGCGACGGTGTCGTCACGGTGGCGGGGCGAACCGCGGATTGGCAGACCGCTGTCTTCACGCGAGGAACCGTCTCAGATATCGCCGCGAGCTGGCGTAAGACGTTTCCGACAGTGGTACCCGGAGAACCGGTCAGACCCGTCATCAGCGCACCGGACTACTTCCGGAACGGGCGCCACGGCAACATCCATGTCTACGATTTGCACACTGGCGAACCACTTTTCACCGGACCGGTCGGCTATGTCTTCGACGGCGGCATGATCGCCTCGCAGGTGATCGATCGCAGCGGCACCGCGGGACAGGTCGCGTTGCTCGGCCGCGACGGACACCGCATCACCGAGGTCGCCAATGCCAGCTTCATGCTCGAGTGGTACCCGGTCGCCACCGCGTCGCCACTGCCGATCCTGACCGGCGAAAGCGCCTACGACCGCACCACCGGTGCGATCCTGTGGACCAATCCCGAGATCGGCATCGACGACACAGCCGGGCGCAAGGACGCGATCGAGGGTGTGGTGCGAGATACCGTGATCATCCGATCACTCGATGGCACAACGCTTTCCGGGCTCGCCCTCACCGACGGGCATCGAATCTGGCAGCGGCCCTCGCCGTTCGAACACGCCACGAAATTCACAAGCTATGACGGCATCACCGACGCAACCCATCTCATCCTGACCGACGGTGTCACCGTGCAGGCGATCGATGGCGTCGACGGAACTCCGGTGTGGTCGATGCTGTTGCCGCCCAGCGGCGATCCCAGAGTCCACTCGCAGGTGCGGGCGATGGGCGGTCGCATGGTCACCGTGACCGCCCATGAATTCACCGGATACGCTGCATAATGTGACTCGAACGATCGGCGGCAGCCTTCATCGGCTCGCATACGTGCGCAAGAGCGTCAGTCGCAGCGGCACTGTCGAGTAAGTCGTGATACCGAGCACGGGACTCCGGCTCACCGGCACGGAAGCCGTCCCGATTGCTCTTCGGATTACCGAGTGCGCGATGGTGAACGTAACCGATACCCACCGCAGCCAGGGACTCGGCGAGCCTCGTCTTCGACAACCCAGGTTTGCGGCTCAGCGGAGTCAAACGCACATCGACGAGTACCTCGACGCCTTGTTCGACGAGCTGGGCGACGAGATCGCCGACGGTCTTCCCCTCGTAGCCGATGCTGACAAGGGTTCCTTCGGCGCCGGCATACTCGGCGGCAGTGCCAGAGGTTCCCATGGGTTCCTATGGTGCATCAAACCACCGCGATGCAGTGCGACAGACCCTGAAACGCGCGACAGAATCACGACCACAGCTCAGGCCGAGTCCGACCAGCCGCGCGGCCGCTGAGTCGCGCGGTGACGGTGGAGAAGTGTCTAAGCAGCCAGCCCACTCCGACCGAACATCCACCAAAGTGATCGGATCACAATCTGGATATTTAGCCTGTCTGACCAGCGGATCCACAGCACTGCAACCCCCATCTTCCAGTCCGAACGAGGGGTGGCTTGCCTGCCGGACGGGATAACTTCAGTGTCGAATCCATGAGTAGCGCGATTACAGCTGGTCTGTTGTCCCTTCTGCTTGGTGTTCCCGCCTCCGCCGCCGTGTTGGTGGCCACTGTGGGTGCCGTGTTCCATCGTGACCGTGAACACCGAAGAACCGCAGTGGAAGTTCTTCGAATCCTGCTGCGACGGAACCGCTGATGGAAGCGGGGATTCGTCGCGGGAAGGCGTAACCGCAAAACTCCGACGCCGCGAGCGGCTCCACTGGCTTCTGTCGGCAATCGCCGCATGCGGTCAAATAGAGGTGCCACGACCGATACGCGGTTCAGCGCCCTCCGCCGCGCCTGCCACCCTCGAACGCTACCAACGTTATCTTGACGAACTAGTCCAACTCGACCTGGTGTGGATACACCGGGGACGTCGAGGGGTTCGCATTGCCAGCGCGACCGCACGCTCGTGCATAGCCAAGGCTAGGTGTAGAGCATGCCCATCAGGGACTTCACGTCGTCGAGGGTTACGGCGGCGACTTGGCGGGCGGTTTCGTTGCCTTTGGCGAGGGTGTCGCGAACGATGTGGTTGTCCTCGGCCAGTTCCGCGCGTCGTCGCCGGATCGGCCGGAAGTATTCGTTGACGCTTTCAGCGACCACTCGTTTCAGTTCGGCTCCGCCACCGTCACCGATCTCGGCCGCGATGCTATCCGGGGTGCGGTTCTGGCACAGGCCCGCGACCAGCAGCAGGTTGGACACGGTGGGTCGGTTGTCCGGGTCGAAGGTGATCTGCCGGTCGTTGTCGGTTCTGGCCTGACGGATCAGATCTCTGGTCTGGTCGGGCGTCGCGGAGATGCTGATCGAGTTCCCCAAGCTCTTGCTCATCTTCCGTCCGTCCAGCCCGAGGACATTCGGTGCGTCGCCCAGTAGGGCCTGCGGTACGGGCAGGTAGGGGCGGCCGTGGCTGTACTGGTCGTTGAAGCGGCGGGCGATGGTGCGGCAGATCTCGACGTGCGGCAGTTGGTCCTTGCCCACAGGAACAAGATTGGCGCGCATCGAGAGGATGTCGGCGGCTTGGTGCACCGGATAGGTAAACATCAACCCGTTGACCACGGGGCGCTGCATGGCCTCGATCTCGCTCTTGACCGTCGGGTTGCGCTCGAGTTCGGCGACACTCACGAGGCTGAGGAACGGCAGCAGGAGTTGGTTCAGTTCCGCGATCGAGCTGTGGGTGAAGATGGTGGCGGCCGAGTCGAGTCCGCACGCGAGGTAGTCCAGGACGAGATCGTTGACGGTGCGGGTGATGTCGGCGCCGACGCGGCGGTCGGTGATTACCTGGTAGTCGGCGACGACCACGAAGAGTTCCACTCCGGCCTCGGCGAGCCGCACGCGGTTCTGCAAGGTGCCGAAATAGTGGCCGATGTGCAGGTGGCCGGTCGGTCGATCGCCGGTCAGCACCCGGTAGCGGTGCGGGTTGTCCATGACGCGGGCGCCGCTGACGGTCATCGGGTCGCCCACCGGTCGAACATTTCCGGGCACTGACGCTGCCACAGCACCAACCCAGCGACAGACATCCCGCCGGTCGCGAGCCCCACCGGCCAGCCCCACAGCACCCACGCCGAGCCTTGACGTGACCGTGCATGACCCGCCACCGCGTCCTCCGTCCCACCAACCACCGGGAGCCGACCGAGCCCCGAACCCCCGCCAGGAGGAAGCCGTCATGGCCAGCAACGTCACCGTCACCATCACCGGCCACCTCGCCGACAACCCCGAACCCCGCGTCACGACCACCGGCAAACTCGTCACCAACTTCACCGTCATCTCCAACGACCGCCGCTACGACCGCGACCGCAACGAATGGGTCGACGCCGCCAAGACCGTCATCCGGATCAACTGCTGGGGCGACCTGGCCCAACTCGCCGGAGACAGCCTGACCAAGGGATGCCGCGTCACCGTCACCGGCCACCGCCTGACCGCCGACCCCTACCTCGGCAAGGACGCCAAGCCCCGCGCCGCCCTCGAACTCACCGCCGACACCGTCGCCGTCGACCTGAAAGGCCAGACCGCACAGATCACCCGCTGGACCCGCAACGGCACCAACAGCGCCGACGCCACCGAACCGCCGTTCTGATCCGCACACGGTGACCGGGCCAGCTACAACCAGGTCCGGTCACCGAACCCGGCCACCACGACCGACTGCCGAATTCGCCTATTACTTAGATTAAGACGGCACGGGCTAGAACCTTTCTGTAGCAAGTGCTTCCGCGTCCTTCGGCCGCGCGGCCCTGGAATGGATCGGCCTGCAGTGTGTCCGCGCGCCCCTCCAGCGTCAAGGGCGCCTACCGGCGTCAGCTCCGCTGATGGGCTCCGCCCACCCTTGACCCTGGAGCCTCTACGCGCGAAGGGCAGGCCCTACGGGGCAGGCAGGGAAGCCTGCCCCCTCCTCGCATGCCCACCCATCCCAGGGCCTACCGCGGGTCACTCCGCCGGCGATGGTCACCTTTCGGATTGCCGAACAGTGCTGGGCACGCCGTGTGCCGTACCCGACCTACCTCCCGCAGCATAATCACACGACGCCACGCAGTTTTGGGGCGGGGACCCTGGCTATGGTTGCGTTTTGATCCTGCCCGCTCATGGGTGTGGCAGATTGTCGTCAATGGATTTTATTAGCATTGCGCAAGCAGTTGAACATACTTGTAACGAATCTTTAGTCACTTCAATTCTCCCGTCTACGATCTTAACTTTTGCCAAACGTATCTTTTTATCCTTATTCGAGGCCAATTGCTTCTTTGTTACCACACCAAGGCCGTGTGCAATAGAGTTTCGAACGTCGATGGATCGATCGAACTCGCTCCATCCAGAGCAATTCTGGAGGCTGAATCCGTGATGAGCCTTAAAGCAATTCTTACGCTCATTCCAGCTGGCTGACGATATATCCTGGATGGCCGCAGTCAAGTTCTTGAAGAATGAGTCAAGAGATTCAACCTGACGATCGAACAATGCCTCGGACACTGTATCGACGTAGGCTTCGACGATACTAACCATACGCAGATACTGACTCTGAAATCGAATCTGACGCGGATCAAATCTCGCCCACTTCGCCGCACCTGATGCGCCGTACCAGCGGCCGCTCTTGACAGGCGGAAGAGACGCAAAGTCAGCGACCGTAAGGTTCAGGAGTCTCATCGCTTCCTCGGTAACATCCCAAGGAACTTTGCGTAATGATGTCATAAAGCCAGGAGAGCCCGGGTAATTTCATCAGTGCCGCGCAGCCCTGAAACTGATTTCCCTTCTTGCATCGTTGGGTTTATTGGTAAACGGTCCCGTACACCGGCCAGGTATAAAGACTTCACGGCTTCGGGGGCGTCCATAGCTTCTTCCACTGTTTCTACTACTTCCAGGTGTGAGGAGGCCGCCAATGCCCAGAACGCGGCCCCCCTCAATGGCTCTTTACCAGTAGCGAAACACTTCTGAACCCATGCCAGACGACTCGCTATAGAACTCGGGGCCGCGTCAGACAGAAGGTCAAGAGCCCGAAATGCCTCGATCAGCCACACCTGTTGCCAACTATTTAGTGATACTGATTCAATTATCGAATCAAGAATCTCACCCGCCCGTATTCGATGATCTCCAGAGCCAGCGGCCATCATGTACTTGATCAGATCTGGAGTTAGCGAGGGAACGAAGCTGATCAGAAGTTCAATGGAGTCGAACGCCGCTGCGTTCTGGTCCTTCGCCAATGAATCCAGAGCACGCCGGATGCGGCGAACGTCGTCGCGATCCGCGCTCTTCAGATCTAGGCCGTCATTTTTTCCGGTAACGTTGGTCGATTGAATGAAATCGAGAGCAGAGTCCGGATCTTGACTGAAATCGTCAGTGTAGTCACCAGCGGCAGCCTCAACATCATCCAGTGAGATGATCCCACCCTCGGGCAACTTATCCATATCGTAGGTACTCAAGAGGTATGTTGAGAATTGATAAGTGAAAGTTTTTAACTCGTTTATTGCGAGGCCCACCGATCTGGCCGCACTGTCGAGTGCCTCGATTGCTGCGATCGCTTCAGAAAAGCTCTTACATGCGATTCTGAAGTCGTCATTAAAGCGCCAAACGGCGAAGCCTTTACGGAGAAGGGCTCGCTCAACTTGGTCGATATAGACCTCCGAAAGTCGGTCAGATGCATGATACAGCTGTGGCAGTCCCAGTGGTCGCCCAGTGACTTCAGAAATCAGCTCGATAAGGTGGGAGACTATATCAAAATCGGCACCCTGAGATATGAGTTCATCGGCAAGTATTGAGTGATCTATGAACTGATAAAAAGACGTCAGATCGGACTTGACGACATACTTTACCTTGGACTGGAATACAAAGAACAGCACCTTTTCTACATCGGGAGTCTCCTTGTCGGGCTGAATTTCTTGAGCGTACGAAACTGGCGATTCAATGAACTCGATATATTTAGCCACACTTCGGTCTACGACAGGAAGAGTGTGCAACGCGGCAGCGGTGAGCGCATCATATAGTACCTGTTCCTTGATCCCCCAGAAGGCCACTGGCCGCACTCCATGACCTGGTTTTCGCGCGGTTAGTTCACGCTCTGTTGCAACTTCCATGCCGCCGCGACAAAGGGATTTGATGTACCGTTCGACACGCGTAATCGTGGCATTGTTGGCTGTCAGCTGTTCCCAGCCGGGTTCCGAGGGAACAAGGTTGCGTTGGGTATGCGCGACACGCACAAGCGACTCCGCGATTTGCAGCTTGTTCAGCACCTCAGTTGTGATTGGACGCACGGTTGGAAATCTATCGTGCATCGCTCAATTGCACAAAGCTTTGCGTCCATAACATCAGCCCACGATCTAGCTGCATCTCGCCCGCCTAGGACGTAGCCCGCGTCCTCGTACAGATCTCTGGGAGGTCCGATGGTCACGCCGACGCGAGGTGATCTGGATCAGTATGAAGGCTCGCACTCCGCAACTAGTCCGCAGCAGCGACGAGCCACACCGAACCATCCTTGGATTCGCGCTGGACACGCATCTCGCCTGTGCTTGGCAGGGTGGGGACCAACTGGGGACCACACGCCCTACATGCGGGCCGAATCCACGGGAACCAAGTGGGTTTAGCGCACGTGTACGACGTGCACGCCGTGCACAGATGACGGATCGCCATTCCTGGGGGTCAAGTGGTCGCAGGTTCAAATCCTGTCAGCCCGACACAGGAAACCCCTTTCGACCAGCGTCGGAAGGGGTTTTCTCGTTCATCGGCATGGGGCCGGATTCGACCCGAGCCAGTCAAAATCTCATACTTTCGCCCTCGTCGCCGCGGGCCCAGCGTTCCAGGACGTCCCGATGGACCGGCACCGGCATGCACCCGCACGAGGTGTTCGCCGTGGCGGACCGCGATCGCGGCAATCCTAGAATCAATCAACGGATTTCAGGCGCGGAACACTAGCGCTCAACACGTCCCTAGCGTGGGGCGTGTCCGAGTATCGACCTTGCTTTAGGTACGGCACACCGACAACTGGTCGAGGCGCTCACTGATTTTGTCGATCGGTGCCTTCTGCGATCCACGCCGCGATCTGAGCGCGGGAGGTGAATCCGAGCTTGGTGAGGATGTGCTCGACGTGGCCCTGGGCGGTGCGTTGAGAGATCACCAGTTCGGCGGCGATCTGTTTGTTGGTGCCGCCTTGGGCGATAAGCTCTGCGACCTGGCGTTCACGTCTGGTCAGTGCCACGCCTGGCCCTGACGCGGACCACCATCCGCTAAACCACGCATTCGGACTTGACCTCTTTCCCGGTGCTGAACGGTCCACCGGAAGCTGGTGCCTGGTGAACGCTGATGCGACCGTTCGTTCCAGGACCGCGCGCGTGGTCGGCCGGCGACCGGTGACACGCTGTCTTGCGGCGGTCACAACTCGGGAAGCCGGAAGACCGGACGTGACTCCGGTCAGGCCGTTACTCGTCGGCCTCGCAGGGGCACGTCCAAGCGGCGCGCCAGCTCCTCGAGTGTGATGCCGAAGGTGTCGCGCACGACGACTGCGTCGGGTTCGATGTCGAAGACCGCGAGGTCGGTGTAGACCCGGGATACGCAGCAGACTCCGGTGAGGGGGTAGGTGCAGGCCGGAACCAGTTTCGGGGTGCCGTCTTTGGTGAACAGCGTCATCATCACGAAGATCTGTTTGGCTCCGATGGCCAGATCCATCGCGCCGCCCACCGCGGGGATGGCGTCGGGTGCGCCGGTGTGCCAGTTCGCCAGATCACCGGTCGCGGAGACCTGGAAGGCGCCGAGCACGCACACATCCAAATGCCCGCCGCGCATCATGGCGAAGGAGTCGGCGTGGTGGAAGTAGGCGCTTCCGGGGAGCTCGGTGACGGGGATCTTGCCCGCGTTGGTGAGGTCGGGATCGATCTCGTCACCCACCGCTGCGGGGCCCATGTTCAGCATGCCGTTCTCGGTGTGCAGTACCACCCTGGAGCCTGCTGAGAGATGGTCGGCGACGGTGGTGGGTTGGCCGATGCCGAGGTTGACATACGCGCCGGGCGGGATGTCCTCGGCGATCAGGGCCGCGATCTGATGTTTGCTGAGCGGGCCGGTGTTCATACCGCGACCACCTTGTCGACGTAGATGCTGGGGGTGACGACCGCTTCGGGATCCAGGGCGCCGGTTTCGACGATCTCTTGGACTTGGACGATGGTTGTGGTGGCGGCGGTCGCCATGACCGGGCCGAAGTTACGAGCGGTCTTGCGGTAGACCAGGTTGCCCATTCGATCCGATCGGTAGGCGCCGATGAGAGCGACGTCCCCGCTCAGGGGATACTCCAGAACGTAAGTGCGGCCGTCGATCTCGCGGGTCTCCTTACCTGCGGCGAGTTGGGTGCCGACGCCGGTGGGGCAGAAGAACGCGCCGATCCCCGCGCCCGCCGCACGAATGCGTTCGGCGAGGTTACCCTGCGGCACCACCTCGAGCTCGATCTGTCCAGCCCGGTAGAGGCGGTCGAAGACCCACGAGTCGGACTGGCGCGGAAACGAGCAGATCACCTTGCGAACCCGTTTGGCGGCCAGCAGGGCGGCAAGGCCGGTGTCGCCGTTGCCCGCGTTGTTCGACACCACCGTCAGATCGGTGGCGCCCTGGTCGATGAGAGCTTCGATGAGCTGCACGGGCATGCCCGCCATGCCGAAACCGCCGATCAGAACGGTGCTGCCGTCGGTGATCCCGGCGACCGCCGCCGCGGTGGTCTCGCAGATGTCCACCATCACCACACCTCCCGCATGTTCTCGAGCACGACCGCCAGTCCCTGACCGACGCCGATGCAGATCGCGGCGACACCCCACCGCTGCCCGGACTCGACGAGACGGTGCGCCAAAGTCCCCACGATCCGCGCGCCCGAAGCACCCAGAGGATGGCCGATCGCGATGGCGCCGCCCTTGGCATTGACGATCTCCGGATCGGCCAGTCCCTGCGCGAGCCAGGCATCGACACAAGCCAGCGACTGCACCGCGAAAGCCTCGTTGAGTTCCACCGCGGACACATCAGCCCAGCCGATCCCCGCGCGAGCCAGCGCCCGGTTGGCTGCCTCCACCGGTGCGTAGCCGAAGTCCTGCGGATCCAGCGCGTAGGTCCCCCGGCCCGCGATGCGAGCCAGCGGATCGACACCCAAATCGGCTGTCTCGCTTGCGAGCAGGACTGCGGCCGCGCCGTCGTTGAGCGGGGAAGCGTTCCCGGCAGTGATCGACCCGTCGGTCCGGAACGCCGGTTTCAATCCGGCCAGCTTCTCGGCGGTGGAGTCGGGACGGATGCCCTCGTCGCGGGTCAGGCCACCGAACGCGACCACGAGGTCGTCGTAGAAGCCCGCCTCCCATGCCGCGTCCGCCAACCGGTGTGAGCGAGCGGCGAACTCGTCCTGGCGGTCACGGGATACCCCGAACCGCTGCGCGAGTTGTTCGTTGCACTCACCCAGCGAGACCGTCCACTCCGCGGGCATCTTGTCGTTGACCAGCCGCCAGCCCAGCGTGGTCGAGACTGCGGTGACGTGTCCGGCGGGAAAGGCCCGCACAGGCTTCGGCAGCACCCACGGTGCCCGCGTCATCGACTCCACACCCCCGGCCACCACCACCTCCGCGTCACCGGCCTCGATGATCCGCGAGGCGCTCATCACCGCATCCAGCGATGAGCCGCACAGCCGGTTCATCGTGGTCGCCGGCACCCCGGTCGGCAGCCCGGCCAGCAGCACCGCCATCCGGCCGACGTTGCGATTGTCCTCACCGGCCTGATTCGCACACCCCCAGATCACATCCCCCACCGCATCAGGAGACAGGTGCGGTGCTTTGGCGAGCACACCGGACAGGGCCGCAGCGGCCAAATCATCGGAGCGCTGATCGGCCAGCGCACCCCCGAAACGCCCGAACGGCGTACGCGCCGCGGCATAGACGAAGGAATCGGTCACGCCTCGACGCTAAACACCACGATTGATGCAGTCCAATACTCATTTAACGCGCATTGATAAGTAGCGGCGATAGGATGGCTGTGTGGACTTCGACCTGCGGACCCTGCGCTATTTCCTCGCCCTCGCCGACGAGCGTCATTTCGGCCGAGCCGCAGCTCGCGTCCACATCGCCCAACCCGCCCTGTCCCAGCAGATCAAACAGCTCGAAACCCAACTCGGGGTTCAGCTGTTCGACCGCTCGACCCGCCGCGTCGAGATCACCCCCGCGGGCGAACGCTTCACCGAACACGCCCGGCGGATCGAGGCGGCATGCGCACGCGCCACCGACGACATGGCGGCATTCGCCCGCGGCAGCGCAGGCCGCGTCTCGGTCGGCTTCATCGGCACCGCCACCTACGACGTCCTTCCCCGCCTGACCCGGATGGTCCGCACCGAACTCCCCGACATCGACCTGCGAGTGCGCGGCGAACTGCTGTCCCCGCAACTGCTCGACGGCCTGGCCACCGGCGAATACGACCTGGCACTGGTCCGGCCGCAACCAGGCTCTGAACCGGGATCAGCCCGAGGACTCCACCGCCTCCTCGCACCGAGCCTCGACGCGCCGAACATCGTGCTCGAAACACTGCGCACCGAACACCTTCTCGCCGTCCTCCCCGTCAACCACCCACTCGCCCACACCGATCCGGTCGATCTCGCCGCCCTGGACGGCGAAACCTTCATCACCCACCCCTCCGGCGACCGATCCACCATGCACCACCTGGTACTCGACGCATGCGCCCGCGCCGGATTCCGGCCCCCCGTCCTGGAAGTCAGCGAAACCGCCACCCTCGCCGTCTCCGTAGCCGCCGGCCTCGGCGTCGCCCTCGCCCCCGAACCCGTCCGCAGCCTAGGACTCGACGGCGTCACCTACCGACCACTCCGGCAGCCGGAAACCGTCGACCTCATACTGGCCCGACGGGAATCGGAAAACTCGCCCGGCGTGGCAACTGTCGCGGCGCTGGTCCGAGCCGCAGCGCACGCTATCTAGCAGGCCCACCCGCTACGGCACTGGTTGGACACCGACGTACCCGTGGCAAAGTGGCCTCGGTAGACAGATTGATCTGGTGAGCGGTGCATCGATCAGTCTCGATCGGATAGGCGCGTCGCGGGCCACTACGCCGAATTTCGGGGATCGGCGCTGACCGCGAAGACTGGGAACCGGTCCTCCCATGGATGGGGCTGGAATCGAACGCGCACGGACCGGCCCGGCGACGAAGGGATCTCCCCTTCCAGGGAGGTGTAGACCCACGGGCCCTCGTCGAGCGCCACGATCGCGATCGTCAGCGGCACCAACCTACCTGGCCGATCGGACGAGGCTCGGTCGACAACCCGCCACGACACGACCGAACCCGCACCCGACGACGGCACACGCTCGAGCTCGCCGGATCCACACGACGAACACCCAGACGTGATCGGCGCGAGCAACTTGTCGCACCGCACGCAA
Source organism: Nocardia sichangensis (assembly GCF_047200615.1). NCBI lineage: Bacteria > Bacillati > Actinomycetota > Actinomycetes > Mycobacteriales > Nocardiaceae > Nocardia > Nocardia sichangensis. The sequence goes on from NZ_JBJZOK010000031.1 coordinate 58,158, forward strand.
CGGTGAATCATCAACACGTCATCCGCGCACAGCCCGCTGTCGTCGCCGAGGCACTTCGCAGTTTTCTCCAGGTCAGGCGGGTACATACGGGCCTCCACGAGAGGGTGCTGACAGGTTCCGCTCCAGCCTGCGATGGAAAGACGCGCCCGGCGACGGTCGAATGACCCGCGGTATACCTATTTCCCGCCTCAACCGACCGGCGCGGCGGAAAACCCCCTGTCAGCCACAGGGCCTGGACAGGCCACACTGCATTCACGCTCCGCACCAGCCCGCGGCATCTCTGACAACCTCGCTCGCTGTTCGGCACCTGATTCCAGCGCCACAACCTCAGTGCTCGCGCAACCTGCGGGTACCCGCCGACGAATCGGCACACACCCGACATCTGCTGCCAAGGCCACGGACACGTCGCAGGTACTGCAAGCCGGTAGGACTGCCGGACGTTCCCGGTTCGATAGTGATCTCAGCCGTTGTAGGAACAAACTCCGGGCGTGGCCGGTCACCCCCTCCACGGTCACCTTGATGGCCGCGCCGTTCTTGACGATCGAGAAGGCGTCCAGCACGTTTTCGAGGGGGATGCGATGGGTGATGAGGTCTTTCACCGGCACTTGTCCTGAGGAGATGTATTCGAGTGCGCGCTTGTTGTGTTCGGGTGCGGACCCGTTGGCTCCGTGGATGTGCAGTTGGCGCCGCGAGTGCGGCGCGTTCCGCCTCCCCAAAAAATACAGCGGTGGCTGAATCCCGCACTGCGACAACATCGCACGGCAATAGACCATGCCGACGTAGCACCGACTCGTTGCAGAGCCCTCAGCCCTCGCCGCCGGCCCACGCCACCACACTCAGGTGGCGAATTCATATCCGCTCCATCGAGCCGGAAGTCGGACACAGAGGGTCAGGTAACCGTCAATAGATATCGCATGTGACATGCATCACATGCAGTCAGCAAATTCGCTGGTTGGGCGACGAAGCCATGGCAGACCTGCGGCTTTTGATAGAAAAGTCCCTACTTGCCCTGTGCATAGTTAACCGTCTGTGCTTAAATTGTGACCAAGCCGACATCAAACGTTGGCCACCCGACACCGCGGTCAGCCCCGTGATGACGGGATGGTAGCCGCGCGAATGCGTGACGCCGGAGAGTTGAGCATCCGACAACAGAAGACCGCTCCATCGGCGAGCCTCAGCGGCTCTCTCCAAGGGTCCGTGCAGCCCTACGCGCTGTCGGAATCCGATCCTTCCGTACAAGAGATCGATGCACAATGTCTGACTGCCGACATCTAACCCAGCGCTGCGGCGCGAATCGCGAACGCATCGGCGTCGCCCTCGGCGCCACGGGCATGGTAGCCGTGGCCGCACCTACCGCACATGCAGCCGACCGAGCATGTAGCTGTGTCAATACGCACAGCGAGGGGCATCGGCACATTCGAGTACCGATAGATCGAAATCTGATGCGGTGCATCAATTAATCAAGGTGAGCCAGGAGCCCTGACACGTCACAAACCAGTCACCGCCCACAGCAACGCTCGCGATATACAGATCCGACTTGTGGTATCCGAGCGCACCATCCAGAAGCGCAGGTTCAGAAAAACAACGACAACCGTCACCTAAGGAGCTGACAGTGCACAAGAAGGCCGAACAGGCACTCCATCAGGATTTCCACCGCTGGACCGCGCTGGTCGACCGGGCCGCACACGCGGAAAACGAAGTCGAGCGCGAGAACCCCGCCTTGGCTGCGGCAGAGCTGCAAGAGAAGTGGATCCGCACGGCCCCCGAAGGCTGGCGAACACTGCACAGCCAATGGTGCGACAGAATCGACCCGACGCGACCAGCCGATGCTGGAATACGCTCCACCTCGGGTCAGATCGCCGACTCGAACTGCGCATGCGCATTGTCGAGGCCGCTCCGAACTCGAGCAATCTCGCACCGATGACCCCCCGGGCAGGCTCGTCGGCGAGTCGCCGTGCCACGCACGTCACGCGACAGTTCGCCGTACATGGCACGGCCGACGCGCGATAGCGTCGCCGGATCCTGAGCGTGTCGATCCAGCTCGCCTGGACGTCACCGATTCGCATGGTTGTTCGCAGCTACGTGGACCTGGACACAGTGCTCGTAACCGACGACTGATCGGCTCGGTCTCGATAGCGCTACACAACCGGTTCCGATCCTCTTCGCGCATTTACTGGCGGGAGAACAATGGACGAGAACATCCACACAACAACGAACAGATTCTGCTCACGATGCAGAAGAGCGCTGCTATCGGCAGCGGATCAGCGTCGACGCCTGCACACATACTGTCTCGAGTCAGAGGCACATCCTCTTGCTCGAATGACCCCAGCCGACTGGAGGGCGGTGGCCGGTTGGCTCGATCCGTACCGATCCCAGCTAATGGGAAATATGGGGTCGGAGTAGTCCAGCCGATAGCCGATAGCCGATAGCCGATAGCCGATAGCCGATAGCCGATAGCCGATAGCCGACGGTAGCGTTCTGGACCGTGTATCCGACGGCTCCTGACCCTCGGTAGGGATATGCGCGGATCGAGGTGGTGCGCGCGGCGGGTTCAGCAGTGGGGATCGAGGCTGCTACCGGCGAGGATCCGGTGGCGTGTTCCGGCTGCGGGGTGCTCCGGGTTCACAGCCGTTACCGGCGGTGGTTGTCGGACACCTCGATAACCAGTCGCGAGGTGATCATCGGGTTGCGGGTGCGCAGATCGGAGTGAGCGTGAGTAATGCATAGAGCGTGCGCCACACTCGTGACTAGGTTGTCGAACATGGATAACGACGGACCCAGCCGTACAGCGCTCATCACCGCGTACGCCCGCGCCTATCACCAGATCGCTGACCGACCACAAATCTTCACCGACCCCCTGGCGGCACGTCTACTCGGCGTCACCGCAGAGGACCTGGCCGAAAAGGGGACACCCACAACCGATCACCTCGGTGACGGGGTCAGCGATCGGCCCCGCCGACTGTTCTTCGCCGCCCGCGCGCGCTTCGCCGAGGACGCCGTGGCCGCGGCCATCGCCGCCGGTGTGCGGCAGGTCGTGATCCTCGGCGCCGGTCTGGACACTTTCGCCTACCGCAATCCGCGCCCGGACTTGCGTGTCTTCGAGGTCGACCACCCCGCCACCCAAGCGTGGAAACGCGAACGCCTTACTACCGCCGGAATCGACCGCCCCGAGACGTTGACCTTCGTGCCGGTCGATTTCGAAACCCAGACGCTGGCAGCGGCGTTGGAATCCACCGGATTCGAACGGACGGACCCGGCCGTCTTCGTGTGGCTCGGCGTCGTCTTCTATCTGACTCCCGACGCCGCCCACGCCACTCTCGAATACATCGCTGGTCAGGCCCAGCCGGTCGAGGTGGTCTTCGACTACCTGCAGCCCGCGGACACCGATGTGGACCGTGCGCACCAGCAGGCCCGCGCCGATCGGCTGGCCGGCCTCGGTGAACCCGTGTTCAGCTACTTCACGCCCGACGACCTCGCCGCACAGCTGCGCGCCCTCGGCTTCACCGACCTCGAAGACCACTCCGCCCCCGACCTCATCGCCGGCTACCTCGACGGATCCGAAAATTTCGAGGGCGAACCGCCCCCCGCACTGCGCGCGATCCGCATACTGCGCGCGAGCCGCTGAGTTCGTCTGCCGCGGTTGCGGCCCCCGGACCAGCGCCTACCACACTGTCGCTCATGCCTCTAAAATAGAGGCATGAGCGACAGTGTGGTTCTCTCCTTCTGGCAAGCCGACCGCTCGCAGGACCTCGCACAGCATCTTGCGGACGACGCGATCTTCACCAGCCCGGTCGCCGACTATCACGGGCGCGAGGACGCCACACACGTGCTGGGACTGATCTCGACAGTGCTCGGTGGTATCACCGAGACGAACCAGTGGAGAGCCGAACGGGACGGGGTTTTCGCGTTCACCGCACAGGTCGAGGATCACCACTTGCAGGGCATGCTGCGCGAGGAACGCGACGCCTCCGATCGGATCACACACGTCACGTTGTTTTTGCGTCCGTTGGGAACCCTGCGCATCGCGATCGCGGAAATGGCACGGCGGCTGCAGGATTCACCTCTGCCCAGCCAGGCCGGATAGCCATGCCCACCGACGCGCCACGACCCGGACATCCCGTCCGCGGCTCCTCGACCGGCCGCCCGATCATGGCCCTGTTCGACCTGATCGGGCGGCGGTGGACCCTGCGAGTGATCTGGGAACTCGACAGAGCCGCACACCCACCGACCTTCCGCGAACTGCGTACGGCATGCGGCGAAATCTCCTCGAGCGTGCTGACCCGTCGGCTCCATGAACTCACCGCGGCCGGCATCGTCGACCACGTGAACGGCTACTCGCTGACACCGATCGGACAACGACTCATCCACAGCTTGCAACCGATCACCGCATGGGCCCAAGACTGGGACCGCCAACTTCACTAGCCGCCATGGTCAAACCATCCCGCGAGTACTATATGTGCGAGCGAATCCGGCGAGTCCGGCGGCGAACGAGTCGAACATCGGCTCGAAAAGGCGTCGCATCACCAGTGATTCGACCGGGCGCAGCGCCGGCGCCGGGTCGAGGTGTACCTGCCAGACCATGCGGCAGCGGCCGGGGCCGAGCGGCTCGAAGGTGATGTCTTCGATCATTCGGCGCGCCAGCGGGATCGACATGGCATCGGCGGAGAACGTGAAACGGGCGGCGGGCTCCCAGGCCAGGAATCGTTCGCGCACCGTGATCCAGCGCAAGTGAATGTCGCGGATCGTTCCCACGTCATGCGCAGCATTTCCGTACCAGGTGGTGGCCCGGTACCCGTCGGCCCACTCCCCTTGGCCTTCCCCGGTGGCGAGAATGTCGAAGGTTCGCTGCGCCGATGCGTCCACGATACGTTCGCTGAGTAGGTGGCGGCGCATCGAAGAGATATCGCACAGGCTGCTGGGACGCAGGGCGTACATGGTCATTTCGCGGCGACCAATCCACGGGTGAGGCGAATCGTGGTGCGGCGCGGCAGGCACCGCGGCAGACGCGTGGACACCGCGTTCGTCAGCCCGGATACTACGCTCGGCCGGGGCGTGCGACGGTCCAGTTCGCGCAGAGCCGTCGCCACCACCTGCTCCGATGTCTGCCGTCGTCCGACACTGGCGGCTTCGCCCGCCACCTCGAAGAACTCGGTATCGGTGGCGCCCGGGCACACGGCGAGCGCGGTGACGCCACTACCTTCCAGCTCGCCCCACAACGCCTCGGTGAACGAGAGCACGAACGCCTTCGTCGCGCCGTAGACGGCCATGAACGGGATCGGTTGGAACGCCGCGGTGGAGGCGATGTTGATCACCGCTCCGCGGCCGCGCCGGATCATGTCCGGCAGTGCCGCCCGGGTCAGTTCCGCGACGGCGGTGATGTTGACCGCGATCTCCTCGCGCACGCGCGCGCGGTCGTGGTCGGCGAGCGGGCCGTGGGTCGCGAAACCGGCGTTGTTGACCAGTACGTCGATCGGGTGCTCGTCCGCGCTCAGCAGGGCGGCGAGGCGCTCGACATCCGCGGGGATCGAAAGGTCCGCGGTGACGACCCGAGCCCGGATACCGAAGGTGTGTTCGAGGTCTCTCGCCAGCTCGCGCAGCCGATGCTCGCGCCTGGCGACCAGGATCAGGTCACACCGTCTTTCCGCCAAGGCCGTGGCGAATGCCGCGCCGATTCCGCTACTCGCACCGGTCACGACCGCCGTCGCGCCATCCCAGTTCTTCATGTCGCCTCCTGAAGGTGAACAAGTGTTCATCTAGCTATACTTAACATCTGTTCAGTGATCTATGTCAAGGGAGCCTCGATGACCGATACACGCCAACGACGAGCGCGCGGAGAGGGCGAGCGGCTGCGCGCGGAGTTGGTTGCCGCCGCGATCGAGCTGCTGCTGGAACCGCAGTCGTTGCCGACGCCGTCACTGCGGGCCATCGCCCGGACCTGCGGTGTCGCGCCCAGCGCGGTCTACATGCACTTCCCGTCTCAAGATGCGCTGAACTATGCCGTGACCGAGGAATTGTTCGGCCGGCTGCGGCATGCGCTCGACGCCGCGGACATGCCCGACGGCACCCGGGTCGACCGGCTTCGTTCGCTGATCGATGCCTATCTGACGTGGGCCGAGAATCATCCCGGCGCCTACCAGTTGCTGTTCGAACGACCCGATCCCTCGATCGAGCCCGGTACCGGGCCGGGACTGGATCTGCTGGATCGTCTGGCCGATCTGTTACCGGCCGCCGAGAAGTCCCCGGACCTCGCGCTGCGCGCGTGGTGCGCCCTGCACGGCGTGGTCTCGCTACGGATCCACAAACCAACGGCCCCTTGGACTTCGGAACCACGTGCCGACGCATGGGCAGTCGTCGCGGCCCTCGCCGGCCTACCGTGACCACCGGTGGCATCCACCCTGCGGCGCCCTGACTAGGCGCGGACGATTTTCGCGACACCATCGAGCAGGCAGCGCAGGCCGAATTCGAAGATGCTCTGCGGCTGAGAGGCATCGAACGCGTCGGCGTCGAAGCGTGCGATCATCGGCAGCTCGCCGGAAGCGAAGAGTTCCCGGACCTTGCTGCTGCGTGCGCCGATCCACTGCTCACGGGTGCTGCTCTCGTACCGCTCCCGGGCGAGCGGATAGGCGGCGCTCTGGGTGTGCGTGGAGACCATGATCGCGATGCGCACCATGGTCGGGAAATCGAGACCGAGACCGTCCACCGCCCGGATGCGCCAGTCGGTGTAACGCATCATGCGTGGCGCGACCGGCGGGCGGGTCGTGATGGCGAACAGTTGAGGTACCCAGGGGTGTTCGCGGTAGATGTCCCATTCCTGGCGGGCCGACAGCTCCAACTTCGCTCGCCAGCCAAGCGGACCGGGTTCCGGCAGCGGATGGTCGCCGAAAACCGTGTCGATCATCAGCCCGCCGAGTTCCTCTTTGCCGGGGACGTAGCGGTACAGCGACATCACGCCGACACCGAGTTCGGCCGCGGTGCGGCGCATGGACGGCCCCGCGCCGCCTTCGCGGTCCGCCAGCGCAATCGCAGCGCGCACCACGTTGTCGACCGTGAGTGTGGCAACTGACGCTTCGATCGGCTCGGCGACTCCCTGTTGCTTCACCGCGACGCGTTCGCGGTACGCCCGCGCACGGCAGGCGCGCGAGCAGTACCGTGCTGGTCTACCCCGTACAGCGGGCGCCAGTTCGCGGCCACACACCTGGCAAGTCGCCATCACGAAGCTCTTTTCGTCACGAAAAATGGTTGGTGACGAAAGTCTACTCGATACCGTATCCGTGTTGATAGCCACGAGCTATTTGCAGATCAAATCCCTGTTCAAAGTAGGTATCTGCGTCTCGATATCCACCGCGAAAATACGTTCGGTACCATCACAATTATGACTCGTACACTGTATTCACACCGGGCGCCTGAGCCGGAGCTCACGCACCACAGCGTGGTGTTGCGTGAGGTGGTCAAGGTCTACGGTGCGGGCCCCACGACAACGCGGGTGCTCGACAACGTGAGCCTGGCCTTCCCGCGCGGCTCTTTCACCGCCGTCATGGGACCGTCCGGCTCGGGCAAGAGCACGTTGCTACAGTGCGCGGCCGGATTGGATCGACCGAATTCGGGGTCGGTCACGGTCGACGGAATCGAGCTGACCGCGCTCGACGAGACCGCACTGACGCGGCTGCGCCGGGATCGGATCGGCTTCGTCTTCCAGTCCTACAATTTGGTGCCGACCTTGACCGTGCAGCAAAATGTCACGCTTCCCGCGGAATTCGCCTCTCGGCGGATCCCCGTCGACGCCGTACGCAACGTCTTGGCCCGGCTTGGTCTCGCGCAGCACGCGCACGCGCGCCCCGCGACGCTGTCCGGTGGGCAGCAACAGCGGGTGGCGATCGCCCGCGCACTACTGAGCGAACCCGCGGTGATCTTCGCCGACGAGCCGACCGGGGCGCTCGACAGCCGGGCCGCCGCCGAGGTACTCGGCCTGCTCCGAGACGCCGTCGACCGCTCCGGCCGCACTATCGTGATGGTCACCCACGATCCGGTCGCCGCATCCGTCGCCGATGCCGTGGTGTTCTTCGCGGACGGGCGCGTGGTCGACGCTGTGCGGCGGCCGACCGCCGACGCGGTCGCCGCGCGAATGACCAGGCTGACCGACGGCTTCGCCCGGCACGGCGGTGTCCGATGATGTGGCGTTTCGCATTTCGCACGCTCCGGGCTCGTTCCTCGGCGTATATCGCCTCGGCGTGCGTCATCAGCACGGGCACAGCGCTGTTGACCGCGTTCGCCGCACTCGCCGAGACCGGTCTCACCGCACCGGACGGCAGCGCGAACTCCATGGCCATCCTCGCGGCGATCATGGGCGGCTGGACCGTCGCGGTGGTGGCGTTCGGCATCGCTTCCACCGTCACGCTCGTAATCCAGCAGCGGCGGCGGGAGCTGGCTCTGCTCCGGTCGATCGGTGCTGTTCCCCACCAGGTGCGCGCCATGGTGCTGGTGGAGACGCTCATGGTGGCCGGTCCCGCGGTAATCGCCGGCCTCGCACCCGGTGTCGGGCTCGGTGCGTTTCTGCTCGGCCGGATGCGCGCGGTGGGTGTCGTGCACGGGCCGATCCAGCTCGTTACCGGCTGGTGGACCGTCGGTGCGGGCGTGGCGGTCTCGCTGCTGGCCGCGATCGTGGCCGCCCTGGTCGCGGGCCGGCGCGCGGCGAAGGTGGCACCCGTGCTCGCCCTGGCCGACGCGGCGGGCGCGGAAGAGGGCACGGTCTCCCAGGCGAAACCGATGATCGGCGCGGCATTCCTGCTGCTCGGCCTCGGCTCCGGGGTCGGCACACTGTTCATGACCGACGGACCGCTGCTGGCCGCAGTCGCCGGACCGGCCTGCATCGGCGTCGCGATCGGTGCGGCACTGTTGAGTCCCGCTGTCGTCTCGACGGTCGGGCGGGTCGGCGCACTGGCGCGGAGCAGCGTCGTCCGATTGGCTCTGCGGAATGTGGACGCCCGCGCCGCGGTCGCGAGCACTGTCGTAGGCCCGTTGGCGCTACTCGTCGGCATCGCGACCGGCACGCTGTACATGCAGAGTACCGAAGACAGCATCATCGATCGCGCGCCCGATGACATCGGCCCGCAGTTCGCGGCCGCGAATTACCTGGTCGTGGGGATGATCATCGCGTTCTGCACCATCGCCGTCATCAATGCGTCGATCGCGGCGACTTGGAACCGGCGCCGGGAATTCGGTCTGCTCCAGATGATCTCGTCGACACGACGTCAGGTGCTGGGTATGGTCGCCGTCGAAAGCATTGCCGCGACAGGCATCGCGGTAGTTCTCGGCACGATCGCGGCGGCGGCCACCGCTGTCCCCTACAGCATCGTGAAGACCGGGTCCCCGATTCCTTCCGGCCAGTGGTGGATGTACCCCGCGACGGTCGTCGGCGCCTTCGTGATCTCCCTCGCCGCGACCTCGTCGACGTGTGTGCGGGCCACCCGCATGCGGCCGGTCGTCGCCCTCACAACACCATGAGCCCTTCAACGGTGCCGGTTTCGATCATCACGCCCAAACGAAACTGCCACCTGAACAGGAGGATAGATCGAATGCACCGCGAACCAGCAACCCACCGCACACGGACGGGGGCACGACGGATGCCTGTGGCCCCATCGGGTCGCGCCGGGTCGGCCGGGCATTCGCCGGTTTCGGCGGAAGCGCCGGGCGCGCACGTAATGCAGCACATGGCGGGATCGACTGCGATCCAGCCGAAATGTCGGACACAACATCGACCGGAAGTGGATTGGACATGCAAGAAGGCCCAGAATTCGACCTTGTTCTCTTCGGTGCAACAGGATTCGTCGGAAAGCTCACCGCCGAGTATCTCGCCGCCGCGGCACCGGGAACGGCGCGAATCGCGTTGGCCGGGCGTTCCTTGGAGAAGCTGACAACAGTCCGCGACAGCTTGGCGCCGGCCGCCGCGGCCTGGAGTCTGGTGGTGGCCGACGCCGCCGATCATGACGCACTCGACGCACTCGCCGCGCGGACCACTGTCGTCGTCACCACGGTCGGCCCGTATCAGCGCTATGGCATGCCTCTGGTGGCCGCCTGCGCGAAGGCGGGCACGCACTATGCCGACCTCACCGGCGAGTCCATATTCACCAAGGAAGTTATCGATCGGTTCCATGATCAGGCCGTGGCCAGCGGGGCCAAGATCGTGAACTCCTGTGGCTTCGACTCGATTCCGTCGGACCTGAGCGTCTACCAGCTCTACCGCCGCGCGGTCGCGGACAACTCCGGCGCACTCGAGGACACAACCCTCGTCGCGACAGTGCAGGGCGGCGTCAGCGGGGGCACAGTCGACTCCGCACGCGCGATGTTGGAGGCCATGGCGGACGACCCCGCCAAGCGGTCGGTGCTATCCCACCCGTACTCGTTGAGTCCGGACGAGTCGAAGGATCCAAACGTCGGCTGCCAGTCCGACCAGGCCTTGCACCGGGCGAACACCATCGATCCGACGTTGCGGGGGTGGGTCGGCACGTTCGTCATGGCACCGCACAACACGAAGATCGTCCGGCGTAGCAACGGTCTGCTCGGTTGGGTGTACGGCAAGAACTTCCGCTACCGAGAAGTCATGCATGCGGGAGACTCACCGGCCGCGCCGCTGATCGCCGCCGCGGTCACGGCGGGCATCGCCGCCGGCATGGCGGCAGGCGCGGTGCTGTCCAGATCCGCGATGGGGCGCAAGCTCCTCGATCGAATGCTTCCCGAACCGGGCACCGGGCCGAACGACGAGGCCCGCGCCGAAGGATGGTTCGATATGAAAACCTTCGCCCGCACCTCGTCGGGTGCGGTTTACGTGGCGACCTTCTCCGGCACCGGCGACCCCGGCTATCAGGCGACCGCGGTGATGCTCGGCGAGGCCGGCCTGTGCCTGGCTTTCGACAGCGCACAGTTGCCGCGACTGGCCGGAGTCCTCACTCCGGCGACGGCGATGGGCGACGCGCTCTCCGACCGTATGCGGGCCGCGGGGATGACGTTCGAACTCCGCCGGCGCCGATGAGGAATTTCGAGCAGTCGACGGCGGCGGATACACCGACGCGCGACGGCTACGGCGATTTTGTCAGGCCGCGGACGTGTGGCCATGCCTCGGCGAGTGCGAGGAGCTGGCGCAGCTCCGCGGTGAGATCCCTTGCCCCCGGTTGGATTTGGTGCCGCGGCGTGAGCCGGCTCGCGCGCGGGGCGTGCCCGGCAGCTTTCGTGGCGATGGCCTCGGCGACGCGACGGGCATAGATGTGCGGGTCGCCGCCGGTGGCGGCCAGATCGTCGGGGCAGTCGCTGTAGCGCTTGAGATGCAGCAGACTGTCGCGGATCTCGACCGTCATGCGGTGCAGACGGATGGCCGGGTCTGTTCGGCCGTCGAGGTCGCGCCGCGTCTCCATGACGATTTCCGGTACGGCTGCGGTGAGATCGGCCCACATCGGCTGCAAGCGGCGGCGATATCGGCTGGTGCGGTCCCATCCGACGTGGGAGACCAAGGCGCTGATCAGCGGCACCGTGACCACGGCGGGAGCGCCGACCGCCGAGAGAAGGAACCCGCACCATGCTTTCCAGCGCATTTCGGGATCGAATGGCGGTTGGCCGGTCAGGACACTGACAAGCGAATCGATCGGGTATGCGACCGCGACAATCCCCATGCCCACCGCGGTGCACAGGACCACCGTGTACAGTGCGCGTTCCTGCCAGGGGCTATCGCCCGCGGCGCGCATCTCGCGCACGCTTGCCCGGCTGACGAGCACAGCCGTCGCACCGAGCGGCAGGGAAAACGCGATCCAGATCACGACGGCAGGCCAGCCGAGGGCTTGGTCGATCAACTGGTCGGCGCGGCGGGCGGGCGTCCCTGCGATCAGGATGACAACGGTGGCGGTGAGGGTGAGCAGGTAGTAGCGCCGCTGCCTGTGCCACGTGTGGGCGGGGTCTGCGCCTGCCCACAGCTTGGCGATGCCGTAGATATTCGAGACGGCCAGCACGGTTGCTCCCAGCGAGAGCTGCCGGGCGATGTTCACCACGTCGCTGTTGTCGCCGGGCAGCAGCCGGGTCAGTGACTGTTCGAACCACGACTCCCGCAACAGGTGTTCGAGGAGAGCCGCGGCGAGCGCGCGGTTGACGAGCCGGTCGACGACGCTGTCCGGCAACAGCCACCACCGACCGATGAGCGCCAACGCGATACCTGTCAGGACGGGCCAGGTGATCGAACCCGGGATCGGGGAAGTCATCTCACCGATGCCGGTTTCGGAAGAACGTCGAGCGGAACCGGCTCGCCGACCGCTTCGGCAGCATCGCTTCGACGAGCAACAGGTCCGCGAAGGTTTCGGCGGCGCGCTCGCGCTCACTTCCGTAGTCCTGGCGGCGCAGTACGCTGCGGATGGTTTCCAGCGACAGCGAGGGCATCAATTCGCGCAACGGCAGATCGGCCGCGGCACCATCGGTACCGCTCGCGGTTCCTCCGTGGCCGAGCAACATATGACCGATCTCGTGGGCGATGATGTGATCGGCATGCCATTCGGTGTCGGCTCCGTACATGATCACGTCGTCGCCTGCACGGGCGATCCACAGGCCGCTTCCGGTGCCGCATCCGTTCTCCGAGAGTGCGCCGACATCGATCGGGCACAACGTGATCGGCCGTTCCCGGTACTCTGCCACCCGCGCGATGTACTCCGTTACGTCCCATGGGTGGGGGATCGGTACCAGGCGACCCAGCTCCTCGAATCGCGCGGCGAGATCCTCCATTACGCCTTCCCCTTGTCGATCACGTCACCTATGCCGATACCGCGATGAGCGTAGCCGCCGACCGAGCATCGTCGCGGACGCGGCTTGTCGCGCAGGCTTTCTCGCACCGACTCGACGGATCGGCCGCGTGGTCATCGTCCAGTCGGCCTGACAGAGAAATGCGTAGTCGATCGTGACGGTTCGCTCATGTTCCCGAAGGGTTGCGCGAGGCCGCTATCCACGCCGCGACCTGTGTTCGCGAGGTGAAGCCCAGTTTGGTCAGCACGTGTTCGACATGGCCTTGTGCGGTGCGGGGCGAGATCACCAAGCGAGCGGCGATCTCCCTGTTGGTCAGGCCTTCGGCGACCAGTTCGGCGACTTGACGCTCGCGTTTGGTCAATTTGCTGCCCAGGGGATTTCGCGCCGAGGGTGAGGCCGGTTCACCCAGGGCGTAGGCGATCGCGGCGTCGAGATCGAGCGCGGCGCCCTCCCGGTGGGCCGCGGCGTAGGCGTGCTCGCTGATGGCTTCTCGAGTTCGGCGCTCGCACTCTTCCTGATAAGCGAGCAGCTCTGGGAATTGGGTCGGCGCGGTACCCACGGACCGGCCGATCTGTTCGGCGGCCGCGAACAAGACGACCACACGCTCGGCAGCTTCGTGGTCGGCTGCGATCCACGCCAGTGCTTGCAGGCACATGCTGAGGTTCGTGCGGTCGTCCACCTTCCTGCTCACCCGCAGTGCTCGCACGATGAGTCGAGTCGCCCGCACGGAATCTCCTCGACGCCACAACGAAATAGCCAGCGCCCACATCGCGTAGGCCTGATATACCGTCCCGCCGTGTTCTTCGATGAGCGCGAGAGAGCGTTCGAAATATTCGATGGCCCGCGCGCTGTCGTCACCCAGCCCGTGCGTGAGACCGAGAAAGGTCAGCGCGTCGACTCGGAAGAGGAGAGGGCCGCCTCGCTCGGTATACACCTGGAGGGCCTTCTCGAGATACAGGCGGGCGTCGGAAAGGTTTCCGTTGAACAGTGCGAGGAGTCCATCGGCGAAGTCGATATGTGCGCGGATCAGCGGCTCGGTCGACCGCTCGGCGAACGCGTGCCCTTCGCGTACCAGATCGGCCACCCCTGAGACGTCGCCCTGTACTGCGGCTATGAGGGAGGTCGCGAATATCGCCGCGGCCTGGTCGACGGTGACTGTGCCGGTGCGGCGGGCCAGCAGACGCTCCAGCCAGCGACGCTCCTCGGCGAGGGAGCCGTGGGAGAACCGGAAGGGCAACAGAGCGTTGGCGATCCGGATTCCGGCTTCGGGGCTGTCGGACACGCAGAATTCCAGCGCTTGCCGCATGTTCGGCTGCTCCCGGCGCAACCGTCCGACCCACTCGAAGTCCCGAGGACTGATCAAGTCGGCATTCGCATCGAGCGCCAGCTGTTCGTACCAGTCACGGTGGCGACGGCAGAGTTCGAGGTATTCGCCGGTCCGTTCCCCTTTTTCGCGGCCGTAGTCACGCACCGTGTCCAGCATCCGAAACCGCACCACGCCCGCCGACTCTTCGCGAATGAGGATCGACTTGTCGACGAGGAACGCGACCGTATCCAGAATGTTCTCCGCTGCCAGATCCTCTCCGCAGACGTATTGCGCGGCCTCGAGGTCGAAGCTGCCCGCGAAGACCGACAACTGAGCCCACACTCGTTGTTGCACCGGTGTACACAGGTCGTAGCTCCAGTCGATGCACATGCGCAATGTCTGTTGCCGCGGCGGTGCGCTCCTGCTGCCGCGAGTGAGCAAGGCGAACCGGTCGGTCAAGCGTCGCAATATCTGTTCCGGCGACATCACCCGCAACCAGGCCGTCGCCAGCTCGATCGGCAACGGCAAGCCGTCCAGCTGCCGGCAGATCCGGGCGATGGGGCGTTGGTTGTCCTCGGTGAGTTCGAACCCCGGCACGGCAGTGGCGGCCCGGTCGCTGAACAACCTCATCGCGTCATTGCGGGCCGGGTTCCTGGGTAGCCGATCCGGATCGGGGACGGCCAGCGGGTGGATCGGCAGAACCGCTTCCCCTGCGAGGCCGATCGGCTCGCGGCTCGTCGCGAGAATGCGCACTCGCTGACACGCGCGAAGCAGCGACTCCGCGAGTTCCGCCACCGCGGCCACCAGTTGCTCGCAATTGTCCAGCACGAGCAGCAGTTCGCGATCGGCGAGGAACTCGGCGAGTACGTCGCTTAACGGCCGCATCGATCGGTCCTGCAAGTTCAGCGCGCCGGCGATGACGCTCGCCAACAGCGATTCGTCAAGCAGCTCACCCAGCTCGACGAACACCACACCGTCGGCGAAGTCGCGTTGCGCAGTGGTGGCGACTTGCACCGCGAGCCGCGTCTTGCCCACTCCGCCGATCCCGGTGAGGGTCACCAACCGCGAGGTCGACAACGAGTTCGTCGCTTGCGTCAGCTCGGTTCGTCGATCGATGAAGCTGGTCAGTTCCAGCGGAAGCTTCCCCGAACCCGACGAAGCCTCCGTCGCTCGATGCTGCCGCGACCCCGTCGAAGGCAACTGCCGGCCTGGTGACTCGGCCTCGGGCTCCCCCGCGAGCGGAGTGTGCAACGCCATTTCATCGACAGGGAAACCATGACGGGTCTGCGCTTCTCGGAGTTGCTCACCCAGTTCCGCGGCGGAAGGTCGGCTGTTCGGGTCACCGGCCATGGCACGTTCGATGATGGCTCCCACGGCCTCGGGAATGCCGTGCTCGCGCAGGTCCGGTACCGGCTCGGAGGTGATTCTGAGGAACTGGGCCACCAACTGCTCGCCGTCGCGGCGTTCGAAGGCCGCATGGCCGGTGATCGCGGCGAACAAGGTGGCGCCGAGGCCGTAGACGTCCGCGGCCGGGCCGGCCGCCTCGCCGCCGATCACTTCCGGAGCAGTGAAGGCGGGCGTCCCGGTCACGATGCCCGCGCCGGTGACGAACCCGCCTCCGATATGAGCGATGCCGAAATCCACCAGCGTGGGCTCGTCGTAGTCGGTGTAGAGGATATTTCCGGGCTTGACGTCGCGATGCAGCACCCCGGCGCGATGCGCCGTCTCGAGAGCCCCGGCCATTTTCACCCCCAGCCGCAGCACTTCCTCGAGTCCCAGCGGCCCGCTGCCGCGGATCCGTGCGTCCAGAGAGCCGTGCGGGTAATACGGCATGACGATGTAGGGGCGACCGTCGTCGGTGACGTCGGCGTGCAGGACATGCACGATATTGGGATGGCCGGTCAGCCTGCCCGCGGCCCGCTGCTCGCGTAAGAACCGGGCCCGGTTGTCCTCGTCCAGATCGGCGGTGAGGACCTTGACCGCGACCACTCGGTCGAGCGAAGCCTGCCTGCAGCAATACACAGCGCCGAAACCACCCCGGCCGATCTCGGCGGCGTCCTCCAACCCGGCCGCCGCCAATTCCGCCGCGACCGAACCGGACGCGTCGCGTTGCGTCGCGAAGGGATCGGCATCGGTCATCGACTACACCGATTCACCCCATCCGAGCCCATTGGCAAACCCACCACTGCACACCTCCCGGTGACGTATCCCCAGGATATCGCCGGGACTTATCCAGCGGGTCGCGCAGTCGGACTGTCAGGGCAAACGGGTGCTGACCGCGAAGACCGGGAACCTGCCTTCCGGGGGATGGGGTTGGAATTGAACGCGCACCGACGGGCCCGCGGACGAGGGGATCTCGCCTTCGAGCGATGTGTAGACCCACGGGCCTTCGTCGAGCTCCACGATGGCGATCGTCAGCGGCACCAACCCGCCCTGCCTGTCGGTCGGGGCCCGATCCACTACCCGCCATGACACGACGGAACCCGCACCCGACGACGGCACACTTTCGAGGTCGTCGGATCCGCAGGACGAGCACCCGGACGTTATCGGCGCGAGCAACTTCTCGCACCGCATGCAGCGGTAGATCATCAACATGTCGTCCGCGCGCAGCGCACTGCCACCTCCGACGACGTTCGAAGTGTGCTCGACCTGGTTCGTGTGCATACGGGCCTCCCCGAGGCGGTGCTGGCAAGTTCCGCTCCAGACTGCCCCGCTGAGCCACGTCGAGCGACGGTGAAATTACCCGGGGGTATACCTATTTTTCGCACGATCGAGGTGCCGGACCGCACACCTCCTTGATTATATCCACGGCGTGGGTATAAGTTCGTCCTCACTTAACCCACACTGTGGATATCGGAGGCATGCGCTTTCCGTATCCGCGGTTTCCCTCCCCCAGCGAACTCACCGGCACATGGACCAACCCGGGCACCAGGCCCATGCGCAGTCACGGCCACAGCACTGATGGACCCGGCTTCGAAGGAGTACTCCCATGTCGTCCCGATTCCACCTGCCGCCCGAAGACGTGCTGCGAGCCCGCGAGAAACTGGTTCTCGACCACTTCCGCGACGAAGTCCGCCAGGACTGGGACGCCACCCTGTCGACATTCCCCCACCCGCACTACGAGATCATCGCGCAGATGCTCGTCCACGACGGCGACGGCGAAGTGCGCGGCTACTATCACGACACCCGCGTCGCCTTCCCCGATCAGGACCACGAACTCATCGCGCTCCGGCACAGCCATGACGCCGTCATCGTCGAATTCTGGCTGCTCGGAACACATCTCGGATCACTCGGCAAGATTCCCCCGACCGGCTCCCGGCACCGCACGAGGATGACGGCCTACTTCGTCTTCGACGAGCACGAGAACCTGGTGACCGAACGGATCTACTTCGACCAGCTCACCATTCTCCGACAACTGGTGGGCGGACTGAACAAAAGCGATCCTCGTGACCTGTGGAAGCTCGGCCGAGCCGCCGCCGGAGCCCTCGCCATGGCCGGCTCCGATCCGGACCCGCGCCTGCTGGCCACCACCCCACCCGACCTCGGCGATTGACCGCCGATACGCAGGACCCGTTACGGGCGTTCGGCCGTTCCTCCCCCGTTGTCGCGGGTTTCGATGGCCTTCACGGTCTTGTCCAGGGCCTGTCGCAGGACGCGTTTGCCGACGGTCCCGACCACGACTTCGAGGACGCGTCCCTTCAGGTTCTTGCCCTCGCGCACGATGACGACATCCACATCGGTCTTCCCGTCCGACCGGCGGTTGAAGGTGTAGGTGTGGCCCGAGTGGCCGCCCCATACGTTCGAGTCGGTGGTCGTCATGACGACCCGCTCGGGATTCGACCAGTCGTAGTGCAGGCGTTCCCAGATGCCGTGCGAGCCTTCCGTGACGTCGGCCTCACGGCGGCCCTGGTTATGCACTTCGAGGTATTCGTCGGCGCTGTTGCCGAACACCTGTGAGCGGCCCGGCCCGAAATCGGTGAGCGCCGCTACGAACTGCTCCGGTGTCGAGTTCGTCGTCTCCTTGAAGTGGATGGTGGACATTGCCTTCTCCTTTGCTTTGGGGTGATGGGTTTCAAGCCAGGAGGTGAAAACGATCTGCGCTACGCCGGGCCTCGGCGCAATGCCGCGCCCCCGTACCACTGGCACACCAGCAACGCCATCTCGACCTCGAGCCGGTCGTCGTCTATCGGTCGACCCCGCCGCGCGATCGCTCGCGTTATCCGGTACTTCACGGAATTGAAGTGCAGGTTCATTTCCGCGGCCGCGGCCTTGTAGCTCGATCCGGTGCGCAGGAAGACCCGCAACGTCTCGCGGAGCCGCTCGTCGTTGTCGTTGTCGGAGGCCAGGTCGCCGAGTACCTCGCTCACCCAGTCCCGCGCTTCCGCCATGTCACCACCCAGCAGCGCCGCGGCGGACAGTCCCGGATCGGTCGCGGAGAAGACCGTCGGATCGTCCGTGCCGCGAGCGAGCGCGACCGCGCGCGCGGCCTGAGCGTGCCGATGGGACCGCTGGAAGCCCTCGACGCCGGCGCCGAGCGTGCCGATCGCGAAACAGGGAGCGCCGGCCCGGTCGCGTGCGAACCTGCGTACGGCGCCGACCGGGTCGGCGGGAACCGACCGGTAGGGCAGCCAGGCCCATGCGCTGACCCGATCGACGGCGGCGAACAGCGGGCGCGCCGACGCGTTCGCCGCTTCGGCCAGTTCCCGCACGAACCGCTGTATCCGGGGCAGTTCGTCACCGTCGGTGCTCAGCTCCGAATACCACAGCACCAGCGCGAGGTGATGCCAGCGCAGCGGGTAGCGGATCGACTCGGTCGCCGCGTCCACGTCGACGGCGCTCGTCTCGGTCAGCACTTCGCGGACCTGGAGTGTGCGAATGCTGTTCTGATTCTCCAACCACTGTTCCCGCTCGCCCTGGTAGGCGGCGACGACCTGCCGGGTGATCGAGTCGATGTAGTTGAACAGCGTCGTAGTGATGGTCTGCAGGGCGTCGACACGCTGCTGCGGCGTGATGTCGGCGGCCCGCACCTCCGCGAACACCAGTTCGCTCATCCGTCGCTGCCCCACCCAGTAGGCGCGAATCAGAGCATTGAGCGAAACCTCGTGCTGAGCAAGCCGTTTGGCGTATTCGATCGCCGCCGTCGGCGCCTGGACGCGCGCGACCGGGATATTGTGGCGCAGCGCCTGCAACAGTGTCTCGACATTCGCGTGCACGCTGGCCCCGAGCAGTTCCCGCGAATGCGTGTCCTCGCGCAGTTCGGCTATTTCTTCCTCGAGTTTGCGCCGGATGGCCGTGCCGATTTCCGTCACCCGCTCGTTCATCCGGGCGGCGATCCCTCCGACGTAGTCGCCGAGCTCGACTTCGCTATCGCGACGAAAAGTCGTCACACGATCATTGTAGGTACCTCGCTTCGACGCCACGGAAATATCGCGGGCGGCCCTCGAGCGAGAAGCGCGGCGAGGAACCTGCCGACGTGCTCTCTTCGCTCGGCTAGGAATTCGATCTGCTGCGAGGCACAATTAGGTCTACCGCGTTCGACAGATCACTTCGCCCATCGAGGGGGAGGAACTGACGACATGCACCGAGACGGCGAGCGCCCGAAAGGGCTTTCTGTTTCCGCGCTGGCGGCGGTGGCCAACCCGTCGTACTCGCGAATCGACACCTGGAATCTGCTCGACGACGCGTGCCGTCGGCTCGCCGATGTCAATCGGGCCGGGCTGGACGCCACCCACGAAGCCGCCCGGGTGCGGCGTCTTCTCGATCGACTCGGCACCTATGAGCGGTACTGGCTGTACCCGGGACCGGCGAGATTGGCGGCGTTCCGCGATTATCTCGCCGATCTCGCGACGGCGCGGCTCACCGACGAAGTGTCGCTGGCCGTGCGCCTGCTCTCCGAGTACGGCGACCGTGCGGCCTTGTTCGACACCTCCGCGCCGCTGGAAGATCAGGAACTCGTGGCGCGGGCCAAAGAGCAGCAGTTCTACACCGTCCTGCTCGGCGACGACGCTCCGCCCGACGCTCCCGCGGGCCTGGCGGAGAGCCTGCGGGCACTGCGCGACCCATCGGACGATGTGCAGTTCGAACTGCTCGTCGTGGCGAGCATCGAGGACGCCATCACCGCCGTCGCGTTGAACGGCGAGATTCAGGCGGCGATCATCCGGCACGACCTCCCCCTCCGTTCCAGCGACCGCGCGCCGTTGATGACCACGTTGCTCGGCGCCAACGAAGACGTGAACGTGACCGACCGCAACCACGACTGGGTCGAATGCGGCGAGTGGATCAGGAAGCTGCGACCGCATATCGACCTGTACCTGCTCACCGACGAGTCGATCGCCGCGGAGACCGAGGACGAGACGGACGTCTACGATCGCACGTTCTACCGCCTCAACGACGTCACCGACCTGTACAGCACGGTGCTCGCGGGCGTCCGCAGCCGGTTCGCCACACCGTTCTTCGATGCCTTGCGTGCCTACGCGGCCGCGCCGGTCGGCCAATTCCACGCGCTCCCCGTCGCACGTGGCGCCAGCATCTTCAACTCCAAGTCGCTGCAGGACATGGGCGAGTTCTACGGCCGCAACATCTTCATGGCCGAGACGTCGTCCACCTCCGGCGGGCTGGACTCACTGCTGGACCCACACGGCACGATCAGGGCGGCGATGGACAAAGCCGCCGAGACGTGGTGCGCCGATCAGACGTACTTCGTCACCAATGGCACATCCACCGCGAACAAGATCGTCGTGCAGGCCCTGACCCGGCCGGGCGACATCGTCCTGATCGACCGCAATTGCCACAAGTCGCACCACTACGGCTTGGTGCTCGCCGGGGCCTACCCGCTGTACCTGGATGCCTACCCGCTCGCGCCGTTCGCGATCTACGGAGCCGTGTCCCTGCACACCATCAAGAAGGCACTGCTGGACCTCGAGGCGGCCGGACAACTGGACCGGGTGCGGATGCTGCTGCTGACCAACTGCACTTTCGACGGCATCGTCTACAACCCCCAGCGCGTGATGGAGGAGGTTCTGGCGATCAAGCCGGACATCTGCTTCCTGTGGGACGAGGCGTGGTACGCGTTCGCGACCGCCGTGCCGTGGGCGCGACAGCGCACCGCGATGGTTGCCGCCGAGCAACTCCGATCGATGTTGTCCTCGCCCGGGTACGCCGAGAAGTACCGCGAGTGGCGTGCGTCGATGCGGGGAGTCGACCGTGCCGAGTTGAGCGAGCGCAGGCTGCTTCCCGACCCCGAGCGTGCGCGGGTGCGCGTGTACGCGACGCATTCCACCCACAAATCGCTGTCCGCGCTTCGGCAGGCGTCGATGATCCATGTCCGCGACCAGGATTTCAAAGCTCTCGTCCGCGAGACGTTCGCCGAGGCGTTCCTGACCCACACCTCGACCTCGCCGAACCAGCAACTCCTGGCGTCGTTGGACCTGGCGCGCAGGCAGGTCGACATCGAGGGCTTCCAGCTGGTCCGCAACGTCTACGACATGGCGCTCGTGTTCCGCCACCGCGTCCGTAAGGACCGGCTGATCGGGAAGTGGTTCCGCATCCTCGACGAGGACGACCTGGTGCCCGACGAGTTCCGCCCCTCCGAAGTCATCTCCTACCGGCAGGTCAGACAGGGTGGCTTGGCGGAATGGAACGAGGCGTGGCGGTCCGATCAGTTCGTGCTCGACCCGACCCGGGTCACCCTGTTCATCGGCAAGACCGGCATGAACGGGTACGACTTCCGCGAGAAGATCCTGATGGACCGGTTCGGCATCCAGATCAACAAGACCTCGATCAACAGTGTGCTGTTGATCTTCACGATCGGCGTCACCTGGTCGAGCGTGCACTACCTGCTCGACGTGCTGCGCCGGGTCGCCACCGACTTCGAGAGAAGCCGGAGCGCGGGTGGCAGGGCCGATCGCGCCCTGCAACAGCGCCGGGTCGAGGAGATCACCAAGGATCTGCCCGCACTGCCCGATTTCAGCGAGTTCGACAGCGCTTTCCGTCCCGACGGCGCCAGCTCGTTCGGCGATATGCGTTCGGCCTTCTACGCCGGGTATGCGGAGTCCGACCGCGAACACGTCCTGCTCGGCGATGCCGGGCGACGGCTCGCCAGGGGGAAGCCCCTGGTATCGGCCACCTTCGTGGTGCCCTACCCGCCCGGCTTCCCGATACTGGTTCCAGGGCAGGTGGTCTCGACGGAGATCCTTTATTTCCTCGCCGACCTCGACGTCAAGGAAATTCACGGATACAACCCCGACCTCGGGTTGTCGGTCTTCACCGAAACCGCGCTCGCGCGGCTGGCCGCGGCTCGGCACCCGATTGCCGCGGCATCCGACGGTGTCGGCGCCGGGAAGATCGAGGGTCGGCGATCAGCCGTCGGCGGCAAGGCGGTTCAGCCACTCCCGCAGTAGATCTTGCTCCGCGCTGCTGAGGGTCGTCTGCTCGGGCAGTGCGGCGCGCAAGGCGCGGGCGGCGCCTGCCGGGCCCGCGTCTCGCACCGCCGGTTGTTGGTTGGTGACGGCGGCGACCATCGACTCCCGCAGGGTGGTCAACAAGGCCGGGTTACGCCGCTCCTCGCGCAGCGAGAGCCAGGTGAGCACTGCGCCGCGCGCCGTGGCATGGATGATCTGGGCCGCGAGTTCCTCGTCGACGCGCAGCCAGCCGCCTGCGGCGAGGCGCCGGATTCGGCCCATCAGGATCTCCATGCCGGCCTTGAAGGCAGCCGAGGAGGTACCGACGGGTTCGGTGTACATCAACGTGTACAGCGCGGGGTTGGCCAAACCGAATTCGACCGCGACGTCCCAGCCGGCTCTGAGGTCCTCGATGGGGTCCGGCGGATCGGGGTCGACGTGCTTGGTGGCGAGAAACGCGGCGAAGCCGTGCTCGGCCACCGCGTCGAGCAGCCCGTCCTTGTCGCCGAACAGCCGGTAGATGGCCGGCGGCTGCAAGCCCGCCGCATCAGCGACCGCGCGCGTGGTGACCGCGTCGCGACCCCCACGCGTCAGCAGGTCGATGGCGGCCTCGATGACCCGCTGCCGGGTCTGCTCGCGGCCCGTGGCCGCGACGGACTCGACGGTAGTTGCGTCATCGGTGCCGCGTGCGCGCGATGTCATATATCAACGATACCGCTTCACTGGTTCCATTGTTAGTATCAGTGATACCGTTCAAATGTTTCCATTGGAACCATCGCCGTAACACAGGAGCGCATCGTGATCATCGTGACCGGAGCCACCGGACAGCTGGGACGTCAGATCGTCGAGAGACTGCTGACGCGCGTACCGGCGGACCGAGTCGGCGTCAGCGTCCGCGACCCGCGAAAAGCGCGGGCGTTCGCCGAGCGAGGGGTACGGGTACGCGAGGGAAGCTTCACCGACGCCGCCGGCCTCTCCAACGCCTTCGAGGGCGCCTCTCAGGTACTCATCGTCTCCGTCGACAAAATGGGCGAAGAGTGCGTCGAACAACACCGCACCGCGATCGAAGCGGCCGTCGCCGCGGGCGCCCGGCGCATCCTCTACACCAGCCAGATGGGAGCCAGTGCCTCGTCGCACTTCCAGGCGTGCCGTGATCACGCCGCCACCGAGGACGCACTACGCGCCTGCGGTGTGCCGTTCACGTCGCTGCGCAATGGCTTCTACGCCACCAGCGCGGCGCACTTCCTCGGCCACGCAGTGGAATCCGGTCAGCTCGAACTCCCCGCGGACGGGCCGTTCAGTTGGACCGCGCACGCCGACCTCGCCGAAGCCGCCGCCACCATCCTGGCCGACGAAGGCCGCTTCGACGGCCCCACGCCGCCGCTCACCGGAGGGCAAGCGCTCACCTTCGACGACATCGCCGGTATCGCCACCGAGATCACGGGCCGCGCCGTGACGAGGACCACGACACCCGACGACAAGTTCCGGGATGAGCTGGTGGGCCAAGGCGTTCCCGCGCAGCGGGCGGATCAGTTGCTGGGCATCTTCGCCGCCAGCCGAGTCGGCGAGTTCGCCACTGTCGACCCGACACTGGCCACCCTGCTCGGTCGCGAACCCGTCACCTTGAGTACGGTGCTGCGCGAGCAGCTCTCCCACGTTTGATGGCGTGTCGGCAGAGCGAGCCCGCAGCGATCGCCGAAAACTGCTGCGGGCCATTGTGTTCACGCGCTGGGTGACCGGCATTCGTTTCGATCCGGAGATCAGCGCGTGGCCTGCAGGATGATCGCCTTGTAGTCGGTCCACTCCGCTCGCCCGGCCAATGCGGCGGAGTCGGCCGTCGCCGCCGATTTGCAGGCTGCTGTATCCCGATACGCCAACCTCGGCGGTCCCGATTCCGCAGCCGCAAACGATATCGCCGCCCGTGCTGATCGAGAACGCGATGCCGGGGACGACGCGCAAAGGTGTCCGCGTGGGCAACCGGAACCCGACACCTTGGTGGGATCGAACCACGAGAAGGGTGCGCTGCCGCGCACCCTGGGTGTCCTTTCGGCCCGGACCAGCGTCGATGAGTCTGGACAGCGTCATAAATGACGACAGCGGGACCTCCCCGCCACACCGACACGAAGGAGCACCCATATGACCATCGACCAGCGCTCGACCCGCCGCACCCGCCGCTTCGCCCGCGCCATGGCGATCGCCGCAGCACCCGCCCTGCTGGGCATGGGGCTGCTGACGGCCGGCGTGGCCCAGGCCGGCCAGGACCCCAACCTACCGACCTGCTCCTGGCCCAACCTGGCATGCGGGCCGCAAACCAACCTGACTCCCGGCGGCCAGACCAACCTCACCCCCGGCAACGCGGCCAGCGCCACCAGCATCCCCGCCGACCGCACCCCGGGCGGGCCCCATCGGCCGCCTCACGTCCGGCCGATCGCGGGGTAGCGCCAGTTCATGATCACGGTGCGTACGTGCGACCCCGCCGCACTCGAGCGGGGTCGCGGCGAAGCCCGGTGACCGTACGGCGACAACGATCTTTCCGAGCGCGGCCAGTGGTCGGAGGGAAGTCCCGGCATCGCGCGACCCGCACGTTCGTAGACCGGGCGGATAGCAGACCCGGTCCGGGCCCGCACGCCAGCAGAAGCAGTTCCGCCCGATCGAGAGCGGTCAGCACCTCACGCCGCCAACTGTCGTCGGGTGTGTAGCGGCGCGCACCTGTCGTATGACGGCCGCAGGCCGCAAGCCTCGACAGCGTTGCGTCAGATGTTCAGCGGAGAGGTCGGGGGGAAGGTGACCGGCAATTCGGTCAGGGCGCGGTGGAAGGGGCCCGGTCGCCACTCGGGGGTTCGGTTCGGCAGGTTCAGGTCGATCTCCGGCAGTGCGTCGAGGAGTTGGTCGATGGCCTCTTGCGCGATCAGGTAGGCCAGCGGACGCGCGGGGCAGGCGTGCGGGCCGAGACCCCAGGCCAGGTGGGAGCGGTTGCCGGTCAAGTCGCCGGTGCGGATCGCGGGGTCGTTGTTGCACGCGGCCATGCTGATGACGACAGGCTGATGCGCGGGCAACCAGACGTCGTCGATGAGGATCGGGTGACGGGGATAGGTGATCAAAAGGTTCGCCAGTGGCGGGTCGTTGAACAAGACCTCGTCGATGGCATCGCGGGACGACAGGTTTCCGCCGAGGATGCTGTCGCCGAAGCGCTCGTCGGTGAGGATCAGCAGCAGGGTGTTGGTGATCAGGTTCAGCTGGAATTCGATGCCGCTGCCGTACACCTGGGACACGTGGTGCGACGCCTCGACGTCGTCGAGCCGGGCGGGATGCCGCAGCAGTACCGAGGTGATGTCGCGCTGGGGTTCGGCGCGTTTGAGTGTCACGAGGCTCATCAGCGCCTCGCCGAGCATCTGATTGCCCTTCTCGGCGTCGACGCCCTCGAGGAGGGCGGCCGTACCGGCGGCGACCTGCGCCCCGATCTCCGGCGGGCAGCCGAGCAGATAGTTCACCACTTGGAAGACGAGCGGGAACACGTACTGGCGGATCAGTTCGGCGGACCCGTCTTCGCAGAAGGAGTTGATCAGCGGGGTGGCCAGTCCTTCCACGACGGATTGGAGGGCATACAGGTCGACCTCGTCGATGCTGGCGGTGATCGCCCCACGGTAGCGGGTGAAGTCGGTCCCGGCGCTGCGACTGGCCATGGGCCGCCACTCCAGCAGGGGAAGAATGGGGCAATCCGCGGGGATGTTCTTCTGCCAGGCGCGCGGGTCGGCCGGGAAATGGTCGGGATCGTTGAGGATCCGCACCGCGGTGCCGTAGCCGATCACCAAGGTGGCCGGGACGCCGGGGGCCAACTCCACCGGCGCCAAAGACCCATAGCGCCTGCGCATCTCGCGGTACACACGGTGCGGATCGGCCGCGAACTCGGGCGAGTACATGGGCACTCGCTGTTCGTCGGATTCGATCGGCGAGCCGTGGAGGACCGGGCACGACCCAGCCGGAGCATGAGATTGCGGCGTACTCAAAGAGCGAACTCCAAACATTGGTGTTGCACAACGTGACTGCTGAACTACCGCTCCCTGCCTGGACACTGCACTGGAGCGAACTCACGGCGACTGTGCCGGAACCAAGCGATGGTATAGCGCGCGTGGACCGTGACCCTCACCGCGGACGAGAACAAGCTTCGCAGAATGCCTGCCGATCCGCTGCGCGGCCGGAATCGACCCGGCCGCGACAACACGGAGGCAGTGGACGAACTCGGGGTCAGACGCCGAGAGCGTCCAGTGAGTCGTGGTCGTCGATGGCCGTGGTGATTCGCTTCAACAGCGTCAGGCAAGTCTCCACCGGCTGCATCTTGGGTTGATACGCCGCCCTGCCGATCGTGAACGCCCACGCCGCGTACGCGAACATGGACTGTTGCCGGTACGCCAGCCACGCGTCCTCGAACGACGGCGCCTGGCCGCCGAGGGCTCCGAGTTCGTCCAGGTAGGCCGCCAGCAGTTCGCGGTCCCAAGCGCGCCGGTCCTCGGGCTCGCATCCCGAATTCACGGTATAGGCGAAGTCGTGTGCCCAGCCTCCCCGCATCACCACCTGCCAGTCGACGAATCCCATTCGCCCGGCGGCGGTTCGATATGTCTGCCCGATGTGCGGGTCACCGTGCAACAGAGTCTGCGGAAGCTCGTTCGTCGCGTTGTCGATCGCCCGCTCGACACCGGCCCACAGCCGGTCGGCCTGGTCGTGCAGGGCCTCCGGAACCACCGCCGCGGCGCGGCGCAGGCCGACCTCGCAACGCTTCTTCATGTCGATGGCGGCGAGGTATGCCCGCAGCGCCTCGGTGGTGGTCTTGAGGTCCGCGATCGACGGGTGATTCCAGAAGGTGCGGTGGAGTCGAGCCAGATTGCGCACCAGGTCTTCGATCTGGTCCCGGGCGACCGGGGCGTTCGGCTCGACGAACTGCGCACCACGGGTCGAGGCGATGTCCTCCATCAAGGCGATCGATCGCCAGGACGCGGAATCCGCGGCACCCCAATAGCCGATCGGCGCCTCGATGTCGACCTGGGGGCGGAAGTCACGGAAGAAGCGGGTTTCGCCGTCGATCATCTTCCCGCCACCGAGCAGGATGCGTTGCGAGAAGGCCGTCGTCGTCTTCGCGAAGAGGTCGGTCGGCAAGCCCGCCTGCCGTCCCGCGTCGTTGTAGTCGACGCGAATCGCGACGCGGGTTGATGTTCCGCGGCTGCCGTTCGCGGTTTCGAACGAGAGCACCTCGGCCCCGGGGACATCGCGGCACAGCACGGCCGTCAGCCACTGTGGGGTCAGCGTCTCACCCGACACCGGGACGTCCTCGACGTCGCGCGCCTTCGGCCGGAACACTTTCTCGCCGATGATGTGAGCACCGACCGTGACGGACCGTCCGAGCAACCAGAGCTTGTGGTTCATACGCTTGCCTCGATTCCGGAGTACGACATGACCGCCCGAGCAGCCGGATCGCCGGCGCACGGGTCCGCAGGACAGTAACGCACTCTCGAAACAGCTGTACCGCAATGCGATTGCCGAGCCGATGCGGGCGGTTGCTACTCGGTGGTCGCCTTCTGCGCGATCTTCGTCAGCCGTTCCCAGGCGGGCGAGGTGACTCCGACGGATTCGTTCACCAGGCGGACCAGTTTCGGATCCAGCGCCGGGGTGGTCCGGCCGGCTCCGGTGCGTCTGCCGATGATCCACCGGCGGGTGCGGTCGGCGAGGTCCACCAGCCGCGGGTCGTCGGGGGACCAGTCGAATGCCGCGTCGTAGTCGAGGTAGATGGCCCGGAATCGCGGATCGTCGATGGCGTCGAGCTTGTCGGCGACCCAGTCCGACGCCTGTTCCGGAGCGACCGATTGCAGCAGAATCCAGATGTCGCGCTCCATCCGGACCGCCCGGTCGCTCACCCCGAGTGCGCGCAGGCGCGCGAGGTATTCGGCGACATCGGCGGACACGAACAGTCGATCGCCTGACCCCAGTTCGGCGATCTGCTCGCGGGTGCGGCGGATCTCCTCGGCGCGTTCGGCGAGCATGCGGTCGATCTCGGCGATCGCCGCCGCGAACTCGTCGGAATTCGCGGTCAGCAATTCCTTGATCCGCGCCAGGGGCACGCCGGATCGCGCCAATGTCTTGATCTTGACCAGATCGATGGCGTCCTCGGCGCTGTAGCGGCGATAGCCGGAGGAGTCGCGCGGCGGCTCGGGCAGCAGGCCGCGTTCGTGGTAGACACGCACGGCCTTGATCGTCACGCCCGCATACCGCGCGAGCTGCCCGATCGTGATCACGCCTGTCTCCCTTCGGTGCCCGCCGCCGTCATCGCACCCGGGCGAACAAGCGACCGGCGAGATCGATTCCGGTCACAGCGGCGGAATCGTCACGGGTGAAGAACCCGCGTTGTCCTTGCAGACCGCCTTCGGTGACGATGTACTCGTCCGCGTCGCCGGCCAGCAGGCCGAGGGTAGCCGGTGGCAGGTCGGGCGGCAGATCGGTCACCGCGGCGGCACGGATCTCGGGTTTGATGGCGCATTCGATCGTCAACCTTGCCCCGTCGGTGTCGAGCGTCAGCCGCATCATCTCGTTCTCGTAATGCCCGACGATCTCCCCTGCCCGCGCCACGTCGTAGGGCAGCGGCTCCGGATCGCGTTCGACCACACCGAGGTAGTGTTCGAGCACCCATTTCACCACGGTCCGGTTGAACGCCAGCCCCGCGTCCGGGCCCGCGTTCGACGTCACCGCGACGGCGAAATCGCGCTCCGGCACGATGAGCAAGTCGGCGAACTGACCGTTGCCCGACCCGCCGTGCCCGATGGTCGCGACACCGTTCACCTCGCGCAGGAACCAGCAGATCCCGAGCGCGTCACCCAGGGTGCTCCCGCGCAGCTCCACGGTCTGCTCCCGCATCCGGTGCAGCAGTTCGGCGGGCAGGATGCGCTCGCCTGCCTCGGTCCGGCCGTCGCCGAGGTGGAACCGCGCCCAGCGCAGCAGATCGCGGACAGACGTCGCCACGCCACCGCCGGGATTGTTCGCGCGGTTGTCCTTCCATTGCCGTGCGACGGCGAGCACACCGTCGGCGTCGACGTTGTGACCCACCGCGAACCGCCGGGTCATGACGTCGTCGACGGAATAACAGCTGTGTGTCAGCCCGAGCGGTTCGAACAACAGCGACGCGACCGCCCGTTCGAAGGTCGACCCGGTGACGTTCTCGACGACCCGGCCTGCCAGATTGAACCCCGCCTGACTGTAGGACGCCCGCCCTCCCGGTTCCGCGATCAGCCGCGCCTCGGCGAGTTTCACCGCGTGCCGTGCCAAAGCGTCGTCTCCTTCGCCCGTATCGACGCCGAGCTTCCATTCCAGCCCGGCCGTATGGTTGAGCAGCCGCGACACAGTGATCTCGTCCGTGGCCGCGTCGGCAGGGGCGAATTCCGGGACGTACCGCCGCACCGGCGCGTCCAACTCCACCCGTCCCTCGGCGACCAACCGCAGCAATGCGGTCGCCGTATACGTCTTGCTCACCGACCCGACCACGAACATCGTGTCCCGGTCGACCGGAAGCGGATTGACCACACTCGTAACCCCGTGGCAAGCGAAGTCTTCTCGACCGCCGACCGTCACCCCGACCGCGACACCCGGTACGCCCAACCTCCCGGCCGACGCCGCGACGAATTCGGCCAATTCCGTGTTCATCTCGTTCATGCCACCATGCTCGAACCCTGCCCCCGGGGCAATGTCAAGCCCTTGTCCGCGGCGGTGATCAAACGGCCCTGACTCCGTTCGACTGGGTGTCGTCGTCCTCGCCGCGCATCGTGTAGACGCGCTCGAGGGCACGGCCATAACGGCATGATCCCGAAATGCGCTGGCCGGTAACCGACGGCAATCTCGGCACGGCACCCCGGCGGGCGGCCACCACCGCACCCTTTATCGCTGGGCGGCGCTGTGCAATTCATGATGTCGAGGGGCTGTGACGACAGCGGCGCGAGGCCTGGGTATCGCTTCGATCCCCGATAGGTCGCGGTGCACGACATGGTTCCGGTCGGCGAGCGAGCCCAGACTGTAGCGTGATTGCAGGCCGAACAGTTGGGTGCGGGTTCGGGCGCTCCAGCGCCGGGCGGCAGCCGTGCGAGTGGTGTGGAAGGTGACCATGTACCCGCCCTCGTACAGACGCAGCAACGAGTAACCAGCGGGGTACTCCTTGATCGAGGACACCTCCAAGAACTCCACGGGGACGGGGGTGTCCGGGCGCGTGCGCCGATTTCGGTGCGTATGCCCACTGTGGTGCAGGAACACACCGGGAGAGCGCCCGTAGAGCTGGTGCACGGTAGCCGCGTCGTGGCGGTTCAGCACGAACCCGGGGCCGCCGAGATTCGTCATCCCGGACTCGCGGGTCACCGGGTGGTGACCGAAAACCAATGTGGGCTGTTCGGGTTCGTCGCGCAGCAAGTTGCGCAGCCGCGCCATCTGCTCGGCGTCGATGCGGCCACCCGAGCCGTCGAGGTCCGTGGTGTCCAGTGCGATCACCCGTAGCCCGTCGAGGTCGTAACTGAACAGCCGCTGTCGTGGCAGGAATTGCGGACCCCAGCAGTCGTGATGCCCGGTTCCCGCCAGGCGCAGCCCCGACTGCCATACCGCTCCCACCCGCGGCCGGTCGTGATTACCGCGGCACACCAATACATCTCGGCCGAGCTCGCCCCACTTGTCGAGCCTGCGCCTCAGGTCGCGGGATTCGGCGGGAGTGCCACGGTTGGTCAGGTCGCCTGCCAATACCAGGTGGTCGACGTCGCGATCCGGCGCGCGGACATCGCTCAGCAGCGCCTCCAGCATCACGGCCGGATACGGGGCCATCCCGGGCTCCTGCCGCACACCGGTGGGCAGCACGGTCACGATCTCACCGCTCACCTCCTCACCGAAGTGCAGGTCGTTGGCGAGTGCGACGGTGCGCACCAGCCGCCCCGGTGGCGGTGTGAG
Source organism: Nocardia sichangensis (assembly GCF_047200615.1). NCBI lineage: Bacteria > Bacillati > Actinomycetota > Actinomycetes > Mycobacteriales > Nocardiaceae > Nocardia > Nocardia sichangensis. The sequence goes on from NZ_JBJZOK010000031.1 coordinate 89,595, forward strand.
AGTGCGGAATTCGACTGTGTGTTCATCGTTCCACCAGCGCGTGGCCGCACCGGAAGCCGCCCGCACACCCCGCGAACGGGCCTCCAAGCGGTAGCGCCTGCCGGGTTCGAGCCCGGTGACTTCGACGTAGTGGAAGGCGGTGGGTGTGGGGTCGGAATGCACGATCGGCAACGGCTTGCGCGAATCCGCCGGGCCGAGTGCGAGTTCGGTGTCCACCGCGACCGGCCGCTTGCGCCCGATCCGGTCGAGCGCGGCGGTCGTCCAAGTGACCGCCACCGACCGGTCGCTCACCGTGATCAGCTCGAGGTCCCGGGCGGTCGTCGTGGCCGACTCGGACGCGAGCAACGCGAATCCGTCCACCGGGAGCACGGCCGACACGGTGAGCATGAGCATGGTCCTGCGCGAGAGTCCGTCGTGGCCCATCGCAACCCCTGACGTAGGTTTCGTCGATGCGTCGACGGGCTCGACGTTATCGAGACAACCGTGCCACCCCGTGAACAGTGGTTGAGCTGTGCCGGTCGGTTGGCCGCCGGTTTCCTGAATAGGCCTGTGTTCGCGTCAGCCGCAGTTCACTGAGCATTCGAACAAGCTCGCCGAACTCGCCGCCGACACCGTCGGCTCGGCGGCCTGGTTGCACAGGCTCACGCCTTCGTCAGCCGGTTGGCGGACATGGAAAAAAGGTTGTCCCATTGATGATCGAGACGCTGTTTCGCCTCGGTCGGCGGCACGGCGCTCAGCGTGCCGTGCTCGTCCTCGACGAGTAGTTCCCACCTCCGGAGTCTGCGCAGTCCGTCGCGGATCTGGAAATCGAAGGTTGTCCCCCATTGCCGCCGGAACCAGTCCTCCACGCGCCGATCGAGTTCGGTGGCGGTGAGCGGCCGATCGGCGGTGCGCAGGAAGTGGTATGCCAGCACGGCTTCCTTCACCTCCGAATCCTCGGCGGCACCGAGCAGATGGTGGAACACTCCCGCATCATTGTCGAGGTTCCGGAAATAGAGATGCTCCGACAGCGTCTTCATCAACTTGATCTTGCGGTTCTTGAACTTGGCGAACTGACGCACCAGATAACCGCCGAAGGCAGCCAACCCGGCGCCGAGGGTCACCAGCGTGGCTTGATCCAGCCGCACGGATTCCTCGCGCAACCCCACCCAGAACGCCAGCAGCAAGAGCAGCGGCCCCAACGAAGCGACCAGCTTGGTGGCGACCACGACGATCCCCGAGACCACCGCGGGCACACCGATCAGCAGTTTGTCCAGTGGCCGCATCCGCACGCGAACGCTCGGATACAGCATCTCGAGGTCGTTTCTCGGGACGTTCTGGAACAACTTCACCAGCACACCGCCGTTGGGCCGATCCGCGACCGCCTCCGCGCGCTCGGTGAACGCGACGTACACCAGAACCTTGCCGTAGCTGGTGAATTCGATGCTGCACCGCCGTAGACCGAACAGCCACCGCACCTGCTCGGTGCGCCGCGCGACCCCGCGCGGGAAGAACATCGCCGTTTCGATGTCGTCCGCGTCGACTTCCAACCGCACCTTCACCAGCGAGTGCTCGGCGAACGCGCGCTCGATCTCAGCGGCATCGATGCGCGTGAAATCCGCCGACTCGGCCAGCGCGACCAGCTCGCTCTCCACCCGCGCCCGCGCGGCGGCCCGGTGCTCGGGGGTGGCAACACGGATCGCCCGTTCGTCCTCCGCTGGATCGACCACCTGATAGGCATCGAGCAAAGCCTCACCGCGCACATGGAACTCGTTGTGCACCAACGCCGCCAGCAGACGCGCGAACTCCACGAACGACTCGCGCTCCGCTTCGGGGAGTTCGTCGGCACACAGCGATATCACCGCGCTCTTACGGAAAGGCAGGAAGTGTTCGGCGTCCATCGGCAACTCCTCTCGGCGGACCGCCCGTCGGTCACAACCCTATGGGGAGGCCGCGATCCACCGCGTAAGTGACGGTCCGGCACTCGGCTGCGGTATATGGATCTCGAAGAAAACGACCGATCACGCCGAGGAGAGGATCTACACAGCGGGGTTGTCGCGTCCGCCGAGCTGGACGTTTCCGATATCGCGCGCCTGTACGACGTGCCCGTGGACCTGGGCTTGCCCGCCGATCGTGTTGATCACAGCCTCGTCGGTAGCGGCTTGCTGAGTGTGATCGATCCAGGTGCGAATGAGGTCTGCGAGAACCGGATCAGAAGCGGCACCGTTCATCAAATGCCCGGCCAAGTCGATCGCACCGTCGCGATCGTCCTGCGCTCGCTGCAGTGCGCGATCCGCGCGATGTTCGTCACCGAACGCACGCCGCGTCAAACGCGCCAGCCCGTTCCACGCACTCTTACCGGCCTCCCCCGCCGCCGCTTGCGTGATCAATGCGAGCAACACGCTCAAGGAAATCGGGTCCATCTGTCCTCCTACATGTATCGGGGCTCGAAGATGCAGAGCATCGGGCGCCATGTTCCTGTGTCTATGCGTCGACCGGACCGTCTGATCCATGATTCGGCGAAGGGGACCCCCGAAGGGATGATTCGATCGAGTCGAGCAATGATGCCGCAGCCGCATCGTCGAATTCGTCTAGCAATGACAATGCTTCGCTCCAGTAACGCGCCGCATCATCCGGCTTCCCGAGTTCGACCGACACGTGAGCGAGGTGGTCGAGCGCCACTGCCGTACCCCACCTACTGTGGATACTGCGGTAAAGCGCAATCGCCTCTAGGTGGAAGCTCGCCGCTTCATCCCACCGGCCGAGCAGCCCGTAGGTGACGCCTGTAGCATCGAGCGCATCCGCTTCCCGGTTGCGATCGCCGAATTGCCGACTGGTGACCACCACACGGTGATACGTGACCAGCGCCGACTCGAGGTCACCGCTGTCCTTCTGGATGTCGCCGTGATAAAGAAGGATGGTCGCTTCGCCCAGTTTCGAAGGCGACTTCGTGAGTACTGTCTCAGCCCAGCGAGCAGCCTCGTCATATCGGCCCAATTTGTGAGCGGCGCGCATGACGCTTATCAGGGCGACAATTTCATGTGTAGGGTGGTCTGAGAAACGGCCTGAGCCGATGAGTTCTTTCGAACTATCGTAGGCTTCCTGGAACTGGTCGAAATTTATGTAACCCCACAGTCGGTTTGCCAGCACGATCACGACGATGTCGGAGTGGTCGTACTGTTCGGCTAGCATCTCCGCTTGATCGAGATACGCGTAGGCGAGATTCGGTCGCCGAGCGGAGATGCTCACGAGTGCCAGCAGATTCGAGGTCAGTGCTTCGCCCCGGTGATGGCCGATCTGCCGGAACAGCTCGAGCGCTGCCCGGCCCGTCGCTTCGGCTTCGTCCAGATGATGACTCTGCCGATACGCCATACTCAACGACTCCAAAAGTAGCGCTTCGGCCGCGCTGTCCTTCAGCCGTCGCGCGCCTTCGAGCCCGAGTTCCGTGGTGAGCAACCAGTCGTCGAAGGCGTTGATCACAGGGAACAGCCGATGAAGCAAGATCGGGATCTGCCAGGCCGTTCGATTCTTGCCGCTCTTGACGGCCAGTCGCACACAAGCAACGAAATTGGCGCGTTCGGCATCGAACCAGGCCGACGCCACGCCGGAGTCTGTGAATACCAACGGTTGAACACTGTCCGGCGGCGCGTCGGGGTGGATATCCTGAATCGGTTCGACGAGGCGGATCGGTAGATTGGTCAAGCAGTTCGCGATCGTGTGCACGTACCATGCCAGGACTCGCTCGATGGCGGCGTCACGGCCCTCGGTGGTGTCCTCGTGCCCGACCTGGTCTACTGCGTAGGCGCGCAAAAGGTCGTGGCACTGGTAACGGTCGTGGCCGATTTGATCGAGTAGGTGCGCTCCGACAAGTACGTCCAAGAGCCGGCTCGCCTCGGCGACAGGGACAGCGGCAATGGCCGCCGCGGCATGGACCGAGAATTCTGGACTGGGATGCAATCCGAGCAGCCGGAACATGCGCGCGACCTCGGCAGGCAATGCTCGATACGACCAGGCGAATACCGTCCGCACCGCGTCGGCCTCATCGTCATCCTCGGCCGACAGCGCGGACCATAGATGTGACTCGTCTCGAAGGTTGCCGATCAGGTCACCCATCGGCATATGCGGTCGCACCGCCGCGCGCTCGGCGGCGATCCGCAGCGCCAGCGGCAGCCGGGCACACAGCTGGGCGAGTTCGGCGATGTCCTGTTCGGTATCGCCGGAACGATATCCATCGACGGTCTCGTACAGGAGTGCGACGGCCGCGGATTCGTCGAAAAGGTCGAGGGTCAGTCGATGCGCGCCGTCGCGGGCGACCAGGCCCGAGAGCCGGGAACGGCTGGTAACCAAGACCAGACAGCGCCCGGCACCGGGAAGCAGGGGACGAACCTGTGTGACCGTGGCCGCATTGTCGAGAACGATCAGCACCCGGCGTTGCGCGAGCAGCGAGCGAAACAACGCGCTCCGCGTCTCCAGATCCGGTGGCAACGCCGCCGGGGCAACTCCCGATGCGGTCAGAAATCGTTCCAACGCTTGGCCGGCGGTGATCGGTTCACCAGGGTCGTATCCGCGGAGGTTGACATACAGTTGACCGTCGGGAAACCGGCCCCGGACTCGATGCCCCCAGTGCACGGCAAGCGAGGTCTTCCCCACCCCCGCAGTCCCGGTCAGCACACACACCCGGGCTGATCCAATCCTCTCTGAGCCATTCTCGAGCAGGCCGTCCAGCTGCTCGATGTCTCCGAGTCGGTTGACGAAACCGCGGACATCCGCCGGCAACTGGGCGGGAACGGGCACAGTCTCACCGCCCGCGCTTCGGCCAGGAGGATGAAAGTGAATCCCACCGGCGATGTCTCGGGCCTGCACCACATCGCCGGCGCTGCCCGACAGATCCGAGCGAGTCCCACCCGGCTCGCGACCGGCCTCATCGTCTCTGCTTGCGGTCATCAACCCCCCAATGCCAACCCACAGCAGGATTATCCGCCGAATCGAGAGGCCCTGGCAGTCGATGTGATCAAACGGCTGAACATTCGAATGACCATCGCTGATCGGCACCCGCGATCTTCTGCCCGCTCATCGGTGCACCGCGATCGGGACGCACTGCTCCACCAGGTGTGCACCGAGCCGCATTCGTCCCGGGCAGGCGGGCGCCACAGTGGACCGCGAGCGCGGCGGTGGACGTTCGGTCCGCCGCCGCGCTCGATCTGTTCAGTTGTTCAGCTCATGTGTTGTGAGGTGCAGCGGATCACTGTCCGGGCTGGCACTGCGGCGGCGGGCCGTCCGGGTGATCACCGGGCGGAGGACCCTGACGGTCACCGGGCGGCGGGCCCTGACGGTCGCCGGGCGGCGGGCCCTGACGGTCGCCGGGCGGCGGGCCCTGGTGGTCACCGGGCGGAGGACCCTGGTGATCGCCGGGAGGCGGGCATTGCTGTCCGGGCACCGGTCCCTGGGGCGCATCAGCGCCGGCCACACCGGCTCCGATGCCGAGGGCGCCGAGCGCGAGCGCACCGGCCACGGCGCTCATTGCCAGCTTCGAAGTGAAACTCATCTGCGTTCCTCCTGTTGTCGGATCAGGTCCGAAACCGTCGGCCACTGCTCTGCGGCCGACGCGAGAATCGTTGAGTCTCAACATTTGTCCCTCGTTGGCGGAAACTATGGGCCAGCTGTGAACCGACCGGCTTCGCATACCCGCACCTCCGCCGCGCGAGCCCGTTTCCGCTGGTCGCACCCTCACAGCAAACACATAGCCGCACCACAGCGGACCCCAAGCGTTACTCGCCATGGTGAAACGATGTCCGCGACGACCACCGGGAACGGGCCGGCCGAACGAATTGTCATGCGCCGCGCCGACGGCAGCCCGATCACCGTGCTCGTGGTCGACGACGAGCCCGTTCTGGCCGAGATGATGTCGATGGCGTTGCGCTACGAGGGATGGGAGGTCACTACCGCGGGTGACGGCCGGACCGCCGTCGCCAAGACCCGCGAGGCCCGCCCCGATGTGGTTGTGCTCGATGTGATGCTGCCGGACATGACCGGGCTGGAGGTGCTGGGCAAACTACGCGCACAATATTCGGACCTGCCGGTGCTCTTGCTGACCGCCAAGGACTCGGTCGAGGACCGCATCGCCGGGCTGACCGCGGGCGGCGACGACTACGTCACCAAGCCTTTCAGCATCGAAGAGGTGGTGCTGCGGCTGCGCTCGCTCCTGCGCCGAACCGGCGTCGCCATCGAGAACAGTGACGCGCAGCTGGTGGTCGGTGATCTCGTGCTGGACGAAGACAGTCACGAGGTCACCCGAGCGGGCGATGTGATCGTCTTGACCTCCACCGAGTTCGAATTGCTCCGGTTCTTCATGCGCAACCCGAAACGGGTACTGAGCAAGGCACAGATCTTGGATCGGGTGTGGAGTTACGACTTCGGCGGCCGGTCCAACATAGTCGAGCTGTATGTCTCCTACTTGCGGAAGAAGATCGACAGTGGACGCGCGCCGATGATCCACACCCTGCGCGGTGCCGGGTATGTCCTCAAGCCCGCAGGCTGAGGCGGCGCGCCGGGTGCTGATGCCACGGCGCTGGTCGCTGCGGGCACGACTGTTGGTCGGGCAGGTGCTGTTACTGGTGATCGTGGTCGTCGGTATCGGCGCCGCGACCGAATTCGCGCTGCGCCAGTTCCTGGTACACCAACTGGACACCGAACTGATTGATGTGCAGAAGCGTTCGCTCGGCGAGGTCGGCGGTGGCCCGAGCCTGGGCCCCCGCCCCAGCGGTGAGCAGCCGCCGCCGCTGCCTCCACCCCCGCCACCGCCGCCGAACAACGGCCCGGGACCCGACTTCCTCAACCGGCGCGGTATCCAGCCCGACATGATCGGCGCCATCGTCCACGAAGGCAGCGTCGCCAAGGCGGGCCGCAACGCGGCCGACGGCACTCAAGAAGCGTTGTCGCGGGCCGCGCAAGAGCAGCTCGCCGCGGTGGCGGCCAACGGGAAGCCGGTCGACGTCGATCTCCGCGGCCAGGGCCGGTATCGAGTGGTCGCGGACACCACCTGGTCGGGCGACATCGTCGTCACCGGCCTGCCGTTGACCGCCGTCGACGCGACGCTGTTGCGTGTTCTGTTGATCTTGGCGATCGTCACGGCGGTCGTCTCGATCGTCGCGACACTGGTCGGCATCTGGCTCATCCGGCACGCTCTCGCGCCGCTGGATCGGGTCGCGGCGACGGCCGCGCGGGTGGCCGGACTCGAACTGCGGCGCGGCGAGGTGGTACTGCCCGTCCGGGTTCCGGTCGCGGACGCCGATCCGCGCACCGAGGTCGGACAGCTCGGCGCGGCGGTCAACCGGATGCTCGATCACATCACGGGTGCGTTGTCGGCACGCCACGACAGCGAGACCCGGGTCCGGCAATTCCTCGCCGACGCCAGCCACGAGCTGCGCACCCCGCTGGCCGCCATCCGCGGCTATGCCGAACTGGCGCAACGCAAACGAGCCGAGGTGCCCGGCGAGGTGGCCAATGCGATGGCCCGGGTGGAGTCCGAGTCCCGGCGGATGACGGGTCTGGTCGAGGACATGCTGCTGCTGGCCCGGCTGGATTCCGGACGCGGGCTCGAACACGAGCCGGTGGACCTGACCCAGCTCACGGTGGACGCGGTGAGCGACGCGCACATCGCGGGACCAGAACTTCACTGGGATCTGGAGTTGCCCGACGAGCCGGTGGTGACCACCGGTGACGCGGCTCGGCTGCATCAGGTGCTGGCGAACCTGCTGACCAACGCGCGGGTCCACACCGGCCCTGGCACAACGGTGCTCACCTCGCTGGAATTCCACGGCGACGGAGGAGCCGTGCTGCGGGTGACCGACGACGGACCCGGAATCCCGGAAACCTTGCAGCCGACGGTATTCCAGCGTTTCGCGCGTGGCGACTCGTCGCGCTCGCGGCGGGCGGGCAGCACCGGCCTCGGTCTGGCGATCGTCGCGGCGGTCGTCAAGGCGCACGGCGGTGACATCTCGGTGGCCAGCGAACCCGGCCGCACCGCATTCACCGTGCGTCTGCCCGGTGCGGGAAGCGG
>NZ_JBJZOK010000032.1:0-94505 GCF_047200615.1 Nocardia sichangensis
TCCGCCTCACACGCGGAAGGTCGCTGGTTCGATCCCAGCTGGGACCACACATAAAAAGAGGCCCCGACCAGGCAAATCCCTGGCGGGGCCTTCATGTATTTGCGATCACAATTCCGCGACTGTAGCCAAATCTGTAGCCGCCGCCCGAAAAACGACTCGGCTACACCACCGGTCGATTGTTGATTGCTGTCAGCTTTGCTCGGATCTCCGTCACCGCGTCGACATCACCATGACGCTCCAACCGGTACACCGCCAGCAACACGATGTCCTTGAGCGTGAGGATGGACTCCTGGAGAAAGTCGACCTTCCGGTCGAGTTCCGCGATATCCGTCTTCAGTTCCGCGTTCTCCGTCCGCAGCCCTGCCGCCACCTGCCCGGCGATGTCCGCCGCCTGCGCGCCGATCTGTGCGGTCGCCTGCGCGTAGTTTGCCTGCCTACTCCGCCACCCCACCACCAAACCGATGACGCCGACCAGGCCGCCACCAGCGCCGCCGATCGCGGTGATCAATCCCGGCCAGTCATTCACCTTCGCACCTGTCCATCTCCCGCATTCGACGCGTCACCGCGACGATCCACCGCACATCCCCATAGACGAGCCCCACCGCACATACCGTGAGGCTCGCAGTCACCCACGCCGCGAACGACGCCCGATCCGCCCACGTCGCCTGCAACACCGCCACCACATAGGCCGCCGACGCCGCACCCACGCCGAGATTCCCCGACAGCTGCATCCACGGCCCGCCAACCCACCGCTGTGCCGCCAACCCCAGCAGCGACACAGCAGGGAATATGATCAACATCACAATCCACACCACTGCGAACCAATTCCCCATCGCCTGCGACACCGCCCCCGGCGGCGCACCCTTCACCGCCGCATCCATCCCGGCAGCCATATAGCCGAGGAACACAACCACCTGGAAAGGCCGAACACTGCGCCGGTCATCCGGCCCAATCCCCACCACGGCTACGTCAGAACCGCAGCGAAAATGGTTGCCAACGCACCGAGAACCTTCGGCACATCCGACAACTCGAGATGCAGGTAGCTACTCATCCCTTGCTCACCCCCTTCCGCGGATCACGAAATCCCTCGATCCCCAGCCTCTGGCCGAGCACACCGAGCGCTTCCGGCACGGACAGGTCCGCCAGGAAATCCCAGCGGGTCGGGTCGAGATCCCTGCTCGGATCGTCCTTCGTGCCCGGCCCCGCCAGCTGGTCGAGCGTGTGCCCGGCATGCTGGTCGGTCCACGCAAGCATTTCTCCCGCTGTGGCATCGGTGCGTCCGTCCGGCTTCGCGGGCCGGTGCGCCCACACCGCCTTGGCGATCTCTTCTGCACTGGGCATGCCGTCCTCCTCGATGGTCGTGCTGTGGGTGAAATCTGCGACGTCGGCGGCGAACACATCCCACGGGAAGCCGGCACCGACGTCGGTGTGTGTGCCGATGCCGAGGCACTCGGTGACGTAGCGGTGATCGGAGATGCCGGGCCCACGCCGGTACGGCGGCCGGATGACGTTCGTCGAGAACCCGTACTTGCGGGCGTCCTGCACCGCCAGCCACGCCGCAATACGGATGTCGTCACGGATCCGCAGCCAGTCCTCCCGGCTCCATGAGACCCGGCTGCCCGCAAAACAGAGATTGATGGTGAACGAGTTCGCGTCCAGCACCGACCAGCTCGCCAGATCGGTGTCCACCACGTCGACCACGACCCCGTCACGGACGGTGTAGTGGTAGCTCACCCCGTTCGCCGGATTGTTCAGATAATTCGCCAGACTTTCGGCGGTACCGTCGCCCTCCTGCGTGTGCAGCAGGAAGTTCTCTACCTGCGCGCCGTGACGGCTGGACGCCGATTCGCCCATCCGGTCCAATTCGACGTAATCGGGCTTCATGGACTTACCTCCAGTCGATACAGGCTCGCCCGCCGCGGCGAGCCAGGGGAGCGGGTCGACGGCGCGGCCACCCAGGCGACCCGGCGCCGTCCAGGTCTCGAAATGCAGATGAGGACCGGTCGACTGACCGTGAGTGTTGACGGTGCCGACCAAGTCCCCGGCCTTGACGGCATCACCAGCGCATACGAGGGGATCGCCGTGGCCGTAGATCAGATCCCGACCCACCGAGGCCTGGCAGTCGATCCACACCCACCGGCCGAACCCGTCGACATCGGCCCGCTCGCCGCCCTCCACCACCACTCCGTCAGCGACCGCGTAGAAGGGGGTTCCTACCGCTGCGGCGAAGTCGACACCGAGATGCCCTTCCTGTACACCCGTCACCGGGTTGGCGCGCTGACCGAACCCGGACGACAGAACGTACGAGCCGGGGCGCATCGGATGTACGGGGTTCACCCGCGCACTGTGACAATCAGGGGCGCAACCCACGACGCCCCCTGCGCGGTGATCCGCCACACAACAGACTTGGACTATACATACGCTCACCGGTACGGTGGTGTGGAAGGAAGGAGGACCCCGATGACCGTGAGTTTGTCGATCGCCGGCGTGGCCGATCACCTCGGCGTGCCCCTCGCCACCGTCGAGGAATACGCCGCCAACGGGTGGATGCCACTACCGGACACCCACGTCGAAGGCGGCGGCGTCACTATCGACGGCTGGTTCCCCGACACCGTCGAGCGGTGGCACAGCTACTGGCCGACCGAATACCTGTCCCTCGCTGCCCTGGCCGAACACCTCGAGATCCCGCACAAGACACTCGCCACCTACCTCGAGAATCGGAAGTTCGCCGCCCCCGACGCGCGGATCGGCCGCATACAAGGCTGGCTCCCCGCGACCGGCGAAGCCTGGAAAGCCCGCCGACCCGGATCGGGTTCCCGGTCCGCCGGAGCATGGTGGGACCTCGGCAACGAGACGGTTGTCTATCTCAGCACCCCACAGGTAGCCGAGCGGATCGGCGTCCACCGCGGCGCGATGAACCACTACAAAACGAACATCCCTGACGCACGCATCGGCCGCGTCTTCGGCTCCCTGCCCCAGACCGTAGACGACTGGCAGGAGCGTCGACCAGGGAAGCGGACACCTCGCGACAGCGAGGACTGGAACCTTCCGCCAGCCCTGCAACGAATCGCGTAGCCGACTATCCGATCCCGCCCGCGAACGCAGTGAACGCCGCGAAGCCCTCCCGCTGCTCGGCCACCGAAAACCCCGGCGGCTCCGGATCATCCGCCCGGACCGTCGGGGTGTCGTGATACACGCGACGGTTGAACTCGTCCAACTCCTCCGCCGTCATATGCTCGGTGAACATCACCTCCACCACGCTGAGGAGCGCGTGCATATCGGGCAGATCCCGAAGTGGATCACGATGCCCCGCCAGAATCAGGCGCCCCTGAATCGTGCGCCAGTGTTTCGCCGCGAGAACAGCTAGGCCCGCGACGGCGCAGTAGGGCGTCCTGTGCCCTGCTTCGCGATCTGCTCCACCAGCCGCGACAGATCCGATTCCTCGTAATCCTGATCCGGGTCCATCATCGCGGCCATGATCTCCGCATGCGACCGCGCGGACAAGTACTGCACCAGGAACTGCGCGACCGCATCATTCTTCGCCTTCGCCGGGGTGTGCCTGGAATTGATCAGACCGAACACCTGCAAGGCCGCAGGCTTCGGGATGCGGGTCTGAACCGACCGGCCCTTGAACTCGATCGTCTCGTACGGCCATCGCGGCACCGGCTTACCGTCCTCATCCCGGTACGCCTCCCCCGTGTCAGGGTCGACATCCCACACATCGGCATCCGTGTAATCCGGTTCGGACACGGCGGTGTCCGCAGGTTCGGCGTCCACAACCACCACGTCGCCGGCCGGTTCGATCACCAGGGACTCACCGTCGAGCGCCGCCAGCTCGGCCTGCAACTCCGCGCGCCGCCGCTCCAACTCCGCGCGCCCCTGATCCACTCTCCGCTGCTGGCGGGCCCGCAGCATCGCCGCGTGATCTGCTTCCATCTGTGCGCGCTCGGCCTCGATCAACTCGGCCTGCGCAGCCAAATCTTCCGCCCCACTCGGCGGATCGAAACTCGACATAGTCCATCTCCCTCTTCTCGGCTGCCCTGGACACTGGTGCGGCACTGTAGGGCTAGAGGGCGCAGCCCGTTTGACCGATGGCGGTGTGACCACTGTCGGCCGGGATCACGGCCCAATCGTCATCGCCGACCTCGAACTCCTGGCCCGTCGAATCGATCACCGCCGGTGCAGCCGATTCGCTCACCGACGCAGCGGCGTCACCGCGGCGGGCGCGCACGAGCGCCTTCTCCTGCTCCAACAGGTCGCGCTCACCCAATAGGCGGGCTGCCCTGGATACAGGCGCGCACCGTAGGACGGAGGGGTGCAGCAGCTGAATGGCTGCACCCCGCGCGATCGCGGACAGCTCAGTCGGAAATCGCGTAGCCCCAGACCCCCATGCCGAAATTGCCGTCGCCGAGGGGAATCCTCCATTCCATCTGCACACCGGCCGGGTCGGCGGCGCCGGGGAGCCGCTTCATCTTGATCTCGAAGTGCTTGCCCGGCTCGATCCTCTGGCTGACGCTGTTGTTGCCGGGCTCGCCGGTCTTGAGTTCGACACCTCTCGGCGTGAAGAAGATCGCGGCGGCGGGCTTGTCGGTGTTGTTCGTGAAGCGGTAGACGCCCGCGGACGGGCTGGTAACTGCCCAGGGATCTGCGCTCATGAGGAAGTCCTGTCGTCGGTGGATTGCGGTGGTTCACAGACTGATCGAGGACCGGCTCGGATTGTTACGGGCGGCACATCGTCGGCTTCTGTGAATGACTATCCGTCTATCGGTAGACACTTCTGGCGTGGTGCCGTAATCTGTCTACCACTAGACAGTTAGGGAGGAATTGTGGAGCAGAAGATCATCACCGGCCCCGACAACCTGTACCTGCCGGGCACCGAGCACATCGGCTGGCTGGTCGAACCGGTCTTCCAGTTCGACACCGCGGTCGACGCCCTCAGGACCCTGTCGCTGCTCGGTGAGGACCTTGCCACGGCGCGCCAGCAGGTGAACCAAATCATGCGCTACCTGGAGGCGGCGGCCAAGGCCGCGCACGCCGGGACAGCGAAAGACGGGAAGGTCGCGCCGCAAGCCATCATCAACGAATCCGGCTTGGCCCGCCAAACCATCTACAACTGGATCGAGCCCACGAAATCACCTGAGTAGCATCACGATCGAGGTGCAGCAGTACCATCGGATCGGCGAGTCCCCTGGCGGGTGCGGTTCAAATCCGCGCGTGGCGTTTGGTAGCCCGAGGTCGCTCCTCGATCCCCGTTCAATTCGGGGACGGCTCGCCTCCTACGGGATCACCGGGACCGAGAAGAGATCCAACTTCACGGGCCCGACTTTCCCGATGCGATGAGGGATCGGGTCACCGTATCCGCTGTACCAGTTGAGACCCCACGCGTCGGTCTGCCACGACACCTGACACCGTGCTTTTACGGTCTGACCAGCGGGCAGAGTGATCAGGTCGCCGATCGGGAAACTGATCGGCGGTTGACGATCCTCGAGCAGCACGTATATGGCGACGTTCGTACTCGACACGGTGGTGGTGCCCGCGTCGACCAGGCCCCGAATCCGAGACTCCTCGGTCAAGGCCGGATCGGCAGGCGCGACTCCGAACGATGTGCCCCACTGGTACCGGATCACCAGATGTTTCAGGGCGTCGATCTGGTATCTGACCGCGCCCTGGGTCATCTGCGCGTACACCAACTGTGTGACCCCGGTGTTGTTCAGCCACAACACGTTCGTCGTGAACAACACGGTCCCCGGCGACGGGTTCGACGCTGGGGTGAACGTCGCACCCCCCGCTGTCGCGGACGCTCGGTGCGCAAGCTGATACTGCCGCTTCGGCGACAACACCCCGCTGGGAGAGTCGAAATAGGTTGGGTTCACACAGGGATAGCTCACGGCGTCGCCTCCGGAGTCGCCCACAGCCGCAGCCGCACCCAGTAGGCGCGCACCACCTGCAGCGGGTTGTTGGGTGCCCGCCAACTGCCAGGCGTGCTGTACAGCGCGGCGTATCGGGTGTGCACGATCTCTTCCGGTTGGAGGGTGCCGATTGACTGCCACCAGTTGGAGCTATCCCACCTGCGGAAGAACCGCGTGTAGGCGATCTGGTTCACGGTGACCGGTGTGACGCTGATCCGCGCGCCGATCCCGTTCTCTGTCGCCGACGGCGGCGGCGCGACCGGCGCCACCCCCGTATCCCAGCTCACCGCATCATCCAGCACGTACGAATTCGGGTTCGAGGTGATGATCATGCGCGGCGGCCGGTGGATCTCCAGCCAGATCCGCTGCTGCGCGCCTGTCGTGTTCGCCCACGTGAGTTCGGAAGCGATGAACGGCACCGGGTCCGGGCTGCGTTCCACCGCACCGTCCTTCGTGGACGTCGTGAACCGCTCGGCCACGATCCGCGGCACCCAGGCCGCCGCCACGTCCGTGCCCGTCGGCGACGACAGCATCCACTCTGAGGTGCAAATCGGCACAGACACTAGGCCACCCCCTCATCCAGGGTCGGGAACGCCCACAACCGCAGTTTCACGCCACGCGAATACGCCTCATGGACAGGGGTGTTCGCGGACGCGTTGTTGCTCCACGGTGGGGGAGTCCACACGTACACCACATACCGCACATTCAGCGTCGACCCCGCCGGAAGCTCGATCAACTCCTCACTGCTGCCAGCCGGATAATCCTGGTACACGACCCCTTTGAACGGTTGCGTGGTTGTGTCGGTACCGAGGTCCGGCGCCATCGTGCACAACGAATTCACGAGGTCATAGGTGGGGACCGCCGGGGTGCCGTTGATGCGGTAGTTCCACGCCTCCCAGATTTCGACCGCGTTTGGATTCGAGGAGATCAGCGTCCGGTATGGGCGGATCACCTGCAACCGCATCAACGCCGGCAACGGGGAATCCGACGCCCACGAAATCGACGTATCGATCATCAACCGCCCCGGCTGGGTGGTGAGCCCCGACGACGATATCGTGCCGTCACCCACCGATGTCGCGGTCACCTGCGCCACCATCCGCGGCGCCGACCACTTCTCCAAACCCAGCGTCGCGCCACCACCGGTGATCTTCAGATTCTTGCTCACGCATACCTGCGGCACGGCTATCCCCTCTCCGCGATCAGGAACATGTCCAGACTGCTCGGCACACCCGGGGAGAAGAACGCGTTCGCCCCGATCACGGTGGAGGTCTCCGCGATCACGAACACATCGACCCGCTGCCCGGCGACCAAACCCACCACCTTTCCCGGCGGCACTGTCACCCACGGGATCAAGTCCGGGTTGTCGACGCGCCCCCCTGCCACAGGCACACCATCCGCCCGGATCGACACCGACAGCCACTGCCGGGTCTTGAAATGGATGTTCGCCGACACCCAGTAGGCACCCGTCTTCGGAACCACCACCGAATCGAACATGGTTTGCCCACGGGTCCAGTCCCCGCCGACCTCCACCGCTGTGCCATCCCAGATCACCGCCGCGCCACTGGTGCCGATGTTCTGCTCTGCCGTGCGCGTCGCCCCCAACGTCGCCGCTATCGGGTCCTCGATCGCATCCGGATCGTTCTCCCCAGCACCAGGTTTCCGCGCCAGGATCACCGACCCGCCCTCGACATGGGACCCGACCAGATGCCCCTCGGTGGAAGCCGACAGAACCCACGGCCCCACCCGCACACTGGTCGGGTTCTCCAACGACTCGAGTCGGCGCGTGGTGTCGCGCGCCCACTCGGCATCTGTCGCCGGCGGAGTAACCGGCTCCGCTGTCCCGCTCACGTTTGCACCTGCGCTCCAGCTTTCTCGAGGTCGGTCAGGACATCCGGTGTCGCCAAGCGGACCGCTACCGAGGTTCCTTCCGCGCCGCCGGTTACCGTCACCTGGTCCAGACGCAGCACGGTACGCAAACCCAGCGCAGACACCACCAGGTGAACGCCCGGGATCAGCTGGTTCAGCTCGATCGGCGCATCAGGGGACAATGTCGCCGAGGTGGGGATAACCAGTTCGTCCCGGATCGCTGACCGCCGGTTGACGTACTGCGCTGCTGCGGTCTCGATGTTGGTGGCTCCACCGAGATCATCGAGGGACATGATCGATTGCAGATGCAGTCCGACCAGCGGTGTGCGGCCGGTGACAGCGCTGTTCTTCCCCTGCACCCGCACATCGTTCGAGGTCTTCGCGCCGGATCGGCGGATCATCGCGCCACCGGACAGATCGTGCTCGGACAGTTCGGCGACCGGTGCCACGGGCTGCTCACCGAGGACCGGCCGCCCTTTCGCCACCGTCCACCGCAACCCCATCTTCGAGAGCGCATCCATGTCCTGGTGCAGCATTTTCAGGTCGGATTTGACCTCGAAGTCGTAGCGGCTGTCGGTGCGCGCGGGCAGCACGATCGGATCGGCACGCACCGAATGCAGGGTCAGCATTTCCGCCCACAGGTCCGCGGCGATCGGGGCCACATCCATCCCTGACCAGCGGCGCGTGGTCTGTGTCCTGGTGCGCCACATGAACGTCGACACGTCCCGGCAATCCACGCTCATCCCGGTCCGATCCCGGGTGGTCTCCTGCACCGGCCCGATCCACTGGAGGCTTTGACCGTGCCAACAGGAAACCCAATGCAGCCAGGGTGTGATCTCCGCGCCCAAATCCTGCATGGGCGCGGTCAGCTGTAGCCGGGAGACCTCGTTACGCTCCCGCGACCACGTGAAGGTCTTCGGGGTTTCTATCGCGCCCAGCTGCACACCGTCGAACGTGTGCACCCCGAACGCCGCGGGTTCCAGCTTCATGCCGACCTACCTCGTACCTGCACCTGCACCGTGAAATCCAGGCCGGGCTCATGTTGGGCGACCAACTCCCAGCACTGCCCGACATCGAGCACCACCGCGGTCCATGGCGCACCAGACGGGGTGGACACGATCCCGCGCTGCTGGATCTGAGTACCGTCAACGATTGAGTACGGCCGTCCCTGAACCGAGTCCGCGACCACCGTCGCCCCAGCAGGCAACCCCGCGACCGACAGGAACCCGGTCCGGTCACACAGCGCGGTCTCGCCACACGGCCGGAACCAGAAATTCACCGACACCGGATCATCGCCCGCGGTGACGATCACGGTGACGGCCTGGTCCACACACAGCACCCCCGACGCCGTCGGGATCTCGTACACGCTGGTCTCGACCGCGCACAACGGGGTGCAGCCCGCACACACCGGCGGCTGCACCGGCCGCACATCCACCGTCGCAGGCACACACTCCACGCTGGCGAGGATCGGTATCTCATCACACGAGTTGGGGTCCGCGCAGTCCGGGGCGTGTGCCCACGTGATCTGCTCGGTGACCGTCGAATCCCACACCACCGTCGCCGAGGTGACCGGCCCATACACGTACGGGTCCAGCACCGCCAACGAGAAATTTCCTGCGAACAGGTTTCCCTGCCGATTCTGCTCACCCCGCGTCCCCCGCGACTGCGTCACCTGCGGTTCTTGGGTGACCGTGACCCGGTTCATCACCCGCCGCAGACTGGCAGGCACCGCCGCCGAGTTCTCCGGGTGTGCGGCAAGGAATTCGAGGGTTGTCCCGCCCCACGCTTTCGCCGGCCGCAACCGGCATGCCAACCACTCCAGCCCATACACCGCGCCAGCATTGGTGCACGCGACGATGCTGAATTCGATGTTGAGGGTGCGGTATTGGTCGCGGTGTGGACCTGCCACACCACCCGGACCGATCGCGTCATCCACCTGACGAGACACCGGCGTCGGACCCCACCCGTCGATCTGGGTCACCCAAAACCCCAGCAGTTCAGCGGATTGCGGGATCGCCGGGTCGTACCAGGGTGCATCGGCGATCACGTACGGGCCATCTCCGAGGAACGCTTGCAGTCCCGGCCATGAATCGTCATAGGACACGTAGTCGGCGCGGCAGACACATTGCCCCACGGCCTCTTCCATGGTCTGGGGGATGCCGGGGCGCGCGTGCGCCACCAACCGGCTGGTGTTGGTCAGCTCCACACCCGCGAGGGCGAGCCATCCCCTGAACACAATCAGCCCTCCGGATCAGGCGCGGACTCAGCGACCGGGGAAGGCGCGACCACACCCACCAACCCCATGTACGACTCCGGCTCCGGCGCGTCATCAGGCACCAACTCCGGCGCCGACCACGACCGCTGCGCCAAGTCCTCGGAATACACGACAGCCTCCATCAGTTGTTGAGCAGTTCGAGCAGGTGCGTTTGGACCGCGCGCGGGCCGCCAGCACCGACGTAGGTGATCGGCGCATGCACGGTCCGGTTGCCGCCGCGCGGCTGTGTCTCGAGCGCGGTCACCATGCGGTCGAACAGCGCTGTTTGCCGCGGCGACAGCACCCGTTCGGGTTCGACGATGTCCTTGGCGAGCAGGCCGCGCCCGACCGCGACACCACCAGAGTCGAAGCTGTCGATCGCCGCTGCCGCGCCCACCGCCAGCGCGCCGGTGAACACTGCGGCCACACCGCCCAGGGCCGCGCCGACCATCGCGCCGACGGCGGCACCGATGGCGGTACCGATGATCGGAATGAAACTGCCGATGGCCGCGCCGATGGCGGTACTGGCGAGGGTGATCATCGCGCCGAGGATGGCGGTCATGATCGGGATCACCACCGCGGTCATCAGGTATTTCAGGACGGCCTTGATGAGCTCGCGGTTGAGCCGGTTCTGTTCAGAGATCACCAGGTCACGGCTGGACTCGTTGCGCTGCATAAGTTCGGCGGTGTCCGCGACGATCCGGCCTTGGGTGTCGAACGACCCGATCAAATCCCCACGCATCCGCTGGATTTCCTCGAGCGTATTCAACAGAGTGTCCCGGACCTCGATCTCTACACCGGTCAACTGCACGATCAGGTCCACCAGCTGCCCGCCCGAGATGTCCTTACCGAGCACGCCCCGGGACTCGGCGACCCGCGACGGCTTCTGCTGCAACGCTGCGTTCGCGATGTCCTGCGCGACCCGCTGGAATGTCTGTGCCGCGGTATTCGCCACGGACACCACCGCGTCCGAAATCGCGGAGACCGCATCGAACGCGGATCCCGGCGCACCGAACGGCGCCGCCTGCTGTGGGGTATCCAGATTCGACGGCAACGCTTGCACCGCTGCTGTGGTCCGGTCCGTACCGGCCGTGATTTGGGTGCCGATGCCCTTGAGCCAGCCTTGGATCACACCGACGGCAGCGTCCATACCGGACTGGATGATCGGCTGGAGAACGTCGAAGCCCAGCCGCTGGGCGATATCGTCCAGCGCGGCTTGCAGCTGCGCGGTCTGCGCTGCTGTCACAGCTTCCTGACTGGACTCACTACGCTCGATCAGATCCCGCGTCTCCGCCAGGGTTTCGCCTTGCTCCGCGATGGCCTTCTGTGTCGCCTCCACCTGCGCGGCCTGCTGCTGCTCAGCCACCGTGCTCACGGTGGCGACTCCGGACCCCATACCGGCGATCCGTTGCAGCGCAGCCACCAACGCCTCGAACAACCGGGTCTGCTGCGGGTCCAACACCCGCTCCGGTTCGAGCACGTTTTTCGGCATGAAACCGACGCCGCTGGCGATACCACCGGAGTCGAACGGGGTCAGCAGATCGAACGCCCGCCCGGCCGCCCGCCCGGCCAGCTCCTGCGCCTTCGACCACACTCCCGGCAGCGCGCCACCCAGATCACCGACCAACCCGGCTAGGAACTCCACCGACTTGTTCTGCGCGACCGTGAGGAACTCTCCCGGAACTTGATTCCACAACGGTGGGGGAGGCCCGATCCGTGATTCGATCTCCCCACGGATCGGGTCGGTGATCTCCTTGAATATGCGGTTGATCTGCTGCTGAACGAACCCGGATTGGTCTGCGGGCGACGGGCCCACCGATCCGCCGGTGCTCGGCTGGAAGAAACCGTTGGCCCCGATCGGCAGCCCGTACAACATCTGGAAGCTGCCGACCGGAGTTCCACGGCCGTAGTGCACATCGCCCAGCGCGCCACCGGATTCCACCCGCGCGGGCGCGATTCCGAGTTCCGGGATGCCGCGCAGCTCGCCAGCGGTGTGCCCACCGCCGGGGCCGCCGTTGGAGACGCCGATGACCATGCCCACACCGTCGGTGAGGTTGTGCACGAACCCCTGCGGCCCCACCTGCTGGCCGGAGAAGAGGCCGGTGTACCAGTACCGCACCCACTGGTTCATGCCCATGATCACCGCCGCAATGCTGGACATGAACCCGGAGCAGTCGAATGAGTCACCCACCCAGCGCGGTCCGGCCCACTGATAAGGGCGGCCGTCCTGTGCGCGCGCGAAGTCGTGACCGGCCTTCAGCTGATACATCCACGGCATGACCGCGCCCCCGTCACGGAAGCGCGGCAACAACGGGTCGAACAGCCCTTGCGGGTCCACGTTCCCGATACCTGCGGACTTCACCGCGGCCCCGTAGGCGTCGAGGTTCTGGCGGCCCAGGTCTTGGACCACCCGGCCCCCGTCCCAGGTGAAAGGGATTCCGCGAGCGATCATGTCGCGGATCGCGTACCAGACGTTTTGTCCACCAGCGCGGATCACCTCGGCTGCGGTGATGATGTGCTCACCCGTGGACAGCCACGCCGGGATCGAATCCGATGTGCCGGTGCCGGGACCCCACACCGCACCACCGGTCGCGAAACCCAATGTGACAGGGGGGATCTCCGGTGCGCCCGGCAGGAACTGATTGACCGCGTTCCACGCCTTTCTGAGCCCGTCGTTGAACACCGTGTTGACGACGAACCGGACCGGCACGGCCGCCGCTTCCCGTAACTGATCGAACTTCTGTGCGATGCGTTCGACACCCGTGTCGAACCAGCCCTGCACTGTGTCCCACGCTCGACCCAGCGCGGGGAACGCGGTGTCGGTGATCCAGGTGAACGCGTCGGTCACCTTGCCGCGCCACCACTCGATCACGTCGGCGACGGTCTGCAAGCCCATGCGCAGCTGATCAACCCAGTCTCGGATGGCTGGGATCACGTACGGGATGATCACGTTCTGCACGAGCCAGGTCAGGGCATCGATCAGCTTGACCACCTGCGGGGTGATCTGGACCAGGATGTCCACCAGCGGCGGTAGTAGTTCGGCCGCCATCCGCGCGAACTCCGGCAGCAGCGGAGCCAGCGCCAGCAACAAATCAGAAAACGATCGGACGAGGTCGGGGATCGAGGGCGCGAGCTGCCGGATCGCATCAGCCAGCGCGACACCGACAATCCTCGCCGTCTCAGCGAGTATCGGGGCCAGCTCCGCGATGACCGGCTGCATCTGCGTCGCGAAATCGGATATCACCGGAGCGAGCGCGGTCGCCACTTCGGTCAGGGCTGGTGCCAGGGCCTGTAGAACCACGGACAGGTTCTCCGCGATCAGCGGCACCAGCGGAGCCACTGCGGTCACCAGCGCGGAGAAGGCGGTCGCCATGGGTCCGAGGCTCGGGGCGAGGGCCTGAACCGCGCCCACGAGTGCGCTTCCAACCGTCTGTGCGATATCGGACAAGGGTCCGATAAGGGGCGTCAGTGCCTGAAGCGCAGCACCCAGCAGTTGCGCGATCACCGGAAGCACCGGCCGCAAACCTTCAGCAAGCGCGGCGATGAAGGTGCCCAGCTGCGGCATGATCGAGGTCAGGGAGCGAGCGAATTCCGCTCCCAGCGCGCCCAGGGACGGCGCGATCGTGGTAAGCACGCCACCGATGGACGCGAGCAGCGGTCCGAGTTCCGGTAAGACAGCAGACCCGAGCGTGATTAGCGACGACACCAGACCGGCGAGCAGCGGCGCCGCACCCTGGAGAACGCCGGTGAACCCGCTGAACAGCTGCGCGAGCTGCCCGGACTCGGCCGCCGAGCTGATCACCTGCCCGATCGACCCACCGATCTGGGCGATGGCCTGACCGAACCCGAACATCGCCGGTTGGGCGGCAGCGACGAAATCGAGGATGCCCTGTGTAAATCCTCCAGCACCCGCCCGCATACCCTCCAAAAGATTTACGGTCCCCTGGAATACGGACCGGATACCTTCCATGCCGCGGGCGCTGCCGATGAAGTCCAGGAAGGATTTCGCCGCGATGTTCATTTCGCCGGCGACCCCGGTCATGCCTTCCTTGACCACGGGGATGACGCGTCCACCGACATCGGTCAGCGATGCGGCGAGTCCGTCGAACGCGGTCTGCTGCACGCCCTTCTTGAGGTCGGTCAGCATCGGCATCAGCCCGCGACCGGCGACCACGAATTCCGCTGCGGCCGGGGCGAGTTTCGCCATCGCTTTCGCGTAGTCGTCGGCTTTCGGGCTGCCCTGGGATTGCGCTTCCGCCACTGCGGCCTGCGCCTTGACGACCTGCTCTTGTGCCTTGACCAGCGCGGTGTTGGCGTCGGTCACTGCCTGGTTCGCGTCGGCTTCTTGCTTGCGGGCCGCGATGACTTTCTTGTTGCCTTCGACACCCGCCTCGCGGGCCTTATTCGCCTCATCCTGGAGATCGACGTTCGCCTTCTGCGCTTCCTCGTAATCGAGTTCCGCATCCCGCAGTCGCAGCAGCGCATCGATCCGGTCGTCCGGCGTCTTCGCAGTCGCGACGGCCTTCTGCGCTTTCTCCAGCGCCCGCCGTGCTTCATCCTCCGATAGCGCTGACCGCTTCAACTTCGCGTCGTATGAATCCAGTTCGGAACTGGCGTCGGCGAGCGCGTCGGTGACGGCCTTCGTCGCGTCGGCGGCGGCCTCCTCGGCGTCGGTGAGCGTGCGCCGCGCGGAGGTGACCCCATCGAGCGCGGACTCGACCTGTTCCTGTGCCGCGGCCACAGCCTTCGCCCGGGCCGCGCCCTCATCCCCCGCCGCATCGGAAGCATCGGCTGCCGCCTTGAACGCGTCCTTGATGCCCGACAGCCCGACAGCCGCGGTGGCGCCGATCGCCGCGGCGGCGGGACCGAGCGCGGCCATCCCGAGGACCAGGCCACCGACCGCGCCCGCCGCCGCACCGGCCGCACCGCCAATCGCGGCGAGCGCTGCGGCGACTCCGGCCCCGCCACCAGCTATCGCGCTGAAACTTCCTGACAGGCGCGTGAATTTCGCGACCGCGCCGTCAGCGTCGGTGTCTACGTTGACGCGGACGTTGCGGGATTGGATGTCGCGCAGCAGCGCCGCGATAGCGCGTAGTCGCGCCTCGTCGGCCTGGATGTCGATCCGGACGGTGATGTTCTTGTCGGTCAGCCGCCCGATTGTGCGCAGCGCTGGAGCAATCGCCTGTAACCGATCCAGGTCCGCTTGCGACATGTCCAGGTTGATCTTGATCCGGACGTTCTTGTCGCTGAGGTTGCGGATGCTGCGCAGCGCCGGGGTGGCTTCCTTGAGCCGATCCAGGTCCGCTTGCGACAGATCGACATCGATCTTGACCTTGATGTTCTTGTCGCCCAGCGTGCGGATGCTGCGCAGCGCGGGCGCGACCTCTTTGAGCCGATCCAGATCCGTCTGCGACAGATCCACATCGATCTTGACCTTGATGTCTTTGTCGGTCAGCGTCCGGATGCTGCGCATCGTCGGGCCGAGCGACTTCAACCGCTCCAGCTCGGCGTCGGTCATGTCCAGGTCGAACTTGACGTTGACCGTCTTATCGGCCAGCGCCTGCACGCCCTGGATCGCGGCCAACTGATCAGCCGAAACATTCAGGTCGAGATCGACCTTCATGGTGACTGTCTTGTCGGCCAGTGTCTGGATCGCAGCCAGCGATGCCAGTTGATCGGAGGAAACATTGAGGTCGAGATCGACCTTCGCGTTCGCGGTGAGGTTCGCACCGGCCAGCGTGGTTTCGGCCGCACTGATGGCCCCGGCCACGTCGAGGTCGACCTCGACATGGGCTTTCAGGTCCGCGCCGGCCAGCTCGGTTTGGGCGGTGGAGATGACCCCCGCCATGTCGAGGTCGATCTTGATGTCGAGCGGTTTGATGTCCAGTTCGGTTTGAGCCGTGCGCATCCCGTCGAGGACCGCGTCCCGCAGCGACGTCCCGAAGTTCGACCCATCAGCGGTGATGGGGATACGGATGCCGCCGGGAGAAGTCACGGCGGGGAAGGTGGCAAACAGGGGCGCAAACCCCAGGTCAGCCGACCCCCAAACGAATTCCTAACTCAACCGAAATTTGGTCGAAGGTCAGGCCAACCCATCCGCGGCGAGTTCGTCGGCGACCGCGCCGGACAGGAAATTCGTGGCCACAATGCGCGTTTGTAAAATGAAGGCGCACAAACGAATAGGGCTCCGGCGGTAGCGCGAACTACCCCGGAGCGTGGCCCACTGGTTAGGAGTGGACATGACGCAGCATATCTGCGCTATCGAATACTGCAACAAACCGGCCGTCGGACGTGGCTGGTGCCGCGCGCACTACACACGGTGGCATCGGTACGGCGATCCCCTGGCGAGTGCCCCTCGCGCTGCGCGTGCGCTCACCTGCACAGTGGAGGACTGTGAGCGGGACGCGTTCAAGCGCGACCTGTGCCAGCTGCACTACCACCGGGAGCAGCGGAAAGGGTCTGCCGGTCAGGCCAAACCGATCAAGGAACGGGGCGCGGTCGTGGCTCACATCGCTCGGCGTGTTCCGTCGATGACGCCCGAGCGGTGCGAGACCGAATGGCCTTTCTCGCGGTCGAAGGGGCGACCGGCGGCCTGGGACGCGGACCGCCAGCGGAATGTCGGCGCGGTCCATTACGCCTGGTATCTCCTTCACGGCCGATGGCCTTCGCAGTTGAATCACACCTGCCACGACGGCGACTGCTGGAATCCGCACCACGTCTACGAGGGAACCCAGCAGGAGAACGTCCGCGACATGATGGAGGCGGGCCGGTATCGAGGACTGAGCGGAGCCGCGTCCCCCGTCGCACGCCTGACCGCTGATCAGGTGCGCGAGATCAGGGCGAGGTACGGCGGGAAGTACGGCCAGCGGCGTAGTCTCGCCCGCGAATTCGGCATCTCGGAATCCACGATCGACGGAGTGCTCAAGGGCAAGACATACCGCGACTGCACGTAGAGGTCAGCCCAAGTCGTCCGCTGCGATTTCGTCGGCGACAGCACCAGCCAGAAAGTGGATCCCGCGTTGGCCTGGGTGGTTCACCCGCATCGCGAATACCGTGCGGCCTCCGGCCTGGAACGCCAGCGCGCGCGCTCGCCGGGGCCGGATCACATGTGGGTCGGTCCCGTCCTCCATGTACCGGGCGTGTGGTGCGCTGGCGAATACGTCCAACCGGACCGATGACGTGTTGGAGGACACCGATGATCCGATACTGTCCCGCAACGCACCGGTCCGGACAGGCACCCGCCTCCGCGCGTTCGTGACGATGCGCCGACCGAGTCCGCCCATGATCGGCACTGCGCGCGACACCGCGACCTGCTGCGCCCCTTCCGCCGGTTCGTACTGCGCGGTGAGTCGCACCTGTAGGGGCATTGGCTATTCCTCGGTGGTGCGAGGGCGGCGGGTCCGCTTCGTCTTCGCCGGCTCGGCTTCAGGGACGTCGATCGGCTCCGAGACTGTCTCGGTCTCCTCAACCACCGGTGGTGTTTCCTCAGCGACCGCAGGGGCTTCCTCGACCGGTGGCGGGTCGAACGGGACCTGCCGCACCAACCTGTTCCGCAGCAGTCCTCGGATATAGGGGGTGAGTTCCACGGTGCGCTGCTCGCCCTCCCCGAGCGCATCGGAGGTGACAACGCCCTCGATGGTGATCTGCATACTTCTCGTCCTCCTACAGTTGAGCACTCGCTGTGGTGAGCCATGCGGTCACCATTCCTTGGGGGCCCCACGCCTCACCTGCGCCGATTGCCGTTGCCGTTGCCGCCTGTACCTCTTCGGCTTGCCGCATGGCCGCGCAGAGCGCCGCCTCGATCCGCCACCCGTCGTCCCACTGGATTTGCGCTTCCTCCCACAACTGCTCCAACGACCCGTCCATCGGGTGGCAACGTGCTATCCCGGCTTCGATCGTGATGGCGCGTTTCGATCCGCAACCAGCAGAAGCGGCCTCGTCAGGGAACACCGCAGTGCGCCCTTGCGACGACCCCCCGGTACGCCAGCGGCGAGCCAACCGCACCCACAGGTACGGGCCGCAGCCATCACACGACGGTTCGTCGTCGTCTCCGCCGACGAGCCACGGCGGCGGAACCACTGTTTCCCCGGCGAGCACCCACACATCCGTGGTGCCTCCGCCGAGCGGCGGCACGTCCTGCGCGGGGTCGAACCACTCTCGCAGCGAATCGACCACGAGACCGAGCACGCGAACAGCTTTGTCGGCCACTATGCACCGGCCGGGTAGTCGGGGGAGCTGACCGAGGAGGGTGCGACGAGCTGGTGGGGGTTGATCGCCGATATCCACATGTCGATCTCCGGAATCCCCGTGCTCCGCGACTGGAACAGGACGGCGGGGTCTTTCATTTTCATCGAAACGCCCTGCCGTGTAAGAGATTCCACACGCCGGGGGAGTCGGCATTTGCCGCCGTTGCACGCGTTCCAGAACTCCAACGCCAGCAACCCCACCATCTCGTCGGCACCTGCTGGCGGCTCCAGCCCGGACAGGTACTCCACCACCCAGGTGCCCGGCATCCCAGCTGGTTTACCGAGGTCCTGGTTCGGCCACCGGCCGCCGGTCGCGTATAGCCGGTCGCCCTCGAGCGCCCATGCGTCCTCGGCCAGCGCCACACCGTCGACGGTGACCGCGGTGACCTCGTACACCGGTCCCGGCAGATGCACCACCCCCGGCCCGCTCACCGTGCATTTCGGTCCGCACACACACTCCGCTGTCACCCAATCCGCCGCGCTGCCGACATACCAGGACCAGCCCGGCATCCATGAGTCCTCACGCTGAGACGGGCACGGCCGCGCCAGGCGAGGGCACACCCCGAACTGGCGGCCGGTCAGCGCCCAGAGGATCAGCACCGCGGTATCTACACAGTTCTGCATCCGCGCGATGTCCGTCTCAGCGGTCACCTCCGGAAGGCATCGGGTGGAGGTGGGCCACGTGCAGCTCATGGTGGGGACCGTATGCCGGTGGGGTGCAGCCGTTCAGGGCATGGACACGCACAGCTGGTCGGCCATCACCATCGCACCCAGCCACGACGGGTGGATCGAATCCGGGGTGTATTGGTCGACCAGGTTCTGTGCGGTGGTGCCGCGCAGCGCGCCGTCGAAGTCGACCAGGCCGCTGCTGAACGTGGGCAGCTGGCTGATCCATTCGTTGTAGGTCAAGCGGACCGCGTCGCCGGTCGAGCCGCGCGCGAGGATCGTGGCCATGTATATCGGTGCCGTGACACCGAGTGTGGATTGCAGGTAGGACACGATCGTGAGCACGTCGGCTTGCATCTGGGCCAATGTCCTACCGCTGTTCATATCGTTGCTACCCGCTGAGATGATCACTTCGTCGATGTCGGATGCGGTGAAGCTCTGCCGATTCCACAGGTAGTTGCTGGCTGGGGTTGTAGCGAAGTGTGTGAGCGCGATTCCGGCGAGCGACAGGTTGACGATCAGCCGGTTGTCGCGGGCCGCCCACAACCAGAACGGGCCACGCCACAACGATGTCGAGGACAATGACGAGTTGCCGCCCATGATGCCCTCGGAGATCGAATCACCGATCACGAGAGTGACTTTCCTGCGTGAAGTGACCTGGTACTCCACGACCCAGTCGAACGGGATGTACTGCTGTGTCGCACCAGATCCCGCCACCGTCGGATCAGTCGCCGACGTGCTGTTGGTCCAATGCCAGCCACGACCACACCCCGTCGACACAGCAGTGCTGGAAGCGAACGTGTAACCGAACGCAACCAGCATCTCCACACCAGCTGGGAACTGATCACCGCCAGCGGTCACCCATGGCGAGGTGTACCACGTGCCGTCACCCGGAATCGTCTGGTCCGTGCTGACGATCGTGGTAGCCGCGTTGCCCGTAAAACTGCCTGTTTCCAGGGCTGTTCCAGTCGTTGCCCTTGCGTGTCCGCCGACGATGAGCTTCTTCAGTGTCCCCGCGGTGAGGTTCGTCTGGCCGTAGTCGCGGTTGCGGATCTTGATCCGCCACTGCGTCGTCGTGGTGGGCAGCTTCACCACGAACCGGACACTGCCAGCCGTCGCCGCGCTGATAGAGGTAGCCACTGTGCCACCCAGGCCGCCGTTGCTGTGCGGCAGCGTCAAAGTCCGCGACGGCGACGACAGATCGGTGATCGTGTCGCTGCCGGGCAGCTCCTGGGTTGTGCCCGCCACGTTGACCAGCGGGAGCCGCGCCACCATCAGGCCAGCACCACCGGCGGTTGCGACTGGAAGTTGAGAGCTGCGGCTGCTGTAGCGAATCCGACCCGCTGCACCACGTTGCCCGATCCGGACGGAGGTGTGGCGGTTGCCAGCCCCGCGGTCGTCGACAGGTACTGCACACCGGGCGTCAAACCGGTGACACCGGAGTTCGTGCCCTCGAAGTAGACCGTTGCCGCGGCACCACTCGATACCGCGCTGAGCACGAACCCGTGTGCTTCTTTACCTGCCACGGTGGCATCTGCTTTGCGGGCCTTGGCGCCCGTGCTGTTCCAGATGTTGACCAGATCGCCTGCTGCCAAAGCTTCGGAGGTCGTGACCGATGCAGTGTCTGCGGCGATGCCTGTCGGCATCATCGACGTATCGAGTTTGCCTGCGGTATCCAGTGCTGGGATCTTGCCCGCGTCACCAGCACCGGCCGATGTTTGGATTGCGGCCTTCTCGGTGATGGTGCCCGCGTTGTTGTAGAGGTATTTGTCGCCAGCCATGGTGTTCTCCTAAACGAGGTCGATCGACGGTTGACGGTCGACATAAATCGAGGTGAGAGTGGTTGCGGTGCCGAGTACCGCCAGGAAGTCAGCGCCCACGGGGGGCGTCTGTGTGAGTAGGCCGTTCGTGCCGAGGAAGATCGCGCCCCCCGCCGTCCAGGACCAGGACCCCTCGGTGATCTCACCGAGCGCGACCATCGACACCAGGTCCCCGGCGTTGGCCGCGCCGAGCGTCACCCAGATCGGCACATCCATATGCGCGGGGATCACGCAGGAGGCGTATTCGATCTGCTCGTCACCGCGGCGATAGACCGCGCGGTGCCCGCCGAGTGGGACACCAGCGGTGCCGGTGAGAACGACCCGCGATGTGGCCGCGTCCCCCGGCGGCCCCGGCGGGCCAGGCACCGGCACAGCCACCACCCCGGGACCATCCTGCGGAACCGCCAGCACATACCCGAATCCCGGTTTCCGACAGCCGAACTCGACATTCCCCTCCGCCCACAGCAGAGGTTCCGAATCCGGGTAGAACAGCCACAACTGTGCCCAGCTGTGCCGCGGCACCGCTTGGACGTTGACCGACGGGATCGCCCACGACATCAACGGCCCCGCGACGGTGGCGGTCCAGACGGCTTCGAAATCGGTTCCGCGGGCGGTGAGCTGGATTTCGGCGGTGGTGCCGTCCGGCCACGACACCGCGACACCCTGCGCGGTGCGCAACTCGATCCGGCCGACGAAATTGGCGGCCGGATCGAGCGACAACGTGAGCGGGGCAGGAACATCCCCCAGAGTGACCACGAGCTCAGTCCTGTCGGGCCACGCCCGCGTTCGCCCAGTACATGGCCTCTTCGATCTTCGTGAGAGCAGAGGCCAGCTCACGTGGGCGACTGTCCGGAACGGTGTCGTTGACCACCTCGGCGAACGCGCGGGCCGCCGCGCGGATCGTCTCGTGCGCCTCACGCCGTTCGTCGGTGGTCGCTGGATGAAACGCGAACCGGTTATCGAGATCCTCGCCAGACGCCATCAGTAGACGCCCCCGGCCTGCGACTGTGCGATCGTCACGTTCGGGCTGGTGCCGCCGGTCAGGTTCGCTGTCTTGGTCATCAGCGGGAGATTCAATTCGGCCAGATCACCGACGAATTCGACGGTGTAAGGACCACCCGTGCTGCCGGTGACAGTGACGTTGTCCTCACCGATCGTGGACAAGGCCTCGAGCGCGGCCTGCACCGCCGCCGCTGCCGCGTTGTAGGCGAGCGGCGTGGTGGTCGCACCCTGGTAGATGAGGGAGAACGTGCCACCAGTCGGGGTGCCGGTGATGGTCACCGTCTGGATTTCGTTGGAGCCGACCGCGCCACACGCAGGCTGCGACGGTGCGGTCGTCGCCGCGGTCTCCCCGTAGTACGGGGACGGCAGCACCAGCGGGCAGCAATCCTCGTCGGCCTCCGGCGGCGCGACGGTGGTCTCGAAGCTGATGTGATGGGCGCCGATCTCGATCGGCTCCAACATCCGGCGCGGGGTGTTGGAAGCATCCGCGGGCATCACGTTGTACGGCGACAGCCCCCACCGGGTCGGGCTGTTGGTGATCCCGTTGAGCTTGAACGTGGACACCTTCGCACCCAGGTCGAGGTCAGCGCCGAGTGCGAACTCACGCACGGCCGGCCACGCCAGGTACCCGTATTTGGTGGTGTCACCGGCCGCGCCGGTCAACAGGATGTCGTCGGTGGTGGGGATCTCGTCGCACTCGTCCTCGGAGCCGACGCCGGTCCAAATCTCGACCGCCACACCACGATCGGGGCGACCGGACCGCTTGTCGGTGAAGCCGATCGGCTTGCCCTCCCAGCTGGTGACGAGCTTCCAGTCCAGCAGCATGTTGTACAGGCAGGTGTTGACCTTGCACAGCTCCAGGCCGATGTTCCACCACTTGCGTTCAGCGGGGGTGCGGTCCGAAACACACACCCGGCCTTCACCGTTGGTTTGCTCGAGTTCTTCCGCGTCCCGCATGACCGGGCTCGCAGTGAGGGTGATGAGCCCACTGGTGGTGAGGCGCGACCGCGGTCCCGCGATCGGCATCCCGCACCGGTCGACCACGGTGAAACGCGCACGCCTCACCTTGACCATTCCGTATGTCGCCACGTCCGTCTCCGAGTTTGTCCACGTGGCTGCCCGGCCCCGGAACACGACGCAAGGTAGAGGGAGGGGGCGCAGCGGCCCCCTCCCTCACGGAGTGGTGATGTCGACCTTGATTTTGAGCGGGATATTATCGCCGCCGAAGTTTCACCACGAACACAAATCCGCAGGTCAACGGCAGGTTATAATATTTCTTCCCTCATTCGGGGCGTGCGTGCTTCCCCGTCGCCTGCGCGACCAGAGACGCGGTTTCCGGATCACCACGCAGTGCGGACCCGATCGACGTCAGGATCGAAATACCGGCCGCGACACCAGCGATGCCGAGCCCGTTGGTGATGCTCGCCCAGTCCGGTCCGGCGAGGTAGATCACCGATATCGACGGAATCAGCGCTTGAACGAACGTCTTCGTCGCCCGCTCGGCGGTGTCCTTCCAGAACGCGCTACTCCACATTCGAATCACCCGCTTCTCTCGCATCGGCCGCCGAGTCTCCTGCGGCGACGGTGTCGTCACTCGAAGCCGACTTGCCTGCATCGGTCTTCGGGGTTGTGGCTTTGCCTCTCGGTGCGGCCTTCGCCGGGGGTGCCTTCTTGGCGGGGGCCTTCTTCGCCGGTTCGGCGTTCTTCTGTTCCTTCGCGAACGCCGCTTCTGCATCGAGCCATGCTTCGAACGCGCGGACCTCTTCCGGGCTGAACACGCGTTCCGGCTCCTGAACGGTCGTCGGCGAAAGGCCGATCTCGCTGGCGACGCCACCGGAATCGAACTCGCTGTCCGCCTCGACCGGGACCAGGCCCGCCGCTTCGGCGATGGCGGTGGTGACTTGATACCCGCGTCCGCCGCCCTTGAGAGATACCGAGCGCACCGCGCGCGCGTTCCCCGGTCCTGCCGCTTGGAGCAGTAGCGCCGCCAGCCGTGGCCGGTCGCTGTGGTGAAGTGGTCGGACGGTGGCAGTGTCGCCGTCGATCTCCGTGATTGCCTGCATTTCCTATGCTCCGATCGTTACAGCGGTGGTCCAGCACTCCCAGGTCACAAGCACCTCGCGCTCGGCTACGTCGAGGCGCTGGTTGTGGGTGTAGTCCGGGCCGGAAGACGGGATGACCGGGCCGCGGTGCACAACGACCGGGCCGGTGGCGACGAGGGTTTCGTTCAGGTCCGCGTACCCGGCGCCGAACGCCCACCGGTGGCCGAGCGGGCTGACCAAGTACGAACCCGACACACGCACCAGTTGCGCGTTGTACAGCGGCGCGGCGAGATGCGGTGCTGCGTGGATGACACCGGTGAAACCGAACTCGGCGACGGCTTCCTCGAGCGCGCCAACAGCGGCCACTAGGCCGGTCACGTCGGTGGGGCTACCGGCCATCGCGAGCAGACGCGGCACCAGCTTGTCCTCGACGTGGACGGACTCGTGGAGCCGCTGGAGTTGTTCCGCGCGCTGCGCCGCCTCCGCTGGCGGGACGAGCGCAGAGCAGTTGTCGTGGGCACCGAACACGTCACCGGTGAAGGTGTGCTCGTCCCAATCGGTGCGGCCCTCTTCGCCTTTCGGGGATGGATCGGGTGGGGTGGCGTCGCAGTCGATGGGCCACACCCACGACGGCCCACAGTTCGCGGTCTCGACTTTCATGCCGAACTGGAGACGCGTGTTGTTCTCCAGGATGGTGGCTGCGCCGTATAGGCCACCCGGCGCCGGGTTCGCGAGTGGCGGCCGGTAGACCTCCACGGGCTTCCTCCAATCAGGTCAGGGGTCCAGCCGGGGCGGTGCGAGGGGCAGCCACCGGGAAAGGGGGGTCTCGCACCGCCCCGGACTGGAGAACGGGACGCCGACTAGGTCAGCGTGTTCGGGGCACCGGCCGTGGTCTGGGTGACCGCGATCGACGGCGAGCTGCCACCGGTGAAGCTGCCGGTGGCGGTCATCGCCGGGACGTTGGTCGCGCCCAGCAGGGCCTGGAACGTCACCGTGTAGGGTCCACCGGCCGAGCCGGTGACAGCCACGTTGCCCGCGCCGATGGTGGACAGCGCCGCCAACGCCGCCTGGACCTGCGCCGCGGTGGCGTTGTACGCCAGCGGTGCGGTGGTCTGGCCCTTGAAAGTGAGCGTGAAGGTGCCGCCGGTCGGTGAACCCGAGATGGTCGGAGTCTGGACCTCGTTCACCGTTGTGGGGCAGGTGATCTGCTCACGCGCACCAATGGATCCGTTGGCGCACAGCGGGACCGTCACCTTCTCCGAGATCCGGCAGCGCTTGTCGATCGCGTACTCGTCCTCGGTGAAAATTTCCATGTACCGGTTCTGCTGCAACATGGCCTTGTCGTAGAGGGTGCCGACCTCGATCACCGGCTGAAGGTGCTGAACAAACGCACCCGCCGGGTACAGCAGCGCGTCAACGCTGTTGGGCCACCGGATCGAGTTGACGGGCAGCTCCTGCCAGTGCTGCACCCACTGCATCCTGATGTTGCGCGATAGCAGCCACGAATCGATCTCCTGATCGGTGACCGCCTTCACCTCGCGGCCCTGCTGCAACGCCATGTCCGCCTTCGCGACCTCCAGCGCCCACGCGGGCGCGACACCCTCGATGAGGGCGGTGCGGTCGACGCGCTCCTGCTGCCGGATCAGGGTGGAGCGCAACGCGAACCCGTTGAGCATCGCGCCCGCCGCACCCACCGCGCCACCGGTGATCGTGTACGCGGTCGACACATCGGCCATGTCCATGATCGACCACAGGCTGATCTTGATCAGGTGCGCCTTGACGACCTCCTCCAGGAACCGCTGCACCAGCTCCGGGTGGCCGCGCTTCTGCAGGATGCCCGCGGTCACGCACAGGCCAATCGCTTCGACCTCGATCTCCTGCCAGGTGGTGCACGGGATCTCGACACACGGCTTTGTCACCACCGGGTTGCCGCTGCCGTCGACCGCCTCCAACTCGGTGGCCGTGTACCGCCACGGGAGGGTGGCGTACAGCTCACGGAAGTCCGGTTCGACCGGGCGCCGCTGCCCGCCGCGCGGTCCGAAGTTCGCGCTGGGCAGGGTGAGCAGACCCGTTGCCGGGTTGACGTCGCAGAACGTATAGATCGTCTCCGGGACCGCGCACCAGCCACCGGCCGCGGTAAGCGCGCCCTCGTCATCGAAAGCCGATGCCCGCCAGTCGGTGCGCTCCACCAGCGAGGTCAGCGCATCCCGGTACTCCTCCTCCGACTCGGCGTTGATGATGTCGGCGTCGGAGAAGCCACGATCCAGAGTCGCCAAGCTCAGCGGGATCTTGCCGAGGCTCGCGCCGCCATCGAAACGCAGCGGGTCACGGTTGCCGTAGATCCGTTGCCCGGTGGTCATCGCATTGATCGACGCCGCCAACTCCCGAAAGCCGACGTGCCCGCCCACGTACTTGTGGGCGTTCGGCCGCATGATGAATCCGACCTCGGCGGGACTGGGCGCCTGGGTGGCCAGCGCGCGGCCGGTGCGCGCACCCAACCCCCGGAACGACGGAGCCGCCGGCGCGGGGGCAGGCGGGGTAGTGGACGCGGTCACCGCGGGCGCTGCCGTGGCGGCCTGCTCGGTGATCTGCTCGGCGGCGGTCACGACATCCGCCGCACCGCCGTCGGTGCCACCGGTTCCGCCGTTGTCGGGCGCGGTGCCCTCCGGAGTAACCGGCGCGGCGGCCAGTTCCGGGGTCAGCTCCACTACCGGCTCCGGCGTCGGCTCCGGCACGGCCGCGCGGGCGGCGCGCGCCTCGATCAGTTCGCGCGCCTCGGCCGCGCGCGCGGCGTTCTCGGCGTCGACGGTGTTGATCTGGCCGGTAAGGGTGTTCGCGGCGGTGGTCAGTTCCCGCAGGCGTTCCACATCGGCCTGGCTGATGATCTGGCCGTCGGGGCGGGGTGCGGCCGACACGCGATCGAACTCCGCCTCCGCCTGTGCGAGCAGCGCGGACAGTTCATCCCGCGTCAGCCCGGTCAGGTCTTCGGGCATTTCGAACGGGTCCATCGGTTTCCTCCCAGGGCATGAGTGATTGCTCGGGAGGCCCGCAGCCATACCCCGACTCAGGTGTGGGAGGCCCGCAGCCATACCCCAGCTCCACCGGGAGGCCCGCAGCCATACCCCAGCGATTAGGGCGGAAGCTACGGAAGGGGGGCGCAACACGGGTTCGGGCGGTTATGCTGCGGCGGAAAAACGGGGGGTGACCTGCGGTTATTCCTCGAACATGTGTGCGAGAGGGGTACGCAATTGAGGCGAGTACTGGGTGTGGCGATCTGCACGGTCGCGCTGACAATCACGGGGTGTTCCGGTGACACCGACACGCGGGGGGATTCGACACCGGTGATGCCCGGCACGACCACCGCGGCGGGCGCCTCGCCGGCCACATCCAGTCCGGCACGGGGGGTGCTGGCGCCGACCGACACCGGCCACAGTCAGAACACCGGAATGGACGTGATGATCCTGTCGGTGGAAGACGTCCAGTCGCGGTACGGTCCGGTCACCGTGTTCACGTTCCAGCTCGTCAACACCGGAACCCAGGTGTTCCAGGGGTACAACTGGCCTACCCCCACGCTGGTGTACGGGCCGTCGGGGAAGCCCATAGATCAGACGGTGTCATTTACCGAGGGGTACGGGCAGGGAGTGTCGGGTGCAATCCCGCCTGGTTCACGCCAAACCGTCAAACACGCCTACAAAGTCGCCAAAGCGGAGTTGAATCCGGCGGTGGTGACGGCGGGTTCGGTGTTGTGGCAGGGGGATTTCTCGACGTTCCAGCGCTGATCCGATGTTGGGGCGGCATCCGATATTCGTGCCGCCCCAACCCGATTGACCAATCGGTTGTGGGTGTGTATTGTCGTGGGTGCAGGACGGAGTAACCGTCACAAACCGGAGGAGAACCGGAACCATGACCACGATCACCGACAAATCCCTCGAACTGTTCCTGGCCTACGCCCGAGACGCTGGCAACTGGTCCGGCACCCCGCTGGTCGGCGGAAACGTCGGCGGCTCCAAGGAAGACCGCGGCAACCTGACCCAACTCAAGCGCGCCGGACTCATCGAGACATTCCGGGAATCCGGCGACACCTGGATCGAGTTCACCGATGCCGGAAAGGCTCTCGCCCAGGAACACGGGGTGCGCGTCAACTGACCGACGCCCCCCGCTCGGCCGCCCGCACTGCGCGGGCGGCCACCACCCCCACCCGACGGACTAGCCGTCACCAACCGGAGGAACCGGACATGCCTGGATACAAACCGACCACCGAACAGCAGCTGATCATCGACGCCGCCCGCACCGGACGAAACCTCGTCGTCCAGGCCGGAGCCGGAACAGGAAAGACCTCCACCCTCAAGATGGTCTCGCGAGCTCTGGCCGACCGCACCGCCCTCTACGTCGCCTACAACCGGGCCACCGCCGACGAAGCCCGAGCCAGCTTCCCCGACAACGTCACCGTGAAAACGGCGCACGGACTTGCCTATTCGGCGGTCGGCGGCGACTACCGCCACCGATTGAACGGCCCACGTCAGCCCGCGCGCCGCGCCGCCGAACTCCTCGACATGAAAACTTGGCTCGACCTGGAGACGGTAAAAATCGCGCCCCGCACCCTCGCGCGCATCACCATCGAAACCGTAGGCCGCTACTGCTACAGCTCGGACCACGAGATCGGCACCCAACATGTCCCGTTTCAACGGGGCCTCGACCGCGACCAGCAGACGGCCATCGCAAGCTATGTCGTGCCGTATGCCCGCAAGGCATGGGCCGACATCGTCTCCCGCGACGGCCGCTTGAAGTTCGAACACGATCACTACCTGAAGATTTGGGCGCTCACGAACCCGGTCCTGCCGTTCGATGTCGTCATGCTCGATGAGTGCCAGGACTCCAACCCCCTGGTGGCGCGCCTGGTTCAGTCCCAGCCCGGACAACAGATCGCCGTGGGCGATTCCGCACAGCAGCTGTACGCCTGGCGCGGCGCGGTCGATGCCCTCAACACGTGGCCTGCCGACGAACGCCTGTACCTCAGCCAGTCGTGGCGATTCGGTCAGGCCGTCGCCGACGAAGCCAACAAATGGCTGTCCCTGCTGGACACCCCACTCCGGTTGTCCGGGAACCCCTCGCTCGCGTCGAAACTCGAGTCGGCCGCCAACCCGAACGCGATCCTGTGCCGCACCAACGGTCGCGCCATGGCCGAGGTGATGCAACGCCTCAACGCCGGCGTCCGCGTCGCGTTGGTCGGTGG
Source organism: Nocardia sichangensis (assembly GCF_047200615.1). Lineage (NCBI taxonomy): Bacteria > Bacillati > Actinomycetota > Actinomycetes > Mycobacteriales > Nocardiaceae > Nocardia > Nocardia sichangensis. Next base: position 29,039 of record NZ_JBJZOK010000032.1, read on the forward strand.
TGGCGGCGCGATCAAACAACTCGCGCTCGCGGCCCAGGACTTGAAGGCTGGCCGCCCCACCTACCACCCCGAACTGTTCGTGTTCACCACGTGGCAGGAGGTGCAGGACTACAGCGACGAACCGTCAGGGCAGGACCTGCGACCGTTCGTCCAGCTCATTGACGAGCACGGCCCGGACGCGGTGATCGCGGCGACCGAGAAGCTGACCGACGAACGCCGCGCCGACGTGGTGATCTCCACCGGCCACAAGGCCAAGGGCCGCGAATGGGATTCGGTGTTGATCGCGAGGGACTTCACCGAACCCGAACTCGACCCCGAGACTGGTGAGTACGAAGAGATCCCCGCCGCTGACATCATGCTCGCCTACGTGTCGGTGACCCGCGCGAAACTCTGCCTCGACACCGGCGGCCTCTCATGGATCGACAAGTACCTGATGGCGGCCTGATGGCGTCGTACGCCGAAATGCTGATAGCAGTCGGGGAACTCCACCCCGGCTGCTATGAGCACGGCCACATCTGGACGAAGGTCCCCAGCCCCCGCGCCGCCCGCGAGGGATGCGTCCGCTTCCTATGCGCACGCCCCGGCTGCGGCGCTGACAGCACCGTCACCACGGACATGGAGTGGCAGTTCGAACCCCGGCACGCCTGGCCTTCGCCACGCCCATGGAACCACTGACCGAACTGGACAAGAACATGCCCGAACGCACCTACGATGCCGACCCCACCCACCCTTGGGCGCAACGGTGGCGCATCCCGCGCGTCACCACCTCGCACCCACGCTGGAAGTACGAAGTCGCCGTGGTGATCCCAACCCATGGTGACACCTTCCTGCTCGACGGCGAACTCGCCGAGCCGTCCGAGCGTGAAGCCGAGATCATCGGATCGTTCATCAACTACCGACGCGCCTACTACTACGAGCACTGGGCTGCGCGGATGCTCGCCGAGCCGTTCGACGTGGACGACTCCACCAACACCGTCGTCCTCGCCAAATCCGTGGCCGGGTGGCAGTACCGGCGCGCAACCTTCCGACATGGGCTGTGGCCGTTCCGGAACGACCCGGCCACACAAGCCCAGTTCCCGCCCACCGCAGCGGGATTACGCGCCCTGATCGACCACATCAACGGCAACGGGCGGCAGTGGGTCCAGTGGAAATCTGACCACCCCGCCGTCTTCATCGACTGATTCAACATTCGGGCCGAAACCTTCAACGCGGCCTCCCATCATGAAAGGAACCTTGAGCCTTGGAGGGCTACATCACGGTCGCGGTTGCGATCGAGAACGGGAAAAAGCCGATGCGGATCTCGCTCCGCTCGCACGACTGGTCGACCGGCGACAACCCACGCTTCATCGCGCAGGACGTGGCCAACGCCGTCGAAACTCTGTCACAGCGGATCCAGACGCATCTTGCCCAGGAGTTCGGCGACATCCGGCAGACGCAGCAGGGAGAGATGTGATGGGCCGCCACGGTGATCCCGCTACCCGTATGAAGCGGTACGAAGCGGTGACCAACCCGCATCTGCTGCCCCGTACCCCACTGTTCGTCCGCGTCGACGGCCGCGCCTTCCACACCTACACCCGGAACATGGCGCGCCCGTTCGACCCACATCTGATGGATGCGATGGTCCACGCCACCCAGATGACCGCAGCGGACATGCAGGGCTTCAAACTCGCCTACACCCAATCGGATGAGTCGACATTCCTGCTCACCGACTACGACACCCTCACCACCGCGGCATGGTTCGACCGCGACCTGTCGAAGATCGTCTCCATCACCGCCGCCCTGTTCACCGCGCACTTCAACGACGCCATGCACGGCCGGACCGCGAACCTCGCCGTGTTCGACGCCCGCGCGTTCTCCGTGCCCCGCGCGGACGCCCCGAACGTGTTCGTGTGGAGGCAACAGGACTGGGAACGGAACTCGCTGTCGATGCTCGCCCGCGCCCACTTCTCCCACCGCGAATGCTACGGCCGTAACCGGGCCGAGCTGCACCACATGTTGTACGGCAAGGGCATCCTCTGGGCCACCGACCTCACCGGCCGGGAGAAGAACGGCACGTTCGTCCGGGTCGGCGGCGAGGTGAGCCACGACGTATGGAACTACACCGACCTCGATGACTACCTGACCTCGGTGATCGCGTGCGAGAGAGAGCAGGCCACGACGTGACCACCATCCTCGAATTCATCACCGCGCGCCTGGCCGACGACGAGGCGCGCGCACGCGCCGCGATCGAGTGCGCCCGGGAGGACACCAACGGCGATCCGGGGGAGTGGTTCGCCGGGCAGACCGCCAAGGTGTCCGGCGGGTGGGTGACCTCGGGCGCCGACCCCAACGCTGACGACGGGATCGAGTGGGGCAACGTCGTTCACGACGAGGGATTCCCGCGCGTTCCGCAGTCCGTGCACATCGCGGCCGAGGACCCGAACGCCACACTGCGCCGGTGCACGATGGTCCGCGCCATGCTCCGCCACGCGGAAAACGTGAAAGAGGACGAGCTGGAACAGGCAAGCGTTCTCGGCTACATCGGTCGCGTAGTCCAGCCGTACACCTTCCAGAAGATGCACCGTGACCTCGCCGCGTACTGGAACACACACCCGGAATACCGGAAGGAATGGGCCACCGATGCCGAATGACAACACACCCCACGTGGACTGGGAACAGGTCGCCGCTCACCTGCGACAGGCCGGGGAAGGATTCGCGCGGGCCGGACAGACCTGGACTGTGCAGGGCGCGATGGGCTGGATGTTCCGCGGCGACATCGACCGCGCCCGCGATGCCCTGCGCCGAATCCCCCGTGAACGCCTGGTGGAGGTATCGGCCGCCGCCGCCGCGCTGTCCAGCCTGGCCGACGAGATCGCCGCCGAACCAGGAGAACCACAGTGAGCTGGAACCCACTCCGTGCACGCTGGGAACGCGGTCGCCTCCGCATCGCCGCAGTCCTGCTCGAGTCCCCCGACGACGAGCACTACGGATACCCGCTGTCCCGCCGCGCGCGGGTCTCATCGGGTGTCCTCTATCCGGTGCTCGCGCGGATGCGCCGGGACGGCTGGTTGACCGACGGATGGCAACCGGTGGTGGAGGGCCAACGGTATCGGCGCCGCTGGTACCGCCTCACCGATACCGGACGCCGCGAACTCACCCAATTACTGACCGAGGCAGGAGAACCCTGATGGGCAGAGACTTCTACTCGCCGGACGATATCCAGGAACGGCAAATGCTGGCCTTGGAGCGGATAGCAGACGTGCTGGAAACACTCCCATCGCGGGACGCCATCGTGGATGCGGCGATACGGGAACGGATGCAGCCCGGCGATTACCACCGCGCGGTCGACCCGAGCGGCGAGCATCGCTTCGGCGGCACAGACGGAGAGTGGGTCAAGGTCGAAGCTGCAGAGGCTGGGCTGACCGTCGAACGGTTGTGGACCTACACCGCCACCGAATACCGGCCCGAGATGGGCACGCCGCGGTGAAGCAACCGATACCCGTTGATCAGTGGCCGCAGCACTGCTACGTGTGCAACACACTGCTGGGTTCGCGGCCAGACCTGATGAAGAACGCGGGCACCCTGCTGTCGTTCCCCGACGTGGAGAACCGGGTAGGGATGGAGATCCCGGAGATCATGCGCCCGGTGTGCTGGGGCTGCATCGAAGAAGGAGAAGCCTGATGACCGAGCAGACCGATCGCGTTTACGAACGTCTGGTCGAGGGCCTTCGTAACAAGATGAACAGCCTTGAGCGGGTCAAGTCGATGACGGAAGCCGAGTTGGCCGAAGCGACCGGGTACAGCGAGAAGTACGTCTCGCGTGTGCTGGCCGGGAAGGTCGCGGCCACCACCCGCGTGTGGACGAACCTGCTCGCCGCAACGGAGATCCCGCCGATTCCCGCGGACACCGAATGCGCCCACTGCGGCAGGCCGTTGCGCGCCCACGTCGGTATCGAAGGCCAGGAGTGCCTGAGCCACGGGGTGATGGTCAACATGGACACCGGCGCCGAAGTCGCAAGCTGGGGGACCAGTAGGCCGACGACGTTCCTGCGCGCAGACAGGACCACCAGCTGATGGCCGATCCGCATATGGTGCACTGCCGGTTCCACGTTCGTCGGCCCAGTCCGGAATCGGGGAAGTTCAGATACACGTCCGTGTTCTACGGGAGGGCCAACGACAGCGTGGTTCACCGCACGCCGTACCCGCCGTCGGTAGGTGATGTTCTCGGCGTGGTCGATGAGGACAACCAGTTTCTGGTGGTGCGGGTGATCGCACGAGATTGGTCCTATCCGGTGTCGGGGTCGCACGACTGGCCGACCGGCGCGCCGTCGCCGAGGAAAGGGCCATCGCTCACGCTGATCGTGGAGGAATGCTCTGGCCTATTCCACGACGAGTACGCGGACCCAGCCGAAGACGAGGACACCACAGATGACGAATGACCAACCCGGAGACGACCACGACACCCACGGCAACGCACTGCTGACCCTCACCACGGAGACCAGCGACGGCGGCCGGATCACCCAGTCCTGGACCATCTGCGAATGCAGCGGGACCGGAATCCGGGATGGTTTGGGTGCACCGCATCAGCAGTCGTTTGCGACCGCTGAGCAGGTGGCCGTGCTCGCGCGCGCGGCACTCGAACAAGGCGGCATACATCTGGGCGTGGAAGAGGACACCACCGATGCAGGATGACGAACTGCGCCTGCGCCTGGACTTGGACGCCGGCCGCGCCAAGCGCCGGGACTTGGACGCGGGACTGGCCGAGGTGTTGGCCGCCGAGTTAGAGATCACCGAATCCCCGGTCACCACACCGCCGAACTACTGGATGGACACCTACGTCGATGAGGACGGAACCGAAGTCCCCGGGCATTGGATGGTCCTGTCCCACATGCGGGATATCAGCTTTACGACGGACTGCGAGATGTGTCGTCATACACATGGCGTCACCGCTCGGTTCTTTCACACTCTGAACTATCCCGAGGGGTTGGAGAAAATCCGGGAGGAATGCCGGAAACGGCTCCTCCGTGAAGTGACGACCCCACACACCGCGCCCCCGGCGAGGTCGCTGTGAGCGGCGACCAGGCCACAGAGGCAGCGGATCTTTATGTCTGCCAGCCTGGCCGAGGACGCGGTGCGGGAGCGCAGGAAGACGGTCCCCGCCGGGAGGACTGTAGATACGCGAAACCCGGCTCACCAACCGTCCGGATGGCTGCCGGGCCCACTTCAAAGACGCTATTGCATCTTGCGCAGTCGATGATACACGAGGAGGCAACCACCGGATGAGCTACGCGAATAATGAACGTGAGCGCGCCATTCTGCGGCTCGCCGTCGCCATGGAGCTCACCCCCGAGGAAACCGAAGCACTGCTAGCCCGCCCCTCCGAGTGGGAGGTGTGGGAGCAAATGCGGCTGGAGGCAGGCGAGCGAACAGCCAGGGTTGTCGCTGACCTCGACAGGATTCTCGCTGACCTCGATCTGGCCGCGGTGCCGCGCACCGACGAACAGAAACTGATCGACGCTGGCAGCTACGCCATCGAGACGGGCGTCCGGTACGACGCCGACTTCCTACAGTCCAATACGCACTATCAGGGCGACGCGACCCGCGCACAGGAACACCTGACCGAGTACGTGCAGCGCACCGCTGCCACGCAACTGCTCTGCGGGCACGGCGACCTCACGGCGCCTCTCGCCGAGGGTGAGTACGTGCACCTCGCGAAGTCCTGCCCTGAACCGGGCTGTGACTGGCTGCTGCCGATCGAGTGGCGCTACGAAACCCAGATCGGCGTGACCCGGCGACGGGGGCTGCTCGAAACCGACGCGCTGTGCCGAGCGCACATGGAACAGCACACCGGCTAGAACCCGTCTACTACACGAGTACGTCGAAAAACCGCACGTGCTGGACGTAATCCCGACGACACGACCAGCTTCCAGCCTCGCTGAGCAGCGGTTTCTGGAAGCCTAGCTGCGACACATTGGCGGGAGAGAGGACGAGACGATGGGCAGCATCCGCAAAATGACCAAGGCTCAACTGCGTCAGCAGGACTTGGATCAAGAGAACCCGGCATTCCTGGCGTGGCTTGCACGCATGGACGAAGAGGTCGAACGGTTCTTCACCGAAGACGCGCCAGCAGTCGGCGCGTTGGAAAACCGTTGGACGCAGGAAGGTTTGCGGATCGCCGCGGAGACAGCGCGCGCGATGTGGCCCGACTATCGGGCGGTTCTGGAGCCGGAAAACGCTGATGTGGTCGACCGGTTCGGCCGTTACGTAGGCGAGGTATTCGTCCACGCATTCGAGGGCAGTTGGCGGAACGTCCCCGGCAACGGCCCCGACGATGTGCCGTTCTTCGCGTGCGTGGGCAACATCGCGTCGATTGCCTACCTGGAGCCGTTCAGCGTGTTTAAAGCCGCCGTCGCAGAGGGACGCGCGAAAAATGTGCCGCTGCATCCCGGCGGAACGCTCGTCTGGCTGTGGGGCAACGCGCGAGAGAACTACGACCAGTGGGTCGCGGCCGGTCAGCCCTCGGCCAGCGAGTGGGCCGACATCAAATTCCGAAGAAAATAGCAACACTCCCGTGGGGGATGAATGGGCTCTGAAGATACGCCGGACAACCTGAGCCCGGCAGAACGCGAACAGTACTACCGGTACGCCGAAGGCAAATACGGACGCGGCGAGACACCGAGAACGCCGATGGACTGGCGAGAGGCGTCGGCCACGATGCGGGCGCAATTCCTCACGGGCAAATTCGTGCAGGAGGGCCTGAATCAGATCTACAACCTCAGGGGTCTGGGCGCGCAACCGGAAGTCACCGTCCGAGCGGGTGAACAGATCATCCGCGTGGATTGGCGTATTCCCGCACGCGATCTGGTTGTCGCGATCAATATCGAAACCAAGGGCGGCAGGTTCGATCAGCAACGCGACCTGACGCAACTTCGAGGCTATGCGGCTCTATTGGAGCAGGGCCAGAAGGTCGTCTACTTCATCCGAGCGGAGAAGGAACCGAAGCTGTCGAAGGAGACGCGAGACCTTCTCGTGCAATTGGAACAGCAGTACCCGCAGACGTTCACGGTGCAGCGAGCGAGCGAGAAGGTGTTCGCTCGCGTCCTGGCCGCCGGGATGCGGGTAGTGCATGAGCAGCAACAGCAGAGGCTTCAGGAGAACGTCGCGAAACTGCCGCCTCGTGAAGCCGCTGCGTTGACGGTTGAGCAGATCGCCAAGGACTACCTGATCGAGATCCATCGCGCCCGAGAAGAAGGGCGGGAGATCGGCATCGACCAGTTGCGTTACATGGACGCGACTTTGAAGGACTTGGCTGCCGCGGAATTGAAACTCGATCTCGAAACGGCGGACAAACACCGGGAAGCGTTGGGGTTGCGGTTCCACGAGTCGCGGGCTGTCGAGCAATACTTGGAGTTGAAGGCGCGCGATCAGCACGGAGAGAGAATGTCTCCTGTCAACATGGTCACGCACGAGTTGCTCGACCGAGAGCGCGCTGAATTGGCAAAGACCGCCGCGGAGATTCACGCGCACATCGAACAGGCCCGGATCGAGGGAAAGACCCTGGATCTGGAAGCACTGCGCAAAGACCATGCCGCGTTGGCGAACACGCTGGGGGCGGTGCAATCCATCGAGACTCAACTGTTCAACGACACCGCATCCAACAGCGTGCAGAAGGGGCTGCCCGAGCATGAAGCGCGCGATTGGCTTGAGGCAATGCGCATCATCCAAGAGGAACGCGACCTGAACACGCAGAAGCAAATCGACGCTATCGCTGCGGTTGCCGAGCGGGAAGAGAAGGCACGCGAGGAGGCCGAGTTGGCGCGTGCCGCGCACCAGCAGCACCTCGACCGCCTTCCGCCTGAGGTCGCGAAGCTGTTGGAGGCGGGACAGGCGCAGCCGCCGCAGGCCGCGGTGAATCGCGATCCGAACATTGCCGCTCCGCAGGTCCAGCGCGGTGGTAGGCACGCCCAGGGGCAGGAGCGGGGGCTGGAGCGGGGACGGTAACCACTGGATCCGTTACGACACGAACAGCGAAGTGCCCCACCGGAATCCGGTGGGGCACTTCTTGTGCGGTGGGGTGGCGCGTGGCCCCCCTCAAAGGGGTAGTCTCGATCGATCGGGACGCCCGGACGGTAGTGGCGATGCTATCTCACGTTGCTTCTCGCACCGGTTTGATGACGCCGCCACCCACCTCCATGACCTTGATATTGGCCTCCGTGCTGGTGAGGAATGGCCCGAACTCCTCACCTGTATAGGCGATTACCCGATACCCGGTCACCTTCCCGGCTTTCGGTGCTCGACTACCACCGCAGCAGCTACCCATCTCAGCTCGCCTTCCGTTGTGCGGCCATCGCCGCGACCTGTACCCGCCTGCGGTCAGAGGCGGCCTCGATCAACTGTCGTGCGGCGGCTTGGCGCTGCTCGGCGGCCACCTGCTCGGCGTACGCGGCTGCGCCGCGGCGGGCGATGTCCTCGAGCAGGGACGCGGGCAGCGGCGGCCGGGACGCCGGGGACGGGCGCGGCCCGAAGCTGGCGACCAGCGCCAGATCGCCTTGACGGTCGCGCAGCCGCTGCGACAGCGGGATCGGAAAGCCGGGAGAGTTGACGGCGTGCCCGATGAGGAGTTCCGGGTGGCCGCCGACGCGTTCCCAGTGACCGGAATGCGGCGTCTGGAGAGCAAGTTTCACCATGCTCTCCGGGGCGTTCATCTCGATCGCACCGGACACCCAGATCCCGTGATCGTCCTCGCCTGCGCGCACGTACGCCCAGCAGGTAGTCACGTCGTCGTAGTGCTCGATCGCGGCACGCATGCCGCGGCCGGCGGGGCCGTGGCCGCCGCCGACGGTGAGCCGCCCGCACCGCAATACCTCGTCGGTGTCGAGATGCACCGGCGACTGGTGGAATTCCGCGTACCCGCTGTAGCTGCGGTAGGGGGTGCGCTGCATGTCCGGGTAGGCGGTGTGCATGGTCTCCCAGCACGCCAGATGCCCGACCACGCGCCCGTCGGCGGTGGCGTGGATCGGGGTCGGCTCCGCCAGCTCCGGGTTCGCGAAGAACGCGGCCGGGTACAGGTCCGGCGGCACGATCCGCGGCACGGCCGCCGCAGCGACCAGCGCCAGCCCGTGCGCCTCGTCCTCGGCGCCGACCTCGTCACCGAGAACCATGTGGGCGTCCCGGAACTCCGGCACGCTGACTAGGGTGGCGGCGACGATTTCGGCCACGTCGATCCGCTCGAGGACGGTCGCCCCGGCCAGCCACATCTGTTCGGCGATCTCGGGGGTGACCGGGTTTCCGGCGGCGTCGGTCAGCACGGAACTGCGCGCGCACAGTTCGACGCTGGGCCGGGTTACTCCGGCTGCGACCTGCTGCATGGCCTCGGCAGCTTCGGGGGAGTCGAGGGTGACCCCGCCAAACCAAACCGCGTTGTCGCGTACCTGCATGGTTTCCACGACCGCGACGGTGTAGGCACCGTCGTGCCCGGGGTCGGCGGTCTTCTGCCACTTCATCGCGAGCGGCAGTGCGGTGTCGACCAATTCGACGTTGCGGCCGAGCATCCAGCCTTGCGATCGGCCGGGCTCGCCGAGCGGGATAATCATGGCCTCGAATCGACGGCCCATCTTGGTGCCTCCTGGTTGGGCCGCGCTGGCTGCGACGGCGGGATCTGGGGTGGTGCTGGCGGCGAGTGCGTCGAGCGGGGCGGCGTTGAGGATCAGCAGCACGCAGCGACAGCCCGCGATCTCTTCGACTGGGCCGTTCGGGTCGTGCGGGTACATCAGGTCGGCTCCGCCGACCTCGAACGGTCGGTCGATGGGGACGCGCTGCCGGTCGGCGTCCAAATGCGTTGGGCGCGTGGCGGCGTCGTGCAGGCTGATCCATTGTTTGTCCAGGCGGGCGCCGGTCGCTGCCGCGTGCTCGACGGCCGCGGCCAATCTGGTGGCGTTGAACGCGGCTACGGCTTCGTTGCGGGCGAGCAAACCGGCGTCGTCTGTCCACTCACCCCACGACAGGGCGGTGTCGACGGCGGCGCGAACCACGTCAACGGCAGCGCCGGCGGCGTTGTTCATCGCGGCGCGGACGCGGCGGGTGGCGCGGGCGGGCAGCGACGACAGGCGTTGGCGCGCCGACGCGAGATACCTGCTGCGCCAGTCGGTGAGGCGTTCGGCGGTGTCGCCGAGCAGGCGGGTGACCGCAGCAGCGAGGCGGGGCATGATCGTGTCATCGACGGCCTGATCCCACGCTGCGTCGGCGTGGCGGCCGATCGCGTCCGGGTCCGGCGGGATCGCGGCGGCGGTGAGCGCGGGCAGCGCTGCCGCGCGCGCCACCTCGAGCCAACCCTGTAAGGCGGTGGTGGTGGCGTCCTGCAGCTCTTGTTCCAGCTGGAGAAGCGTGAGCAGGTCTTCGCGGGGGATGTCGGGCATCAACGCTCCCACGGCATGACGGGGCGGCGGCCGGTGGTGAGCGCGGTCGCGCATGTGGTGACCACGACATCCCGCAACACGGCGTGGGTGATGCCCGCGGCTGCGCACACGGAGTCGTCCACCATGTCTTGCCAGCCGTCGATCAGGCGGGCGATGTCCGCAGCTCGTGCGGGTCCGAGGTATTGGGGGAGGTGGAATTCGGCGGGCTGTACGTCACGCAGCCGGTAGTGGTCGCCACGCCCAGACCGGCGCGTACCTGCCAGGCGCATGGCCTGGTTGACGCACATGCGGATGATCGGGCCCGCGGCTGAGGCGGTGACCGCCGAGTTGTCGCGTGTGTCAGGCGTCGCGCCAGGGCCAGGTTCCAGTTCCGGTTGTGGCCGGGTGGCCGGTACTGCGACAGGGGCCGGGTCGGGGAGCTCGGCGAGGGAGGGCACCAGCACCCGCAGGATCGGGGATAGGACCGCGAACAGTTCCGGCTTTCGCCGTACCTGGTCGGTCGCCCACAGCGTCCACCCGTCGACGGAGGTGAGGTCGTATCCGTCGTCCTCCGGAGACATTCCGAGTTGCCGCATGTAGGCGTCGGCGTTGACGACACCGTCTGTGTAGCCGTTGCGTACCTTGTTGATCTGGTCCGGCTCAGCATCGACGTCGCTGGTGTCGTACCAGATGACCGTGTTCCCGGCCTTGGCGCCGAGCATGGGGTGCAGCAGTTCGCGGGTGAGGGCGTCGCAGATGACTTCCATCTCCGGTGAGGCGTGCCAGCGCACGGCCTGTTCTTCGATACCGGCCAGCGACCAATGATTCAGTGTTCCTTGCCCGAGGAGCACTTCGGCGGGCATGTCGAGGGTCATGGCGAGGCGGCGCACCGCGGCCTCGAGTGCTTCGAGTGCCCTCTCCCCGATCTCGGTGTCGAACTTGAGGTGTTGTACATCCTTGACGAATTGGCCTGCCACCATCAGCACGATCGGCACCAGGGCCTCAGCGCTGGAGGGGTCTTCGATCGCCTTGGACATGGCCTCCTGGATGGCCTTGCGGATGTCGGAGGCGCTGACGAATTTCGCTGCGGGAGGCGGGGGTGGCGGCAGGTTCGGGGCGTCGGGGTCAGGGGCGGCGCGCGGCGCGGGCTGCGTGGGCATACTGACCTCGCTGGGGAGGATCAGGACACCGTTACCGGCGAGTCGTGACTTGCTGGCGGCTTCGATTGTTTGTGTGGCGCGGACGATTTGACGCAGGATCGGGCGAGCGGCCTTGACCGGGGACCAGGGCAGTGAGGAGCGTCGGGGGTCGGGCCGCCAAATCCGGGACAGGGTGTCCGTCTTGGGGTTCATCGTGTATTTCGTGCCGTCGAGACGAGTGATCACCACGTCCTGACCGGAGGTGTGTACCTCCTCCTGCGACAGGATGTGCCATTCCTCGACATCGTCGGGGTAGATGATCGCCAACCATCCCTGGCCGGGGATGGTGAGCAGCGGGGTGAGACGGGCCAGCATCTGGGATTGGCCGGTGGCGCCGCCCGCGATCCTGGCGACGAGTTCGATCGCGGCCTGATTGTCGGTGGTGCCCGTGGGTTTGCCGGTCTCCGGGTCGATATCGGATGCCACCAGCCGGAACCGGGAGATGAGGGCGGTTTTCCACAGCAGCGCGAAGGACAGTTCCCCGACGACGTCAAGGAAGTCCCAGCATTCATCCGACCATTTCCCGTCGCGACCCTGCTGCTGAGGGCGGGTGATGCGGCCCCACTTCTCGGGGGGTACAGGGGCGGACGCTGCGGTGAGTCCGTCGAAGTCGCCCGACAACGCCGAGACCACCGGGGGTTCCGCTGTGCCCTCGGTGGTACGCCGCTTGCTCCAGATCAGTGCCATCGGCACGGGTTGTACGGGGGAGGGGCGCAACCGGGTTTGGATATGGACGGCCCCCTGAACCGGTAGAGGGTCCGGTTCAGGGGGCCGCGTTATCGCACGATAGTCCTATGGGTTTCGGGATAGGTAGTCGTGCGCGGCCCGGTACCACGAACAGGTGTGACGGCAGCTGCCGTGGATGCTGAGCAGCGTCTCGGCCTGCGTGGTGGTGAGATGTTGGAATGCGTTGCTGGTGATGGGGGCGAGGCCGAGCACGCACGCTTCCCGCCCCACCCGCAGCCGTATCTCAGCGGTCGATGGACCATCCACAGTGGGAGCGCGAGAGACGTAGGTGCACCACACGAAATAGAGGACCATCGCGGCGACAGCGACAGCGGCGACGACGACCAAGATCCGCCACACGGTCATGGCAGAAGAGGGTGGGCCGGGGGAGTTGGGGCGAGCGTCGGCCACCGCCTGCGGTGCTCCCACATCTGTTCGGGATCCAGCACGATCACCGACGCGTGCTCAGTGAGCGCGCGGCGCGCGACCCATACATGATCGATATGGGGCGCGATGACGACCGTCGCGGCGGCTTCGCGTAGCGCCATCACTGTTGCGGTGACCGGCATGAATATGCCCGGCGAGACCTCGAAAATCGAGTGCAGGGTGTGGCCGTACCGTTCGGCGGCGGCCCTGATCCGGTCGCGATGTACCCGGTCAGCGCGGCCGGACAACTCGAGGTCCAGCACCCCTATCGCAATCGCCAATTCCTGTGCCCCCTTGCGGAGTGGTTGGGTAGCACCCGACGCCGCCGGGGCCTGGGGGTGGGTGACACATTCGGCTCACGTCGGCGTCGGGGCTTGTACTGACGCTATGCGTTCGCTGACGTACGAATGTACGAAGAATGTACGAAATTCTGCTGCTAGGGTGTGAAGGGTGAAGGACGAAGACCTCACCTATGTCGGCGGGCGAATCGCGCACTTCCGGAAATTGCGCAAACTCACCCAGCACCAGCTGGCTGCGCAGGCGCATGTTTCGCGCTCGATGCTCGCCGACGTGGAGCGAGGCAAGGCGAAAGCGAGCACGGTGTGGATCGGCGCCGTCGCCACTGCGCTGGCCGTGGACGCATCACGCCTCTACGGCACCAACACCGAACCCGAACAGCTGGCCGAGATCCTGCCGCAGCTGCGCCGCACTCTCGCGGCGACCGATTTGATGTCCCCGGACACCGTGCCCGGACCCGTCGACCAGCTGGAGCGGATGGTCGCGCGGGTCGGGGTCTGGCGGCGCGAGACCCGGTACCGCGACATCGCCGCCGCACTGCCCGATCTCGTGGACCAACTGCTGGTGATCGGCTCCGATCAGGTGCCACGCAGCCGCCCGTACACGATGCTCGCCGAGCTGTACCGGGCCGCGAATACCGTCGCTCACAAACTCGGATATGTGGACCTGAGCCTCACCGCCACCGAACGTATGGAGTGGGCGGCGACCCGCGCCGGTGACCCACTGCTGCTCGCCACCACCCACTATGTGAAGGCGGCCACGCTGTCCCGGATGGGCGCGACCGATCACGCCCTGCGGCTCCTGTCGCGCGCGATGGCCGACATCGATCCGCTCCTCGAGGACGACGACCAGACGGTAGCGGCGGTGTACAGCCTGCTGCACATGCGGGCCGGGACGATCGCCGCGGCGACCGGCGACGCCGACACCGCGCGGTCCCACCTGGAGGAGGCCGGGAGGCTCGCAGCCCGGTTCCCGGATGGAGTTGTGTACGGGACACCGGTCGGTCCTGCGAACGTGAGCCTGTATCAGCTGTGCGCCGAGGCGGACCTGAACGAGCCGGGACGGGCATTGGAAATCGCGAACCGCCTGAACCTGCCGAAGGGGATGGCCGCCGAACGAAAAGCGTACGGCGAAGTCGACCGCGCGCGCGCATTCCTGCTGGCCCAGAAGCTCGATGACGCGATGGACGCTTTGGAGCGCAGCTACCAGGCCAGCCCGGAGCATTTCGCCGCGAGCAACGCCGTGAAGGGCACGGTAACCACGGTGCTCGCGCAGCAGCGGCGCGGCACCGACCGCGCTACTCGGTTGGCTGGTCTGGCGGGACTGGATGCGTAGATAGCGCGTCGACGTAGATTTGGCGGGCGTCGCGCACCAGCTGCGCCAACCGCGGCAACTCGTGCCAAGGGATTGGTTCTCGTCGCAGGTTTGCGCGGTCGAGGGTGGCGGCGACGGCATCGAGGGTGGTCCAGGCAGCTTGGACCGGTGTGCGCTGAGACATGAACTCCCTTTCGTACCAGCGCACACCGACAAGCCGCAGACTTCCTCACAACTCCGTGCCCACGCGCACCACGCGCCGCTTGTACGGCTTGGGCTTGGCCGATTTCTCGCGGGGCTTGGGTGGGAGGAGTTCACCGGCGGCGATGCGTTCCTTGCGTCGGCAGCTCATGCAGATGCCGCGTTCGTTGTTGCACAGCACACGGTCTGTCCGCCAATGCGAAGGCCAGTTCTTCACATACAGCTGCCGACCGCACCCGGCGACGCAGGGAAAGTCCGGTGGGGTGTCGGAGACGTCGAGGCCCAACATCGCAAGCAGAGTCGCCTCATCGGATGCGGATTCGGCGTGTCGGCGGGTGAGGCGACGCACCGCTTCACGGTCTTCGCTGGTGATGGCGCGGCAGCGGTGAGAGGCGTCCGCGAGGGACAGCCCATGGTCCAGGTCGTCCCACTGTCCCATGTCAGTCCTCCCCGTTGCGGGCGCCGTCGGTTTCGGCCCAGGTGATGAGGTCCACGATCAGCTGTGCGTGTGCGAGGTCGTCGGTGTCGACGGTGACGACCTCGGTGCGGTTGGTGGGCTGGTACTCGACCGCCCACTTCCCGGCTTTGTCCCGGCCGGGCAGGTAGGGGCTGGCAGAGAACCGGTCGTCCCGGGTGCGGAACACCCCGGCGCACAGGGATTCCCGCAGCTGGTTCGGGTGATCGTAGGCGGAGGCGATCACGTCCAGGGTGTGGGGGACATGCCCGGCGGGCCACATGTGCGCCCACCGAGATTCGGCGAAGACGTGACGGTCCCAGGCGGCGCGGTAGGTGTCCAGGTCGCGGGGGACGGCGGCGGTGAGACCCTGGCAGGCGTCCCGCATTTCCTGCGCGGCCTCTACAGCTTCACGGGTGTAGACGATGGTCATGTCCGGTTCCTTCCGGGTTGTGACGGTGCAGTCCGTCGAGGGTGTATGGCCCGCCCCGGTGTGAGGCGGGCTCGGTGGTGGTCAGGCGGTGGTGACGGCTTCGAGGGGGTCGGCGTCCCACGGGAGGTTGTCCAGGATGTCCTGGAGTTCGGCGTCGTTGGTTTCGGCCCAGCCGCGGGCGGCGGCGAAGGAGTCGAACCCGGATGCTTCGCGGACGGTATGGTCGGCGTGCTCGGGGACCAGGACCATCGAGACCGCGGCGCGGATCATGCCGTCGCGGTCGGCCCACACGACGGTGATCAGTTCACCGGCGCGCAGTGGGCGGCCGTCGCCGAGGATGTGGCGGTGATCGCCGTCGTTCCAGGGGCGCGCAAGCCAATGCGCGGGGATGGCGTCGCGTTGGGTGAGCGCGGGGGTGGTGAACATGTGCCGGTCCTTCCGGTAGGTGACGGTGTGCTCCGTCTGGGGTTGGCTGAGCTGCCAGCTCTGGCCCCACCCGGGGCGGGTGGGGCCAGCAAGCGGTTCAGACGGGCCGCACACGCATCGCGTTGATGAGCCGGTATTCGGCGAGGTACGCGCGGCCCTCGGCCAGGGCTTCGGCGGCGATGTCGAGCATGTCCATGCTCAGCGCGTGATCGGCGGTGTTGGTCGCCTGTTCGGCCAGGTGCAGGGCCGCCGCGGCGCGGCGGTCGAAGTAGGCGGCGATGGTCGCGCGGGTGCGGACTGCGGGGACGGGACCGGCGATCGCCGCGATGTCTGCCCGTACGTCGGTGGTGTGGGTGGTGTTCATGTCCGGTCTCCTCCGGGTGGGTGACGGTTACTCCGTCTAACACCATCGAATATACATACCTTAACCCCAAGGATCAATGGGTCAATCGGATTCCAATCCCCGTAACACGAGCGCTGCCTGCGACGCTGCCAGCGCCAACGCGGGCGACCACCACAACGGCAAATCGGCCACCAGCGCCGCCGGTACACACAGCACCGCCCCGAACCACACACTGATGCAGGCGTAGCAATGGAGAGCGAACGTGATGGGGTGGGATCGCACCGGGGCGTCGGGAGCCAGGGGCTCCTCACTCGGCCAACGCTCGCCAGCCCACGACCGCAGCGGGGAACCGATCTTGTCGAGCACGATGACACGGGTACAACGCGCGACGACGAACACGTAGATAACCAGGGCGAGGACTGTGGTTGCCATGAGGGGGACGGTAGGCCCGTCCCATGCAAAGCTGCGTGGTGCGCGTCGCGGCCGAAGCCGTTGGCGCGCCACTGGACGAGAGTTTCGGCGTCGGTGGTGAAGTCGGCGGGCGCCGGCGAGGTGACAGCCATGTCGGTTGCAGACCCGTGCGGACCGGTGAACTACGCGGCTCGGCACGGTTGGGTGATGTTGCCGCCGTGGGCGCGGTGCTCGCGGATCCACGCGCGTTGGGCGACAAAGTCGACGTTGTCTATCACGCTCGTAGCGAGAGCGCGGTTGACGTCGCTCGCGACGATCTTGCCGGTGCTGGTGTGGGTTTCGCCGCAATCGCACGCGACAACGATCGGGAACGTACGCCCAATGTTGTCGAGGCTTGTCGGATCGTCGAACACGACGGCGCTCAGACGGCCTCATGGAGGAGCGATGCGAGCATGTGCCTGTCCAACGCCCGCTCCATCGCGGCCCGGTCGCCGAACTTGCGGGCCTTCTCGATCAGGCTGTCGCGCTGCGCCTTCAGCTTGTCGCACGCCCACTCGAACTTCCAGCGGTCGCGCTCGTCGGCCTCGCGCGCCCTCTGCAACCACAACTCCACGTGCATGCACTTGGAGTTGAGCGCGGAAGCGATGGCGTCGGCCCACTCTTCGGTGGTCATCTCGGGTGAGTCCTTTCAGGGGTTGTGGCGGCTGGTTCGCGGGGAGCGTCGTTGATCCCCTCCGTGCTTCGTTGAACGGGAACCGGCCGCCACCATTCGGAGGGCTACGGGTTATTCGGGAGGCGTGTCGGCGATGGTGACCGCGTTGTCCGTGACGATCAGGTCCCAGGTGGCTTGTGGGTCTTCGCCCTGGGCGTGAATGACGCCGTTCACGACGTGATCAAAGGTGAAGTCCTCGAACCCTTTATGCCCTTCGGCCTGCGCGCCGCTGCGAAGAAAATGGTCGATGAGGTACTGCATCCAGGCATCGCTGTCGTAGAACTTCTCGCAGCTGTCCCATTCGATGGCGGTCCCGTCCTTGGTCGGCACCCATCCGCACCACGGGCCGGGCTGCCCTTTGGGTGGCCGGTTGCAGCTTCGGATATCGGGGTCGTGCCCTTGGTCATGGCCGATCGCGCCGTCCGTCCCGTCCACGAAATAGGGGCCACTGGTGCGGTCCATGTGGCGGGTATGGGCGAATCGCCACAGATAGGTGCGCTCGCTCTCGTTGAGCGGGGGTGTGACGGTCACGGAGCCTTCGAAGTCGGTCGTGTATCCCATGTGAATCTCCTTGCTTATCTGGCAGTTTCAGGCCGCCGACGAATCGGGTTCGGGACTCGTTGCGGTGCTCGTGGATCCAGTGGTTTGCGACCCGGCCAACGCTGGGCCGGATCGGTTCCTCTTCGCGGACACGGCCGGGTACTGGCGTCTACTGCGGATGGTGGGGGCACTGGCACCCCACGGCCGAGCAGGTTCCCGGCGTCGGTGCCGCCGGATGTGTGTACGGGTGTTCGCACCGGCATATCGGCACCCACTGTCCCGTGGCCGTTACCGACGACTGCCGTACCTGCTTCAGCCGGGTTGTGGGGTAGTAGTGGTCGACCAGGGTCAATCGCCCGTCGTCGCCTACCGAGACGACAACGAATTCGTCCCAGTGGAACAGGATGATCGACCCGTGGTACTCGACCACGTCGCCCGCGCGAAGATCCTGGTGTGGGCGGGGCTCAACTGCCGGGTGGGGACGCCACCGCATCGCGTCGGGGCCGGTCTCGTCGTCCTCGAGTGCGTTGTCGATGAGGGCGATGATGTCCATGCCGGGCTCCTCCGGTAGGTGACGGTGCAGTCCGTCTGACCTCAATAACTATACATACTCTCAACCGATGGGTCAATGGGTTCAGCGCAGGCCGTCACTCATCTGCCCCCACGAACCCGCACCATCCGCCAGTCCGGTGTCTCCACCGCCGGACAGGTAGTTGTAGGCCACCACCGCAGCCGACACCCGGTCGGGGGAGTGCTGTCCTTCCATCCATGTGCGAGCCATGAATTCGAACGTGGCGAGCTTCTGCCGCACCACCCGGCACCAACCCGTCGACATGGCGTTCCGTAGACCTGTGGACCGCACGAGGGCGTTGCCGTCGCCCTTCCATGGGAAGACGTGGAAGGGCCGCTCATCAGGCACCCGCACCCCCTCCACGATCCCGTCCTTGTCCAGGTCGGCCGCCTCTGCCACGAGATCCTTGTACGCCTGTTTCAGGGTCCGCTCATACGTGACCGCTGCCGAGTACGCCTCGAAAACCACCTCGGTCGCCCCGGTGCGCAGCGCGAGCAGGCACGCCTTGCGCGGCCACTCGGCGGCCGACAGGGCACCGCTCGCGTCGTCGGTGAGGACCACACCCCCGTACTGGTCGGTGCCCGCGGCGATGATGCCAGCCTGATCGCCTTTCCCGGTCTCGGCGGGATCGATCGCCACGATCCGCCGATACAGCGGCGGCTCCCGGTCAAGCCGCCACCGGTTGAACCACTTGATCGAGAACAGGGTTCCGTCCTGCGGGGTGGGGTTGCCCTGGTACATAGACGACCACACGCGTTCGGATTTCGTGGCTCGGACGGCGCTCCAGTCGGTCTTGCCGCGGGGGTTGACCAGCTGCACGCCGGGTTCGCGGCCGAGAGAATCGTGCAATCCCGGTTCGGCGATGGCCGGGAAGTTCAAGACTCGCCAGCGGTCCGGCTCCAGGCTGAGCAGGTAGGCGTGGGCGTCTTCCTCATTCCAGCGCGTGCCGATCATCACGGCTGGTGCCTGCGGTCCCAGTCGCTGGGATCCTACGGTGTCCCACCAGACCCTGACCTGTTTCCGGTGCGCGGGGCTGTCAGCCTGGAGCATCCCGGCGAAAAGGTCATCCAACAGCATGTAGTCGGCGGGGCGGCCGGGCAGCGCGGTACCGACACCTGCGGCGACCAGACCACCCTCGCGGCCAGCCAGCTGCCACCGCGACGCTGCTGACTTCTTCCCGATCCCGATGCCGAGCCGGTCCGGCAGCGGCGCACCGGTGAGGGAGTCCCGGGCGCCGGTGCCGAACGTTCGGATGATGTTGCGGACCGCTTCGGAGTGGGTGAGCGCCAGGTCCTCGCTGTGGGTGACGACGATGATGCGCCAGTCTGGGTGACGCATGAGCGCGTGCACAGTCCCCCAAACGGCCACACGCAGGCTCTTGCCGGTCTGGGAAGGCTTCGAGATCATCAGCCGCGCCGCGGGTTCGCCTTCAGGGCGGACGTGCTGCGCGGCGGCCAGCTCCCGGTCGATCATCTCGAGGTCGGGAGTCTGGACCGTGGTGGGATCGAGCGCCATCGCGAGCGCGCCGGCGGTCGGGTACTTCCGGACTGCTTCGCGGCGGACCAGTTCTTGGTTGGCCCATGCGAGAAACGCCGCCCGCTGCCCCGGCGGCAGTCGAGCGGCGCGCTCGAACAGTGCATCCGTCCCGGCCATCGACCGGGATATACGAGCTAGGGGCGCAAGACCTCTTACCGCACTGGGCCCATTCAGACCGGGCGGCGGTCTCTCGCTACCGGCGTGGCATGTGAATGAGGGTCGGCATCTCCGGTTCGCCGTCGTAGCCGTCCTCGTACAGCGAGTAGCCGAGGAAGTCTCCCGGGTCGGCGTCCACGAACTGCGTGATCCAGTCGAGGAACGCGGCTACCTCGCCGTCGTAGTGCCGGAAGGCGCTGTGCACGGTCAGCATCGACCGGAGTTCGTACCCGTCGACGCTGCCTCGGCCGAAGGCGAGTGGCGGCCCGACGATCGGCGTGGAGATTTCATCGACTCCTGTGAGCGCGAGATGCCAACGGCGGCAGGCGAAGAACGGGTGCGCGTCGTACGCTTCGAGGTCGTTCCCAGCGGCGATCTTCTCCAGCCAGTCGAGCAGGCCCGCAGGGGTGTCGTCGCGCAGGTGGACGCGCAGGAACAGTTCGGTCATGTTCGCCATCAGCGGTCGGTCTTCCCGTATCGGATGCGGACCACCTGGCCGCCGTCGAGCAGGTGCCGCAGGAGCGCCGCTTCCACGAGTGCCCTGCGTAGCGGGTGGAGGTGCCCCTGCTGCGGCGGATTCAACGTCGGTAGGATGTCGGACGCGGAGAGCGCGGCGCGGACCGGCGCAGACCCCTTGAGGGCGGTTGGCTGTAGGAGCTGCAACAGGTGGTTCGACTCCACCCCTGCGCCGCTCTCCTCGCGCCAGCGGTCATTCCGACGGGGGCGGCGCTTCATCGGGGGATCTCCGGGTCGTCTGGCTCGATCAGGTCGATGATTCGGCTAGGTGCTGTCAGGAACAGGTGGCAGTGTCCGCAGTACCGGTTCACGATGTCGTGCGGGTTGTAAGAGGTGCGCCCGCACACCGAACACGTGATGCACGGTCTCGATCCCGGACCGGTCGACTCGAACGCCTTCGGCGCCCGCGAACACCACGGGTAGTGGTTGCCCGCCGAACTGAGACCGCATTCGGTGCAGATACCCAACCGTCGTTGTGTGCGCCGTTCCTGGCTGCACACGCAGCAGGATTCGAGTTCGTCGCAGTCCGGGCAGCGGAGCGGGCCGTCGGGCTTCACGAGTTCACCCACATCGCGGCCGGGAGGCGGGCACACGTCGATCTCGACGGGCTCGTAGGTCTTCCATACGTCGTTGTGGTGGCGCGGGTCGTCCGTGCCGACGCAGTCGGTGAAACCGCAGATGTGCACGGTGTACCAGCCAGGGCGGTCGGGGTCCGGGCTGGTCTTCTGGTAGTGCTGGCGGTCGATCATCAGGCGGCTCCGGCGTGTTCGTTGGCGATGCGTTCGGCTACCCAGTGCAGGGGGACGGGGCGCAGCCCGTGGGCGTCGACACCGACGTGCAGCTGTCGGCCGCGCTGCTGCACCGCGGAGTGGGTGTGTCCGTGCAGGAGCCATTGCCCGGTGTCGGGCATCCGCCATTCGTTGTGGCGGAGCACTTCGGTGTGGTCGCCATCGGGGTCGTCACGGTAGGGGAAGTGCGACAGGAGGACTCGTTGCCCGCCGATGCGGCGGACGGCGGTCTGTTGAACGGTGGCGAACACCTCGAGCCAGCGGGGGAGTTCACCGGGGGCGCCGGTGTGCATCGGGTGGACCGAGCAGTGATTCCCGGCCACCAGGTGCACGGTCCTGTTGCGGGCGGCGATCCAGTCCAGGCCGCGGCGTTCGTGCCCGCGGCGGCCGATGAGATCCCCGAGCAGCCATACCTGGTCGTCGGGACGGATCAAGCGGTCCCAGTGCTCAGCCAGGGCGGCGTCGTGGGCGTCCACATCGTCACCAAAACCGCGCAGTTCAGCGACGAGACGGTGACCCACGTGAAGGTCAGACGTAAACCAAACAGCGGACATCAGGCCGACCCTTCCGTGTGCGTGTTGCGTTCCCGCCGGACTTCGGCACCCGAACGGGTGTCGTGTTGGCGGATGTATTCGGCGCACCCGTCGCACACCATCGACCAGCCCAGGGCTGGCACCATGACGGTGTGGGTGGCGGGCTCGGCGCCGGGCTCGTGGATGCCGCTGCGGGTGAACCGGCACATCGGGGCAGGCCCGTTCCAGCCGTGCTGTGGGTAGGCGCGGCCCGCACACTTCTCGGTGTGGGTGCAGCGCCATTCGATCGGCCCGGTTTCGGGGATATGTGCGATGCGGAACTGCGCGGTGCCGACCCGCCCGCAAACGACACAGATCCGGGCGTCGCCGGTTCGTGGCGCGCCGATGTCCAGCCAGCATTGCCAGCAATACACGTCGATCTGATGCGGGCCGCCTCTCTCTCCCGCGCTGAACACCACCCGGCATTCCGCCCCCATCGTGTCCTTCCGCCGACCACTCACACCCGGCTTACTCGACATCGTGTGCGCGGTACCGCACTTCGGGCACGCAGCGCCGAACAGTTCCTGGATGTACCGGGGACTCATTGCCCCGCCGGTGCGGGTGGGCACTGACTGTGGAACCAGAACCGTTCGCCGGTCGGGAGGGGGTCGGTGACCGCGCAAGCGCCGCGTTGCCCGCACCACAGGCAGGTACCTGAATCCTGGTTCGTGGCAGGGTCGAACAGGGTAGTGATGGGCAATCCGAGACGCGTTCTCCCGGAGTTGTACACCGTGGACCGCTCCACCTGACGTTCGCCTGTGTCGGGGTCGCGGCCGGTCTCGCGTTCCGTGTGTATCCGCACGGTGAACCCGCCGCCGGTGATGGTCTCGGCGACCTTGGTCAGGGTGTCGATGATCGGTGAGGGCTCACCGTTCTCGGCCTGCGCATCGGTGACGTCGATTTCGAGGGTGATGGTGTGACGTGGTCCGGTAGTCGACATCAGTCCGTCTCGAATCCAGAGATCGCGGCATGGAGCAGGTTCCGGGCATCGACCATGACGGCATAGTCGATCTCGAACATGGCGACGTTTGAGCCGTCGACCATCGCCACGGCGGCGTCTCCCCATCCCGGTTCATGGATCGGGCCGTCGCTGCGGCCGGTCGCGCCGTAGACGTAGCAGGATCCTTGCAAGTACAGCCAGCCGCGGGCGAGTTCGTACCGGTCGTAATTACCGGGCTGCTCCAGACCGCAGGTTTCTGCCCAGGGCGACCGCCAGCGGTCAGGGAAGGCGTCGGAGTCGATTACTTGGCGTAGCGCTTCCAGCAGGGGGCGGGCCTGGTCGACCGGCACACCGAGACCGACATGCGAGTCTCGGCCTTCAGCCCGTCGGACACGGGCCTGTCCACCGTAGAAGTAGGCCGAGTTCGATCGGACTTCGACGCGCCAGGGGGCCATGTCGGCGGTGGGTGTGAGGATGGCGCCCATCAGATCTTCCTGAGTTCAGCGCGATAGTTGGCGATGCGGCCCAGCACGGTGGCAACGTTGTCGGTGACCGTCAGGGGTTCGGGGGTGCCGAGAATGTGGACAACGCAGCCTTGTTTGCCGTCGGCAAACGTGTGGGGCCGCACCAGGGAGATGTGGTCGAGGTTGACATACACGGTGCCCTCAGCAAGTTCGTTGAGGGGGATGAATCCGGTGGGCAGATTCGGCAGGTCGTCGCTCACGGTGGTCTCCTATTCGTGGTCGAGTTGGGGGCTTGCGCCAGCGCGGCGGGCTGTTCGGACGGCGTCCAACCAGCATCGACGGTCGATCTCCCTATTCGTCTGGCTGCGGGTACGGCACGGTGGCCGGGTCGATGCGGAGATAGATCCCCGATCGGGTGGGATCACCGCATTTGCAGCAGCGGTCGGGCGGGCCGACGGGATCGTTGCCGGCCTGCCGGTCGGGGTTGTCGCGGTTCCAGCAAGCGACGCACAGGGGTTGTGTCCAGCCCATCAGAACACCTGGGGTTCGGCTGAAAGACCGGGATTGGTCTCGTACCAGGCATCGGCGGCAGCTTGGAGCGCGGACCGGAGGCCGTCGAACACCTGCTCCTGGTCCATGTTCTCGGGAAGGTGGTCGGTGTCGTTGACCACGAGACTGTATGTGCCACTGAGCATCAGCTTCGCCACGGTGATCTCCTAGTTCTGTTCGGCTGCGGCCGGGTCGAGCGCGGAATACGGCCGCAACACACCCTCCGCGAAGCGGGTGGGTACGAACACCTGCGGCAGCTGCACGACGTCCATTCCGGGGTACATGCCGGCGACCGTCTCCCGGTGCGGGTTGCACTGCGGGGTGAACATGTTGAGGCGGTGGAAGAACAGCGGGTCACCGTTGTGGTCCACGCACCACCAGTGGTCGATGACGTTGCGCCCCGCCCCCGGTTGACGGTTCAGCAGTTCGACGGGGGCGGTGTGCATGAGAGCGGCGATGGCGGGATTCACGGCGTGGCTCCGGCCTTGTCGTGTTCGGCGATCACGAGCGGTCTCATTCGTCGTCGTCGGGGTATCGGGGGCGGATGCGTGGCTGTTCGCGGGCGGCTTCCCCGACGACTCGCAGCCAGACACCGGGGAACGCCTGGGGCCATTCGGTGTTCTCGTCGCGTTTGCCGCGCCACACCCTGACGTTGACGGGGTCGGTGCCTTCGGGGATGGACTGGAGAAGCTGGTCGACTGCTTCGTCGAACATTTCGTACAGGCGTTCGACCCGCGGCCAGATGCCTGTGGGGATGCGGTCGCGTCCGTTCTCCCACCGCTGGTAGGTGGAGAGGGCGACGCCGAGCAGGGTTGCCATGTCCTGCATGTTCTTGATGTCGATCCCAAGGTGTGCGCGCAGTACTCGCATTTCGGCGCCGCGCCCGTACTCGTATCCCTGATCCGTCATTGTGTGGCCCCTCTCGCCATGCCATCCCGGGGTGGGGTGGCGGGGACCATGGTGGCACGGAGTCCAGTGCGACCACGGGGTGAGGGAGTGGCGTGTGACGGTCACGTGCGGTCCTCCCGCTCTGGCTGCCACAGGACGGCGATGCCCGGCCCGCAGGCGCGCATGACGGTCTTGCTGGCGTAGAAGCTCGGCCCGTTTGTCCAGTAGCCGATGGCACCGCACACCCATGTGCGAACCAGTCCATGCCCGGTGCGGATCACCGATCCCACGGGCAGTGCGTCAAGTTCCTCGGCGCTCCCGATCGCCCGGGGCTCGCTGGGCAGAGTCCATCCGAGTTCGATCAGATGCTCGGCCAGTGCACGCGCCTGCCGTTGGTCGGCGGGTGTGCGCTTCCGGATCTGGCGGGACAGGGCGCGGGTCATCTGCTCGCGGTCGTCATCTGTGGTCACGACCGCACCTCCCGCCACTCCATGCGGGCCCGCTGCTCGATGATTTTCCCGCCCGGATGGAACCGGTCACGGTTCTTGATCGCCTTCGCCAGGTCATCCCCGGCGAGCGCGCTCACATACCCGTCGTCGACGAAGTAGACAACGTGGTCGCGGGCGCGCACGGGTTCGCCCTGCCCGAGTGGGGGACACTGCGCTGCCTCCAGTGCCTCAGAGGCGTCTATGGCATGGCAGTGCGGGCACATCCGGTACTGACGAGGTGTGGACTGCGGGTTGTTGTGCCACTGCCAGTCGTGCTGGTTGCTGGCCCTACATGGGAGCTGGCCAGTCTTGTCACCGTCGCCGGGTTCGCCGACCATCCGATGCGCAGGGAACGCGCTCATCACTTGCCTCTCTTCTTGGTCACCCGGACCTCGAAACGGTCACCGTTCGGCATCCGGTAGATCAGGCTCTGACCCCACTGGCCGACGATGTGGAACCCGTTGTCCGCGAGCGTCTGCCGGACGTCATCCAAGGCGTCTGCCGCAGTGAAGGGTTCGGCGGTCACGGCTGCACCTCCCGGACGGCCGAATGCGCCTGTGCGATCAGCTGCTCCACCTCGGCCGCCGACTCCAGGCATTGCCGCTTCTCGCCGCCCTCCAGCAGGATTTGAGCCTTCGCGTGGTGGCCGTACGCCTGAGTTATTGGCTCGACCAGCACGACCGAGCTTGCCGACACCCAGAACGATTCGTACGGGGCCGTCGGCATCGTGAGTTTGATCAGGTCGCTCACGGCTGCACCTCCCGGACCTCGCCGAGCACGTACTCAACGTTGCCGTAGCGCTTGCGGTCCGCAATGGCCGCGTCCTGCCATGCCCCCGCGTCACTCTCGGCGGGCTCGCGCTCGCCCCAGATCGACCCGACAGGGCGGTAGTCGAAATCGCCGGGCTCGCTCCGGTGGGGACGCTTCTCCAGGACGACATACCCGATCGGGGGACGCTGCGCCGCCTCCAACTCCGCGATCCGGGTGCGTGCTTCGGCGAGCTTCTCCAGCGCCTCGAACACATACCCCGGGTCGATGACCAGGGTCCGGCCCTCCGCGTCCGCCTCACGAGCAGAGGTCTTGAGGAACGACAGCTCTGGGTTCGGCTCAGACATTGGTCTCTCCGTCCTCGGGGAGTGGGGACCACGCCAGCACGTGATGGAACAGCGCTTCACCGAGCCGGGTATTCGATGCGAAGTCTCGCGCCTCTTCGGCGGACTCGACCGGCACGACGCCCCATTCCGGATCCGCGCGCCACCCGTACTCCAGGCCGACAACCTCACTGTGGGGGACGACCAGGAACTGCTCGACGATCATGTCCGCCACATGCTCGGCGTGCTCGCCCTCGTGCATGAACTCCACACCGGGGCAACCAGTGCAGCCGATGCTGACACGGCCGGTGAGCTGATGGCCGGAGATGACGCGGGCGAGCTGGTCTCGGGTGGCGGTCATTCGGTGGCTCCTGCGAGATGTGTGCGGACCAGTGCGGCTACCGCCCTGCGGGCCGCATGCGCCACTGGACGTTTGTTGTGGAAGTAGTTGCCGCCGTGAGGCTTCATGCATCCCCAACCGATGAGGGCACCGCAGTGTGGGCAGGGCACTGCGAAGTCGCTAACGAGGTCGATCATTCGGTGTCTCCGTCCTCGGTCGGGACGTACAGGACTGTGACGCCAGCACCACGGCAGTCGGCCAACAGTTCGGCGCTGGTCTGGGGTCGGCCGGTGGGCTTCAGCCACAACGCGGGATAGTTCGACCGGCCGTAGCCGGGGCACGCCTGGTGCGCGACGCCATAGCCGCGGACCACAGACCCGATCGGCAGGGTGTCCAGTTCGGCGGGGTCAGTGATCACCCGGGCGGGTGGACGCCAGCCCAACTCGATCACGGCGTCCGCGAAAGCCCCCGCGTGCCCGGTGTGGATGTCGTCCAACTGTCGTGCGCGAGCAGTGTCGTACAGGTGTCGCGCGAGGCGATGGCGGGCGTGCAGTGGGTGTCGGTCAGCCATTGGCGCTCACCCCTGCGCTGGTGCGTCACCGGGCAGGTAGACGGTGACCATCGGGCGGCCGGGCGGCTCGCATGCGCACTCGACTTCGCCGCAGTTCATGCACTCGCCGCAGTCTGCGCACGGGTCGCGGCCCTCGTCGGCATCCAGGTGTATCCAGAACAGTTCGGCGACACTGAAGCGGGCGCGGCCGTGGCGGTCGACGGTGGCGAGCACGGCGTGGTCGGCGCCGACGTAGGTGGCGGTCGTCAGGCCGGGTTCGCTGCGTTGAATGCCGAAGTCGGCCGGGGTGATCGAGTCGGTGACGCCGTGCCGCTGCGCGAAGGCGCAGGCTTCGGCGAGTGCACCCTGGAGCGGTGTCTTCTGGTCACGGGCGCGGTCGGTCACGGCTTCACCTCGTGCAGCTCGTAGACGCGGAACTGTGTATCGGGGTCTTCGGGTCCGCACTCGGCGAGGAACAGCTGCGCCTCGCCGAGTGCGGTGGCGGGGTATGTGCGGGCGCGGTCGCCTAGGATGCCGACCTCGTCCTCATCGAGGGCGAGGAATGTCCGACCGCCGTGCTGCCAGCCGACGACGTACCCGAGTGGGGGACGCTGCGCCGCCTGCAGCTCGGCAACACGCTGCTCGGCCTCGATCGTGCGCTGGTCGGCTTGCATGCGATCCGTGTGGAGCTGGCCGCGCTCGGCCTCCAGCTCGGCGGCGCGGGCACGCAGCTCGCGCAGCTCGATGGCCATGCGGCGCGGAATGTCGGGGGCGTACGACACCCATGGGTCTTCGGCGATCTGGCGCAGCTCCTCATCGGTCGGGCGGCCGGTGATCTGGTCGGGCATGGGGCTCCTTCGGGTGGATAGGCTGAAGCCGCCAGACCCCGGCGGTGGGTCTGGCGGCCGGTGGTTTGGGGGTCAGGCCGCGACGTTGTGGACGTACGCCAGGTACCACGGGGACACGCGCAGGTCGATGTGCTCGGTGTGGTCGACGCTGTCCAGGTTGGAGAGGACGCCGAGGAGGTCGGCGAGGTGGTCACCGCAGCGGCTCTCGTCGGTGCGGCCGTCCTTGCGGTCGGCCCATTCGACGGCGGTAGCGGCAGTGCGTCCGCATTCCTCGCACTTGGTGCCCCGGAAGAAGTCGCCGTCCTCGATGTGCAGGACCAGGGAGCGGTCCTCGGCGCGGGCGGTGAGGTCAGGGTCCTCGAACACTTCGAGGACGCGGCGGCGGGTGTCGGTGTCGGTGCGGGCGTAGAGGGTGGTGCTCATGGCCGGTTCCTTCCGGTGGGTGACGGTTTATCCGTCTGACATGAGAGACATTACACACGCTCACCCCAATAGTCAAGTGGTGAGACGAGCATGAACCAACGGGGCGCAATACACACACCAACCCCGCTAGTGATGGTCAGAGCGAGTTCACAACAGGACCGTCAGCGACAGCGTCATGACCGTCATGAACGTCACCCACGACGCCGCCAACGCCAGCGCAGACCGATACGACGACAACGGCCGCGGCGCCGCCCGATGTCGCCCCGCACCCCGACGATGACGCGACACCGGATGCGTACCCACGAACACAACGCACGAGATCTCAGACATCGGCCACCGCCGGCACGTCACGAGATGTGTCGGCGCATCCGCATTCAGCGCGGGTGTCCGATAGGGGTTTGCCGTCGATGGCGTCTTGGATCTCCTGCATGGTGACGTCGCCGAGATCCCGGCCGCAGCCGGAGCACATGCGTTTGATGACCCCTGTACGTGAGCCGTCCGGGTTGGTACGGATCGGGGTGTATGGGCGTCCGGTCGGGGCGGTCTGGTCAGGCACGATTCACCACCTCCTGTCGGGGCACAGGCAGCCGGGGCAGTGGAGTTCGCGGCCGGGCTGCCACCTCTGGTCGTCCTCGAGGCGGTAGCCGTTCGGGAGGATCACCTCGTGGCCGGTGCGGTTGATGAGCGTCCGGCCCTGCGCGATCGCGGTTTCTAACCGCCAGGTGTCGGAGGGATGGAACGCCTGGCCGATGATGCAGTCCGTGCAGCCGCAGCCT
Source organism: Nocardia sichangensis (assembly GCF_047200615.1). NCBI lineage: Bacteria > Bacillati > Actinomycetota > Actinomycetes > Mycobacteriales > Nocardiaceae > Nocardia > Nocardia sichangensis. The sequence goes on from NZ_JBJZOK010000032.1 coordinate 58,389, forward strand.
TCGGGGTCGATCGCGAACGCATTGCCCGTGAACTCGGTTTCGGTTCTCAGGCCGTCGCGGTAGCCGTCAGTCACGGTCGCCTCCCGGCCTTCGCGCATACTCCGTTTTGAGGGCGGTCTGATCAGGCATGGTTGCTCGCTTTCTGGGTGGCCATCTCGGTGTAGGACTCGTGCAGCGGCGGCCATCCGTCGCCTGGGGAGAGGGCGGCGGGGTCGAGGCGACCGGACGCGACCGCCAGCCGGACACCGAGATGCTCGACACCGGCGACTGCGAGCCAGCCCGCGCAGGCTTCCTCGCGGCCCTCAGGGCTCTTGTGGCAGGCGAACATCGGGGCACTGAAGTCCGCCTCCCGCCCGGGACCGCCCGCGGTGCAGGAGAGCGCTTCGAACCGCTCGGCGGGGAACTGGCCGGGGGCAACGTCGGTGCGCCACGGGCATTCCGCGCAGGGATAGCGGCGGTGCGGCAGCGTTGAGCTCACGGCTGCACCTCCTTAAAACCCTCGGGGAACTTGGCGTCCAACTTGCGGGCGTCCTCGATCCAGGCGATCGAGTCGGCAACCCGAACGGCGTCATGCGTGAACCGCCGCCACACAAGCGACCCATCGGGCAGCCCACGGAACAGAGCATCGAAGGGGATGCCGTACACCGAGTTCCAGGTACGGGGCGTCGCCTCCGAACGGGGGACGACAAGGGCACGGGACAGCAGGCTGTCGACTACCGCGGCGATGCCCTCGCTTCCACGGATGGTCACCTCGTTGTTGCCGACCTCGACGTGTTCACCGCGGGCGTCGACCAACGCGGCACCCAACAGTTCGGCGACGGTTTCTCGGGTGTCGGTCATCCCAGGGATTTCCATTCGAGTTCGGTGATGCGGTTGGCCTGGATGTCGGCGGGCACCGGCATTTCATAGAAGGCGTTGCAGGTGCCGCACTTCGCGGTTCGGGTGAGGTAGACGGGGAACCCTTTCCGGTTCCTGTCCTGGGCGTAGTCGATGTCCTCGTGGGGGATGCGGGTGATCCGGTTGCAGCACGGGCTGCCGGTGAAGGCGGTGAATCCGGAGTGGAACACCTGCCGGACCACGACCACGCTGCGGCGGAGTTGCGACGGCTGGTAGGGCTGGCCGAGCGGGATGCGGTCCGGGTCGGGGTCCAGGCGTGTGGCGGCGTCTTTCAGGAGTTCGTTCGCGCGCTGATGGATGAGTCGGATGAGGTGTTCAGGGATGTCGGCGCAGTCTTCGTGGTCGAACACCTCGCTGTATTCGATGTCGGCGGTGAGGTGTTCGTTGACGAGGGTGCTGGCGATCTGGTCGATGTCGGCTTGTTGCACGGGTCGTGTCCTTACGTGGCGGGGGGGCGGGGTGAGGCGGCCGGGATCAAGTCCCAGTAATGCCATTGAGCGCGAGCAGAATTCGGTTCATATTGAGACCGCCGCCGACCACGCCAGTACGAACCAGACGAGCGCACCGGCGGCAATAATCAGGACGACGTTGCCGATTTCGCGCAGCAACCGCCGGGTACCTCGGGAGATGTGGGGCAGATGCATCGCTCTATCCCCGCGATCCGGCGATGACAAGTGCGACGATCCCGGCCGCGCCGAGACCGCCGAGCGCGACGATCGCGATCAGGGCGCTCACCGTTTGGCAGCTTTCAGCTCGTGCGCCTTGTCGCGTGCCCAGCGGCCCTCTTGCTTGCGTTGCTTCTGAGCCTGCGCGCGGGATTCGGCGGCGGCGCGGTTCGAGGCGGCCGACTGCTCGTCACGCAGGGCGCTCGGTGCCCGGCCCGCCAGCACGTCATTGAAGTGCTGTTCGGACTGGAATCCGAACGCGCGAGCGATCAAATCGAGGTGGGTTGTACTCATGCGATCGCCGCCTTGTATCGCCTCATGGTGTCGTGCGGGATCAGGGTGCATACCGTGAGATCGGCGGGGAGATTGTGGATGTAGTGCTGTGGCGGCTTGTGAGGGTGGGACATTGGTCCGGTCCTTGTCCGGTTGGTGACGGCGTTGTCCGTCGGAGATGGTGAGCGCGGCCCGCGCAGGGAGGGGCGGACCGCGCGCGGGGTTATTCGGCGGGACCTCCGTCCTGTGGCGTCCATTCGCCGGTGAAGCCCGGCCCGGATTTGCGGCGCATGAGGATGCCGAGCTTCCCTCGGGTTTCGCCCTGGGACAGGAACCGTTCGGCGGTCTCGGTCGCGATCGGCAGCGTGAGGCCGTTGTGCGCGTATCTGATCCCGAACTCGATACGGGTGAAGGGGGATTCGGGCGTCGGTGTCTCCTGGTCGTGAGATTCTTCGTCTATCTCGATGCCGTCTTCCGGATCGCTGTAGTACGAGCCGAACCACTGGCCGGGCGACGCCCATGCCCGCATCCGATAGGTACCGGGTTCGGGTGGAATCCCGTACACGTCCGGTTCGCCCGCAAATTCCCGGATGATGTGGTCGAGGTGGCAGCGCGGTTCCGGCCAGTGGTGGGGATCAGGGGCGGTATCGGCGGGCGCGCAGGTGTCGGGGTGGTCCAGTGTGTAGTCCAGCAGCGGCTTGCCGTCCTCCTCACCGTCGAACCCGACGGTGAGGGTGTGCCATTCGCCATAGGTCGTGTTGGACATCGGGTCTCCCGGTCAGTCGGGGGCGACGGCGGCGTACTCGTCGTCCAGGCGGCGGGCCTCCCGCCGGTACAGGGCGGCGATGGTGTGGGCCTTGGTGATCAGCGGGGAGAGCGCGGTCAGTTCGGCACGCATCTCGTCCAGGTCGAACGGCATCCGCACCGGCGACTTCTCGTACCATTCCTCGTGCCCGTACGGGGTTTCCGGCAGGTTGACGCCGAGGCTGCGGTAGGCGGAGAGGGTGTCGGCCACCTTGGTCCAGAAGTCGGCGGTGCCGTTCGCAGTCCCGACAGCCTCGGCCAGCGCCGCGAGCATCTGCCCTTCCTCCTCGAGGTCCACGGACTCACCCGATTTGAGGGGTTCGCCGATGGGGGCGGCGGATTCGATGTGCGCCTGCGCCTGGCTGAGCACATGCTGTTGTTCGTCGGTGGGGGTGATGACGTGTTCGGCGGCTTCGAACTCGTCGGTGAAGCGGACGTTGCCGACGATCTCGAATCGACCGTCCGGGTGGCGAACGACCCAGTTGTTCAGCCAGACGCGTTCTTGTCCGCCGTTGATGGTGAAGATGTAGAGGGCGGGCACTCCGGCGTTGGGGTCGTCGGCTCGCCACAGGTTCGGCGGTACCCAGTCCCAGATCTCGGTGTCGGGGGTGTTCTGGAGTGCTTCGACTTCGAGGCCGTCGGAGCGGCGGCGGTAGCGGGCGGGCGTGGAGGTAGGCATGTCCGGTTCCTTCCGGGTGGTGACGGGTGTGTCCGTCGGGGTGGTGCGCAGCCGCTGGTGTGCGGCTGCGCGGGGCGAGCAGGCTAGACGGCCCAGGGGAAGGCGTAGAAGGGCAGGTTGTCGGGATCGGCCGCGGGTGCCCAGACGGCGGGGAGGGCGGCGGGGTCGAGCGCGAGGAGAAGCATGAATCCGGGGTGTGGGGCGGTGGCGGGCGCGTACCCGGCGTCGCGCGGCGCGTCGGAGCCGAGCGCGCAGATCGCGACCTGGAGCGCGACGGTCTCGTTCAGGTCCGGGGTGAGCGTCGTGGGGTCGAGGCCGTCGATGATCGCGGTGGTGTTGTGGTTGAACATGTTCCGGGTCCTTCCGGGTGGTGACGGCTATTCCGTCAGTCCCAGGGGCCGCCTGGGTGGGGCGGCCCCGGGGGGTTGGTCAGGCGGCGGTTTCGAGGGCGGACGCCTCGGCGTACCCGCAGTAGGTGACCCATTCGCCGGTCTGGGTGTCGCGGAGGGTGGTGCAGTCCTCGACGTGTCCGCAGGTGGGGGTGGGGTCGGTGGTGAGGGTGGCTGCCATGTTCCGGTTCCTTCCGGGTGGTGACGGTGTAGTCCGTCTGCACCTCCAACTATACGGGTGACTGTGTGTAGAGTCAATAGGTTTGCGTGGGACCGGCCACCACGGACCGAAGCATCGGCGGCCGGCGGATTGCCTACGCCTCCGGCTTGTCGAGGTCGGCGGCTTTGCGGTGCGCGCGGATCTCCTGGTACGGCACGGTGCCGTCATGGCCTGCCATGAAACGGCTTTCGACGGTGACGGTTTTCGCGTTGGCTCGGACTACCCGGTACCAGTCGCCGCGGACTTTGACGGCGTCGCCCTTCTTGACGTCGGCTTTCGTCAGCCCCAGTGTTTCGCCGTCAGCGATCTGCTGCGCCCGCACAGCTTTCCAATGCTCGATGTCGTCGGCGCGCTGAGCCATCCGCGCGATCACCTTCTCGCGGTACTCACCCGAGGCGGGCGCGTGGATGGTCACGTACGGCGGGCGTCCCCGTTCGCCTCCGTCCAGGATGCGTTGGTCGCCGCGCTGTTCGGCTTCGAGCTTGTCGATACGGTTTGCGACGGTGACGGGGTTGTGCCGGTGCGCGGTGGTGCGCGACGCGGCGTCCGCGCGCTGGGCCGCCAAGTTGGCTTCGCGGTCCGCTGCGACGGATCGACTGGCCGCCTCTTGCGCCTTCTCGATGCTGCGGCGGTGCCGGTGCTCGGAGTGATGTCCGATCTTGATCGGCTCTCCCATCGGGGGCACGCGGTACGCGGCCCGCCTGCTCGCCTCATGGGCGGCGGTGGCCTTCGCCGCGCGGCGGTCGGCTTTCGCGTTGAGGGCGTCGACGCGGTCCTCCTGCCGTTCGGCACGGGCCGCTTCGGCTTCGGCGGCCGGGCGGTGGCTGCGGTCGATGGACAGTTCGACATCGAACCCCGCGGCGCGCAACGCTTTCGCGGCGGCGTCGATGTAGTAGTCCTTCGGCTGCCGGTCCCGCGACGAAACGATGTACCACTGTTGGATGCTGCGGCCCCATTTCCAGTTGGGCCACAGGGCTTTCATGACTTCGTAGCTGCCGTCTCCGCGCACGGTGCCGTCGAGCACGGTTCCGGTTTCGGCGGTGTGGGTGATAGTGAGGCTCATGGTGTCCCGGTCTCCTCCGGTAGGTGACGGTGCAGTCCGTCGAGGGGGTGGTTGGTTGTTGGGGTGGCTGTCGCACGCGGGAACATCGTTGGCCCTCCGCACGCCGCCCCGGCCAGGGCGGTGGGTCAGGCGGGGCTGTCGCCCTGGAGCCGCGCGAGCAGGGCGCGCAGGTCACCCCAGGTGATGCCGGTGGTGAAATGGCCGGGGATTGCGTTGCGGGTGGCGATGACCACCCAATCGTCGTCCGTCCGATTCGTGTACGCGGCGACGGTGTGCGCGAGACGCTGCACGGGGTCGTCGTTGAACTCGGGCAGGCGGGCGGCGATGTTGTAGCGGTCGAACATGGTGCGTTCCTTCGGGGTTGTAGGCCGGTGCGGGGTGTCCCGGCCGGGGTGGTGGGTCAGGCGGCGGCGTCGGCCGTCGGCGTGCGGGGCGGTTAGAACAGTCGGGCTGTCTGCCGAGACAGCGTGAACAGATAGAACGTCTTGTGCCCTGTGGTCCTCCCGTGGTTGTAGTCCCACGGGCCGTCTGGATAGCCGTGGTCATCGGCGCGGACGGTGGGGCCTTTCTCGCCGCAGGTACGGCACTGCAAGAACACGAACGTCACGTTCTCGTCCGGGCCGATCCCGTCTGGCAGCGTGATTTCAGTGGTTTCCATAGCGGGCTTTCCTGTCCGATTCGAGTTGTTGTCAGGCGCGGCGGTCGTCGGTGGTCCACGCCATGAGCGTTTGGGTGTTGTCGAGCAGGCGGCGGGCCTGCGCGTAGCGCTGTCCGGTCGGCACCTGGCCGAGGGCGAGTGCTTCCGCCTGCTGCGCAATGGCATTCGCCAGCGACCGGTACATGGTGTCGTTGCTGTCCATTGGGTCCTCCGTCAACTGATCCGGTGCCGGGTGCCGTTTGTGTCGGTGATGTAGACGCCTCCGGATTTGTAATCGCCGGTCGCGGCGAGGATGTCGGCGTACTGGGTGGCGCGGTTGCTGTTGGCGAACCGGGCGGTGGCAGCGGGGTCGGTCTTGCCGGGCAGGATTTCGGCGGTGACCTGGATAGGGAAGTCGTTCATCGTGAGTTCCTTGCAGGTGTTTGTTGCTGTCCATCTGGGATGCGCTTTTCGGGATGGGGCAGGGGGCCGCCCGACCTCCCATCGAGGCCGGGCGGCGGAGTAGGTCAGAACGGCGGCTCGTCGCCGTGCACGCGCAGGCCGGTGTCTACGGCGAGGACGTGGGCGAGGCGGGCGCGGGCGTTGTTCCATCGCCACGCGATTTCGGCGGCGATGATGTCGGCGGGATCGGGACCGGCGGCTTCAGCGCGCTCGGCCGCGGCGTCGAGTGCGGCGCCGATCGCCTCGCAGGCGTAGCAGTCGTACAGCTCGGTCTGGTGCGCGGTGGCGTCGTGCATCAGCGGGGGAAGAGGGCGGTGGGTGGTGATGAGCGAAAGCGGTGCGGGCATGAGGGGTTTCTCCTGGGAGGGGCGGCGGGCCGGGGCGGTGCGCCCCGGCCGGTGGGCAGGTCAGGCGGCGACCAGGTGGGCGGTCCGGGTGTAGGCGGCGAGACCATCGCGGATCACGGGCTCGGTCGCGGTGTAGGCGGCGACCTGGCGGGGGCGGCCGTTGACGACCTTCCACACCTGGACGGGTTCGCGGCCCTCGTAGGTGTTGAGGTAGGCCCGCTTGATCGCCTTGCCCGCCTGAGAGGCGTAGCGGCGGATCAGCTCGGCGTCGGCGCCCAGCTCGGCGAGGGCCTGGGAGACGGTGACGAACTCGCCGCGCTCGAGGAGGCTGGTCATCCAGAACCCGTTGAGGCGGCGGAGGGCGCGGACGAGGCGGGCGGCCTGGGCGGCGGAAATGCGGGTGCGGATGATGTGGGCGGTGGCGATGCGGGTGGCGCGGGCGCGGGTGTAGGTGGTGCGGATCATGCCGGTCTCCTCCGGTTGGTGACGGTTCCTCCGTCTGACACCATCAACTATACGGGTGAATGTGTGCATAGTCAAGTGCCATTCGGGATGATCCACTCGAATTCCCGTCAGGGTCTGAGGATCTGGTCAGCCTCGCGCCCACCACAGTGGGCGCGAGGCAAACGACTAGGCGACCGAGACGCCGTATGGGGCATCGCCTTTGCAGGCGTTGACGCTGAGGAAGAACCGCTGGTCGAAGTAGTCGGTGGTGATGTCGCTGTTGTCGTGGTTGTAGGCGTTGGCCAGCGCTTTCAGTGCCTGCCCGAGGGTGCGCAGGGGCTCGCTGGGCCAGTCCTCGGCCTTGCCGGTGCCGTAGCGGTCTTCCTGCACCCATCCCCACTCGTCGGGAACGTTGCTGATGGTGATGTTGATCGACCCGTGATGCGACGTGGTGACACTGAACTTGAGGTCGGCGGGGGCGTCGCCGATGGGGTCGTGAAGCTTCACGCTGCCATCGCCTGAGACCTTCTTTGCCACCTTCCGGATGGTCTTGATCTCCTCACGGATAGCCTTCGTGATCACCGAGGTTGCGCAGAAGCGGGGCACCTCGTCGTACTTCGCGCCGTACCAGGTCGGATCGATGTAATTGGCCTTCGCCTCTGCGTGCTGCTTCTCCACGAGCCGAGTGAGCATCGCCTGTGCCGCCTGCCGCTCATTCTCGGGAGTGCGAGGGTGCGCGATGAGGGCTTCGAGCAGGTCGAGCTTGCTTTTGCGGGCGGTGGCAGCCATAGCCGGTCCTTCCGGTTGGTGACGGTTCTCCGTCTGACACCACCAACTATACGGGTGAATGTGTGTATAGTCAACCGCTAGTCGAGGTCATCTAGACCAGGCAGAAACGGCCGCTCCTGCCGCAACCGCTCCCGACACGGTCTGCACAGACGATCGGCCGGAACCGGCGACGACGGATCGAACGGGGCACGACACGTCGACACCCGGCACTCCATCAACACCGTCAAATCGCTCGGTCTCGTCTTATACCGCTGAGGAATCCGACCCCGACGCCCAGCAACCGGACCGCGACCCCTACCCACGGCCCGGACCGCCGGCGGTTACAGCCCCGCAAAAATCGGAGAATTTTCCCTGGTCGTACATTCCGGCCGAACCCGCCACTATCCGGCTCAACAGCCCGGTAGACGCCCTGACAGCAACCATGCGGCACCGATCACTGGTCGACCACCTCCGCATCGATCGGCGCCTCCCCGTCCAACGCCGCCGCAAACGCGTTCTTCAAGTCGACCAGCGCGCCGGGATCGCCGGCGAACTGCACCACCGTGTTCGCCTGGTCCAACCCCATCAACCGCATGATCCGAGCCGCCGCCCGGTCCGCCACCACAGCCCCAGCCTTCCATTTGTCCAGGTCGTCCTTCTTCTCCCCCTGCTCCATCATCGCGAAACCGCGCCGATACATCTCCGAGAACTTCAAGAACAGCTCCGGCCGCAGCTGTTCGGCCCCCTCCGCCGCCGTCCGCTCCAGGACCGCCTTCACCGCCATCCGCGCCCCGGACTCGCTGGCATACCCCTCATCCAGCGCGATCTGCGTATATGACTTCCCCGCCACAAAAGCAGCCAGACACCGCTGCTGACGCGCCATCGCCAACACCGTCACACCCCGACGCCCCCGCTTAGGCACCGTGACCACCCCTTTCCAACCCGACCGCAAACCGCCCGGCCGCAGAGATCTCTATGGGATCGGGTGTTTCTGGCGTGTTGGGGGATGGGGCGGAAGTTGTGGGGGGGAGGGGGTAGTCGGGGGTGGGGCAGTCGGGGTGGTGGAGTTCCCACTGGTAGGCGGTGAACTTGGCTCCGCATTCGGGGCAGGTCATGCGGTAGTCACTGGTGTGTGGGGTGTCGGGCGTGATCACGGTGCCACCGCTTCGGCCGCAACACCGTCAGGGCCGAGCGTGATCCGCACGTCCTTGAGCAGCATGGCCAGCGCGGTCCCATCCAACGAGCCGGCGGGAATCTCGCGCTCGCGCTGGTCCACCAGCACCCCGCCGCGGTGCCCGACTTTGCCCAGCCGGACCGTAGCAAGGTTGTTGTCCAGGATGGACCAGCTGTCAGGTTTGGTCATGGTTTCCTCCGGATCTCGACCACTTCCACCGTGGTGAAGAACTCGGCGGGGTGGTCGTCGCCGTAGACCCTGGTCGGGATGGTCTCGTTCAGGCCGCGGATGAGGTCGGCGGTGGAGGTGGTCGCTGTGTGGTCGTCCACCCCCGCGTAGAGGTGCCAGCGGCCGTCCTGGGTGCGTGATCCGACGCTGTAGCCCAGGAGTTCACCGGGCGAGGCGATCTGCGCGTTGGGCTCGCGGCTCTGGTAGAAGCGGCGCGTTATCTCGGCTTTCAGCTCGGCGAGTTTGCCGGCGCCGAATTCAACGCCGGTCGATGTCGTCCACCAGCCGTTGTCGTCTGTGCACTCGTCGCGGTCGATGCCATGGAGGAGTTCGTCCACCCAGCTCAGATCCAGTTCGCGTTCGGTCATGGTCTGGGCTCCTCGATGACGGTGAGTCCGCGGGCGCCGTTGCAGGGGTTGGCTGGATGGTCACCGCAGGGTGCGTCGACTGGCTCGGCGTGGAAGCCGTACAGATCGACCGGGCATGTGTGGAGTCCGGCCTGCGCGCCATCGGAATGGACCCAGTCGCCACCTGCCTTCGGGCTCTGGTGGATTGCGCCGTCACAGTGCTTGCAGGTCGTCTGCTTTTCCTGCGCGGCGGGCTCGGTGCGCCATTTAGTGAATGCGTCGTCACGCTCCGCTTGGTCGCTCTCGTGGCAGCACGGGTGCGCGTCTGCCCACCACTGTTCGGCTGCAAGGTATCCCGCCTCGAAGGCGTCGCGGACCACCTGCTGCGCCTTGACCTCTTCGAGGGCGTCAGCGAGGTCCGCGATCAACTGCTCACGCATCGACCTGTCTTCGATATGCGCCACCTGGCGGCGTGCGTCCTTGATCAGCTGGTCGATGCCCGATCGGCGGTCACCATCCTGGCTTTCAGAGCGTTCGTACGTCTCAGCGAAGATGTCCGGCTTGCACGGGTAGAAACCTCGGCTGTCGCGGATGATCCACTCACCGGTCTCCAGCGTCAGCCATGCCTCGTTCGCCTGTACCCAGAGCTGCAAACCCTGCGGCGCGGCGGCGACGATCTCGTGCCCGTCGTCGCGGTTGCCGGTCCAGGCGTAGAGGTCTGGGTAGTTGTCGCCTGTCCACTGCATTGCCTCGATCGTGACTGGCCTTTTGCGGTACCGCTGTGCGGTTGGTGTGCTGCCCATGGCCGGAAGCTACGAGCCAGGGGTGCAGCGGAATCGGCCGTGATCCACGCATTCCGCGGGCACGTACCGCATAGGCTCTGCGGCAGGTCGGGGCATCACACAGGAGGGTATGAGTTGGCAGGTACGACGACGCTTCACTACGGCGGCACGACACACGAGCTGGATCATGAACTGGCCGAGCTGTTCATCGCGAAGGTCGAGAGGGTCTTCGAGTCCGACAACGGCATCGCGTTCGTCGAGGCCACGTTGAAGGATGGCGGCAAAATCCAGGTGGCGGTTTCGAAATCCATCCCGCTCGCCATCGAGTGGAAGCCCAAGAAGGGCGCGTCGTTCGTCTGACGGATGGCACAGGACAACTACGGCCAGCCGGTGAAGGGTGGCCGTAGCTGTGTCGCCTCTAGCACAGAGCGTTTCGCTCGTCTGGTGGTCTCAGTTCTTCGCCTGCCTTGACCAGCATGTTGCGGACATTGGCCTCCGAGTAGCCGAGGTGCTCGCTGATCTGGCGCAGCCCTGCGCCTTGGATGTACATGAGGGCGGCGATTTCCTGCGAGACCTTGGCGCGTCTCTGGTCGCGGCTTCGTTCTCCGGCGAGCGCGTTGCGGATCGCGGTGGTGCTGCGGTTGTACTGGTCGGCCAGCTGCTGGATTGATGCGCCTGTCCGGTAGTCGGCGCGCATGGTTGCCTTGTCCTGCTCGGTGAACGGTGGCATCCCCAGGATCACGTGTTTCGGGTTGACGCAGTGGTGGAAGTCGGGGCCGTGGCGGCGGTCGGTGCACGTCATTCCGGTGATGTGCATCGGGGCGTCCAACGCTGGGAGCATCCCGGCCTGGTAGAGGGTGAGCCGCAACGGCGAGATTAGGACGTTCGAGTCGCTCAGCCGCATTTTGAGGTTGGTGCCGGAAGGTAGGTCCAGCCGCCACCCCCAGCAGGTGCCTTTGTAGCGTCGGGTGATCGACTGCGCCAGCTGCCGCCAGTGGGCTCGGGTGGGTTCGAAATCGCTGAGGGACGGTGCGGAGCGGGTCATGGCAGCCCGATGCAGGTCCGCGATAGGCCGGTCACGCCGGCGACGCCGCGTAGGGCGTGCCACATCTCGCCGTTGTAGTCGATGAGGTGCGCGCCGCAGGCCGGGCACAAGCGCCGAAAATCCTGGCCTTCCAGATGCTGTCTCAGCGCCGCCATGAATTGCGGCGGTTGGCCAGCGCCATACACGTAGGGCTCACCGAGCCACACCGGAATGCTGTCCTCGCTCGCCGGGCCTGGCCCCTGCACCTCACCGCCGACAGCGAAGCGCCGGGGGTAGGGCGGCCACAGCCGATCAGCCAGGCGGGCGAACCAGTGGGAGAACTGACCGGCCCAGCCCGCCAACCACTTATGCATCGTCGCCCTGCCCTGTCCATGGCAGGTGCAGGCCGTTCTCGTGTGAGGATTCGAGGGAACGCGGCCCGGCGATGCTGCGGGCCGGGGTTGGGGGCTGCCACATCGTGAACAGGTTGCGCATCGCGTCGGCGTAGTCGGTGCCGGTGGCGATGGCGATCCTGCCCATTTCGGTCGTGAGGGTGTACCCACGGCGGATCGGGCGCGGCCTTGCGAGGAAGGCGGCGTTCTCGCCGTATTCGGCGAAGTAATCCAGGTCCGCTCTCCGGAGTTCCTTCGACGCGTAGACGATGACACCGCCGTCCGGGTTGGGTAAGCCGAGGATCACGAAGTCCGGGCGCTGGCTGGCATCGGGGCCGGGGATGGCGAGTTCGTCAGACACCGGTGTCGTCCTCTCCTTTCCATTCGGTGGCGGCGAGGATGGCCAGGGCGAGCGCGCGGGCCTCGGGATGGGTCCACTTGCTGACTTCGTCGTGCAGGTAGATGCCGACGGTGGGGATGTCGGAGTCGTCCCGGTTGATCGGCGCTGTGGGGGTAATGGATGCTTTCGTGTCGCGCCAGTCAGCGTTGATTTCCCAGCTGGGTTCGCCGCTGCTGCGCCAGCTGGTGGGGGCGGGGAGGAGTGCCGACGACGACGCGGCGATTTCGATGGGAACCTGAAGCGCGCCGGGTGCGGGTGCGGTGGCGCGCAGTGCCTCGCGCTTGTCCAGAGGGACGTGCTGGAGCTTGCCGACGAGATGAGCAGGCACCGTGATCCCTGGTGTGCCCGTGGCGGTTCCGAAGTTGAGTGCTCGTTCGACCTTGCCGAGGACGCGGCGCATGATGCGTGCGAGCCGTTCCGTTTCGGGTTCGGATTTCAGGGAGACGGTCTCTTCTTCGCGCACGTCGAGTTCGGCGCCGTCGGATCGGACGTAGATGCGGATGAGGGTCATGACTGTCCTTCCGGATTGGCGAGCTGGCAACCAGGCTGGCCGTACACGGTGATCTCCACGGGCGTGGATGGGGTGGTCATTGGGTGCGGTCTTTCGCGATACGGCGGATACCGGCGAGCACCGAGTAGGAGACGCTGCGGACCGCCGGCGGTTTCGGTGGGGGCTGGTATTCGCCGCGGTTGATTCCTTGCTGGATCTGCCATTCCACGAGGTCGTCTATCCAGTCAGCCACGGTCCACCGTCTTCCATTGCGGATGCAGTGTTGGGTTGCTGCTGAACCGGGCGCGGGCCGCGGCGGCTTCCCGGCCGACGACCAGTTCGGTGGGCGCGTTGTGGCAGAGCTGGACCACGGCCTGGTCGATGTCGTGGTTCCAGGTCACCGACAGGGTCGGTTTGCAGGGGCAGTCAGCACCCGCGGTGTGTTCCGGTATAGCCGGTGAGGGGCGGCTGCTCGTGCTTCCATTCGCCGGACCATTCGTCTCGGGCGTGGGCTTGCATCGCGCTCTCATCCCAGTCCGGGTGTGTCCAGGTGCAGCCGGGCACCATGCACCGAACCTGGGGGCCGATCCAGGGTTCCTGCCGGAAGTGCACGCCGAGTTCGTCGTCGTCGCGTCGGAGGAGATAGGTCTTCGCGGGCATGGTTCAGCCCTCCTCGGTGGTGAAGCGGCGCGCGATTCGTTCGGGTACGCGGAACACCTCGAGCAGTCCGGCGATGGCCACGGCGAGCAGCAGCCACAGCGGCCACGGCACGAGACCGGCGGTGGTCATGCCGACGGCGATTGCGAGGAGGAGGCGGCTCATCGCAGCGGACCGCCTTCGAAGCTCTTGCCGCGGGCGGCTTCCCACCCGGCTCTGAACGCCTTGTGCGTTTCGGTGAGGGCGTGCTCGCTGACGCCGAATGCCGTGCGGTAATCGCACCATTCGCACGCGATTAGGTCTTCCTCCGTCATTTCGGGGTCTTGTCTGGTGTCAGGCATGGGTGTGCTCCTGGAGGTTGAAGAGGGTGAGTTCGTTGACGGGGCCGGGGTCGGCCAGCTGTTGCAACGTCAGCTGGACCAGCGCGCCGAGGTTGCGCGTGTTCTCCGGGTAGGTGCGCCACCAGGTTGTTGCCTGGGCTCGCACGTCGGCGGGGAGTGATTCGCACCAGCGGTGCAGCCGCGTGTAGCTGATGCGGGCCTCACGCAGTAGTTCGCCTTCGCGGAACATGATCGGCGTACCGGTGGGGCGGATGTCGTCCGGCGCGGCCCAGGCGATTGGGATCCAGTCGTGCCATTGGCCTTCGATGGCGGTGCGGGTGCACTGGTAGTGCAACAGCACGGCGCCAGCCGTGGTGAACTCGCCGCCGCCACCGCCCAGGTGGCCGTAACGCAGGGAGGCGATGCCGTGCTCTGGGCTGGAGATGCAGGCCCCAATGTACTGGGGAATGCGGCGCAGTAGGGCGCGCTCGGTGGCGGTGAATTCGCCGCCGGGGTGAGTCGGCGCGGTCACGGGTGGTGGTCCCGCCCGGAACACAGCGTCCGCGACATCGGGGGGCGGCATCTCGTCTGACCGGCACGTCGAGCACAGCTTGCGTGAGGAGGCATGAGGGGCGTCGACGTACAGGCTGCACTCGGTGCAGCGGGCCGGTACCTCGATCACGTCAGGATCGGGACACAGTTCGTCCATGGCCTTCACCGGAAGATCAGCCATGCGAGCCACGCGAAGGCCGCGAGAGTGGACATCGAGACGATGCCGTCGACCACGGCGTTGCCAGTGGAGGGGATCGTCTCGCATTCTTCGGCGAGGTTCATGCTGGTCCTTCGGGGTAGTAGACACGGTTCGCATTCAGGAGGGTTTCGGCGGCGGCGAACTCTCGGTCACCGCCGTGGAGGAGGGGGAGCACGTCGTCCGCGTGGAGGAGGGGCAGATGCTTGTAATGCCGCTGGTATGCCTCCACCAGGCGGACGACGAGCTCTCCGGGCAGGCGGGGTGGTGGCGGGCCGAGTGTGGGTTGGTCAGCCACGCAGGACGTGCCAGACGACACCGGCCAGGACGCCGGCGCCGATCACGATCCCGGCCGCCGCTGCGGCGACGGAGCCGAGCAGCAGGGTCAGGTTCCACATCAGCAGCACGGCGAGCGGCAGGCCGATGGCCAGGCCGACAGCGATGACCAGGAGGTAGCCGACGACCTGCAGCCAGTGCAGGACCGTGGCGCGGGCCGGTGATTCGTCGGCGGTGGCGGGTGGTCGGGTGTCGGTAGGGGTCACGACGACCACCGGCCGAGATCAGTGAGGATGTCGTGGGTGAGGTTGGGGCCGAGGGCCTTTCGGGTGGTCTCTTCGTCCCACTCGGCGTTGTCGAGGTCGACGGTGTTGCCGAATACGAGGACGAGTGCGGCGCCGGTCGCTTCGCGGAGCAAGGGGGCGGTGGTGTGGAGGTGCGCGGCCTGCTCGGCGGTGCAGCGGTCGAACACGATCAGGAACGGGATGGTGTCGTCCGGGCGGGCGGGGAGGCTGACGATGCGCAGGCGGGCCGCTGGTGGGGCGAGGAACACGGGGCCGCCTTCAGCGAACCGGGGCGGGTTGTCCGCATCCTGTGCAGACAGGGCGCGGGCGGTGTTCGTGAACTCGGTGGCGTTGGGACTCAGGCCGGTGTCTGGGTGCGGCTGATCGGTCACGGGGTCTCCGTTCGGTTGGTGTCGAGGAGCGCGCGGATGAGTGCCGAGAACGGCTCCCGCTCGGCCTGCGCCTGCCGCTGCCACTCCGACTGACGTGGCGGTGTACGGGTGGCCTCGGTGGTGGCCTGCTCCAGTAGGCGTGTCTCGGCGGCCGTGAGAGTGCAGAGCAACGCACCGCCGTCCGGTTGCGGGCACTGAAAGGGCGCGGGCGGGCGCTTCGGTGCCAGTAACCGTTGGAGCTGCTGGACTGTTTTCCTGTACGGATCTGGTTCGGGTGGGAGTGGGCCTACCGGTGCGGGGGCGGGTGGGAGTTCACCGCGGTCGGCCGCCTCGCGCAGGAGAGCGAACGTGTAAGCGGCGCCGGGTCCGCAGTAGCCGTAGTCGCGGGTGAGCAGTTCGGTCCAATCCAGTAGGCGGGCCTGCTGGGTGTCGATCATGGTGTTCGCCTGGCGAAGATCCGGTACAGGGCGACCAGGCCGCAGAGGATCGCGGCGACACAGAGGATGAATCCCAGCGTGCCCTTGAGGGTCGTGCCGAACACGACCAGGCAGCCAGCGGTGATGATCAGGATGGCGGTGCTCATCAGGTCTCCGTAGGGATGGGTGTGCCGACCTTGGACAGTTCCGTGTACGTCGCGGTGATCACGCCGTGTTCGATATGGACGGTGACCAACGCCCGGTCCGGATCGAGGTCCAGCAGCCGCATCGCCTTGTCGTAGTCGGCGAGCGGCACCCGCGCCGAGACGACCTCGGTGGTGTGTTCAGGGGCGGCCTGCGGCGATATCCCACATGGGTCCGGCGAGGAACTGGTGACCGTGGCGTCGCTGAGCCCGACGAGTCCGCTCGGCGAGATCCCCGCCCGTCCCTCCGGTGGATGCTCCGGTTTCTGCCAGACGGTGATGGGGTGCCGGTACGGGTGCGGGTCCGCGGGCTTACCGCACGTGGTGCAGGTCGGGATGGGGCGCGGGCTCATCGCTGTGCCTCCTGCCGGGTGATGTGGCGTCGGAGGTCGGCGGCGGCACGGCGGCGGGTCCAGCCGGTGCCGGCGCGGGTGATGCGAATGGTGGGGTCGAGGGGTTCGGCGAGGTAGCCGTTCCACGAGCTGCGGCGGTCGCAGAATCCTGGGATGCGTCGCAGCCGATCCCATGCGTTCCGGTAGCGGCCGTGCCGGGCGAGGTTGTAGGCGAAGCCGAGTGCGTGCAAGACGCCGATGGCGTAGATGTCGATGCCGTCGGTGGTGGTCTCGCTGAGCCGCACAAGTCCGCGCGGGCGGCGGGTAGGCGTGCTCATGATGGGAGGGCCCCACATTCACGGAGAGCGCGCAGGACGGCGACGTTGTGGCGGGCGTCCTCGAGTGCGTTGTGGTGTCCGCTGGGCTGGACGGGTGCCTGGAATCCGGGGACACGTTCGATCTCCTGTTGGAGTTCGTGGGTCCACATCGGGATTCCGGACGGCAGACGGCTCATCGGCCCCCACAACTGCGCCAACAGGACATGGTCGTAGGCAACGTAATTCGCCCAGAGTCGCGGCTCGTCGGCGGCGAGCAGGAAGTCCCGCACTTCGGTGGCGATGCGGGATCGCTTCTTCACCACGGGGTTGTGGTAGTCGAACAGCCAGCGGCGCGGCATGTGGTTGTTCCAGTCGCCTGCGGGTTTCGGGAGACCTGGCACCACGTTGTTCATCAGCCACGGGTGTTTCCGAATCCTTCGGACAGGCATGTCCGCGTTCACGGCGTAGTACTCGCGGCCGTCGTCCTCGCAGACGATCCCTATCGAGATCAACTCGATGGTTTTCCCGTCCTCAAGGAATTCGCAGTCGTAACAGTAGGTGGTCATCGTTGGGTCTCCTGGCTGTGCGGGACGCGGCCGAACACTTCCCGGCAACGGCATCCGTCCAGTGGTCCCCAGGTCGTGCAGATGCTGACCGTTCCGGCTTCGTGCTTGCAGGGGATCAGCCAGTTGCTGGACTCACAGCCGCACTTGTCGGGGTGGTGGAATCCGGTTGCCTGCTCGTCACATTCGGTACAGCGCAGATACGGGTTCGCGAACGGGACGTGAGTGTGGGTCATCGCAGCAGGTCCGGATTCAATCCGCTGACGGACTCGATCCGTCCCGCTGCGTCGGTGATGACGATCGGCCCGTTGGTGGTGCGGCTCTGCTGGGCGCTGTCAGCGATGTGCCGTTCGGCGGCGCGGGCGCGGTACCGCCAGTAGTCGCTGCTGAGGATGGCGGAGAAGTAAGACGCCACGACCATCAGCGTGATCAGGTCGTACCACTCATCGGCGTAGTCGGTGACGATCATGCGGACAACGTGAATGGGGATGAAGGCGGCGGTGATCACGGAGAGAACGCCGATAACGATGGTAAAGATGCGGTCACCCCGGCCCATCGCGCGGAGGGCTTCGATTCGGGTGGGGGGCTTGTACTGGGTCATTTCTGTGGCTGCCATATCGGTGAGTGTGGGGATGGTGGGTGCAGGGGAATACGGGGCTTCGGCCGTACGCGGCGGGTCCAGGCGTTGGTGCCCGCCAGCGGTTGGGGTCTGCGGTTGGGGGCCGGGCGGGGGTCCGTATCCCGCCCGGCCTGTTCGGTGGTGCGCAGCGTTGCCCCCCGCGAGAGAAGGGGCGGGGTTGCGGAGCGCGCGGGCCGCGGGAACGGCCTATTGCTGCGCTCGTTGGGGCGCTTCCGGTGAGTCAGTCCGGTTGGACGCACCACGAACCATTCAGGAGGTCAATGCGGTGATGGCGAGACGCATCAGCCGATCGCATTCCGTCTGGTCGTAGGTCTTGAGTTCGCCGTCATCATCGAACTCGGCGGCGATCATCCATGCGCGGGCGAGGGATTCGACCAGGTACGTCCGCCACCCGGACTCGCCGAATATGCGTTTGCCCGATGCGTTGCCCCCGTCGCTCCACACCGCTGACAGAACAGCGGCGAGGTATTCGCCGACGGTTCCCGCCTCGGCGGGATTGGATTCCATAGGCACGGCGAGGACGACGCGCGCCGGATCGTTCAGCCATCGGCCGACCCGCGCGTGCAGCTCGGCGGCCTCGGCGCGGTTCAGGTGCGCGGTCGCTTCCTTCGGTTTGTCCAGGGGCAGGAACTTCCCCGGCCGGTGGGGGTCCTCGTCGGGGTATGTGCTGGTGACCCTCAGCCACATGAACGGGCCGCTGTCGCCTTCGGGGTTGGTACGTGACCCGCACCAGGCGGCCGACGATTCGGACACATCCACGGTCGCGGGCATTCCGGTGCTGGTCACGATCGGACCGGCGCCGTAGTGGATGAATCCGCGGTCGGTGATTCTGTCGTTGTCGGTCACAACAGGTCCTCGGTGTCGGTTGTGGCCTGTGCGGTGATCCGATCGCGGATCGAGCACAGTTCCCGGAACGGGTAGGCGGTCCCGGTGATCGCGCGCAATCGGTCCATCTGCTGTTGGATGTCGGCGATGACGCCGGGCGCCGAGCCGCGGAAGACGGCGCGGTCACGGTCAACGCGGACCAGGGAGTGCAGCAAGGTGTTCATGTCCGACAGGGCGCGGTACTGGATCTCGGTGAGGTCGGTGAGCGTGACCGCGAAGACGGGTTTGTCGGTGGCCTGCTCGTCACGGGGTGGGGCAGCGTGGGCTGTGCGGCGGGTGTGGATGCCGTACATGTTGACGCTGCCGTAGGTGAGCGCACTCAGCAGGAACCACCATTGGCCGGTGCTCACCGAGTAAGTGATCCACAAGCCCTGAACAGCCAGTCCGATGCCAGGGCCGAGGACAGACCGGGGGCGGGCGTAGACGAGGGCCAGGCCGACCACACCGATCGTGGTCAGGGCGAACGACCACCAGAGAGAAACCATCAGATCGTCCCCGCTGCCCCGAAGTCTGGGAGCATCGCGGCACCATCGACTCTTCCCCACAAATGAAGCGTGTATTCATGGATGTTGACGTGGCTGGCCGGTGGCGCGAATATCTGGTAGGCCCACCCGCGGCCGAACACTGCCCTGTGCAGCAGCGCCAGTTCGTCGTAGCTGGGCATGGTCTGGTCGTAGTGGGCAATGGATGCGTGAATCCAGGAACCACCTTCGAGGTCGAAGGCACTCACGATGACGCCGGCCTTCTTGTCCAGGCGGGCGATGGCCCAGCCATCTGTGCCGAACCGTTGCGGTATCGACCAAGCTGACTTGCCCAGTACGGCACGGAGTTTCAGCGCGTTCACAGTGGTCGGGGCAGGGGTGGTCACGGTTGCTCTTTCGGGGTGGGTGATTTCGTGGTGCGGTGTTTGGCGCGCTGGTATGCCTTCGATCGCCTGTTCTCGCAGGCGCGGCAGATTCGGTAGGAACTTCCGTCGGGGCGCTGATGAACCCGGATGTTGTTGCCCGACAGCGGGTGCCGGTACTTGCAGTGCGTTCGTTTGGCGGGGGGATTGCGGGGTGCGGGTTTCACCGGGTCGCCGTTACGGCACCAGGCGTGGTAGTGCTTTGTGCACCAGCCGCGCGCGTGGGCCACCCGATCGCACCCGATCACCGAGCACAACACCGGCGGTTTTCGTGGGCCGCGTTTGGGGGGAGGCGGCGGGCAGAAGGGCAGCACGGTGTGGGGATCGCCGTGGCGACGCCAGCGGGAGTAATGCGTGATGCACCAGCCGCGGGAAGCGTGCGGTTTCCCGCACCCCGCGATAGAGCACACCGGGTCATAGACGCGGACACCGGGACGGGGCCGCTTGGTCACTCGACGGTCCGTCCCGGTATGAAATCGCCCAACTGGTGCACTATCGCCCGCGCGCTGGCTTCGTCCAGTTCGATCACCTCGACCAGTGCCCCCATCAGTCGGGTGTCGAGCTCGGTCGCGGCGAGCGCACTGAGCACACCGGTCGCGTGGTTTCGCAGTTCTTCCGGGGAGACCCATCCCTGCTCGATGCCGTCATGTTCGATGCGGACGAGGCCGATCGTCTTCCCAGCGTCCGGACATGGATGTTTGGCCCGACCGGCGGCGGCGATGAACCGTACGGGAGCGGTGGCCCTCGCGGTGCTGGGGTCGGGGGCCAAGTCTCGTCGCACGAATGCGGCTGCCTCTTCGCGTGGAATATTCAGCTTCTCGGTGAACAGCCGCAGGACCGCCGCGGAGTGTTCGGCTGCGGTCGCCTCATAACAGCAGGCGGCGGCGTATTTGAGGGCCGCGGTGCGGTCGAGGGTGAATGCCCGGTCGGGTCCGAGTTCGATGCTGACGCCGTATCTGCCGTCGGGCATCGTCGCGGACCGGACCCAGAAGTGGGTCATCGGTCGGTCTGCTTTCGTTTGGGGCGGCGGGGTTCGCATTTCGACATCGGTTCGTTGCGGTCGGGCCACCACACGACTCGGCAGTGTGGCCGTGTGCACGGCATGACCGGCGTGCCGTCGCGCATGACCGGCGGTCCCCATTCATGGCTGCTCGTCTGGTTCGCTGGCGTGTCAACCATGCGTAGTCGGAGCCTCTCGGTAGATGGTGCAGCGGCATCGGTGTCCGAGGGGGTCTCGGTGCAGGCACTGCTCGCGGCGGCGGATGTGGGCTGCGTAGCGGTGGCCGCACATGCAGCGGGGGCGAGGAATGGGGCTGTTCATCGAGACCACCGCGGGCGACGCGCGGGCGTTCGGAGGGTCACGGTTCTCCTTCGGGTGTGCCCAATCGGGGGATGCGGTCCAGTACGGGCGGGTGGTTGTTCCACTGGCCGTGCTGGGGTGGCTTGACGCAGCGCACCGACAGCCAGCGGTCGGCGTGGTTGTAGGTGATCGTGTGGCCGTTTTCGTCCGGGGTGAGCCTGATCAGCTGGCCGCCGATGGTGACGCTCGGCGGGTAGCGGCCGTGGCGGTCGACGGTGATGCGGGTGACGGGGAGCGCGGTCTCACGGCAGAACCACCACTGCGCTTCGTCGGGCATCACTCGAATCCCGCCGCTACTGGAGGATTCCGGCGCGGGTGGCGAGTTCAACCCACGTGGACCACTCGTCCACCATCACGTCGGCGAACGCGAGATCGGACATGCCGGCCGGGTCTTTGATGCGTTTGGCGTCGAGGTTGTCGATCAGGCCGGGGACGGTGAGGTCGTCCATGCGGTCCCAGAACGGGGCTTTGACGAGTGTCAGGACTTTCACGAACACCGCGTGCCGCTTCAATTCCTTGAGCAGGCGGATCACGTCGTGTTCGTCGGTGGGGTCGTCGTCGGTGACGATCACGACATACAGGGGTGAGTTGGCGGTCTTGGCCATGTCCAGCACTGCTTGGAGCGGGTAGCTCAGGTAGGTGCCGCCCATCCGTTGCGGGCGGAAGATGTCGCGGTCCACGACACCGTGGTAGTTGTCGAGGCCGACTGTGACGGTGGGCCAGAGGCGGGAGTCGAACGGCAGGACGGGGATCTTGCCGTCGCCGTCGATCTGCAATGTGAAGGCGAGCGCACGGTCCACGAGGGTCTGTACGAGGCCGTTGCGGTAGTCGTCGAGCATGGAACCGGAGTGGTCGAGGATCATTATGGCTTCGGCGCGGATGCCGTCGAGTCCGGCCTTGGACAGGGAGATCCCGGCCTTGTCGAACTTTTTGGTCAGGTCGACGCTGCCGCGCTGTTCGACGGTGGCGCGATCAACAGCTGGTCCGGTGCTCTTGGTGAGGGTGATCGTGCGTGGGGCGGCGGTGGATTGGCCGCGGTTGCGGTTGAACAGTCCCATGGTTCGGTTTCCTTTCAAGCGGCGAGTACGTAGCCGCCGGTGTCGTCCAGGCGGACGGCGCCATATAGCCAGTGGGTGATCGGGATGAGGGCGGGGTTGTCGCCGTGTTTGAGGGCGTAGCCTTCGCTGTGAGCGTTGTCGGGGTGGGTGGTGATCCACCCGTGGCAGAGGCGGGTTCCGTCGCCGCACAGGTGGACGCAGTTTTGGGGGGTCCAGGGGCCGCCTTGGCCTGCGTTGCGGCGGTGGTGGACCGAGTGGGCGCGCGCGCCGCAGCGTTCGCATAGCCCGCCGGAGCGGGCGGTGACGATCGGGCGGGTGCGGTACTCGCCGATGATCAGCGGTTCAGGTTGCTGCGCTGAGGGTTTCGGGCAGGCGCGGCGGACGAGTTCAGCGGGCACGTCGCCAGCTCCATACCGCGTACGCGCTGAACGCGAGGCCGATGAGGATGCATGTCACCGCGGCAGCAGCGGGGCTGATGCGTGGGGAGAGGGCGGTCATGAGACCCACGAACGCGCAGAACCCAGCCAGGACGGCGACGATCCACAGGGCGACGATGGCGAATGCCGCGCCGACCGAGCGTCGGAACACCCAGAGAGCGTGCCGGGTCACCGCGGTCCCCACGGGATACGCAGGATCGGTGTCGAGTAGACGGGCTCCCAGAGTTCGAGGGTGCGTATCGGGTAGTGGAGTACGCAGTCGAGGGATTCGCGGAGGGTGAGCAGGAGTTCGGTCATGGCGTGTTGGTTCCTTCGTGGTCGTCGGTGGCGTTGTCGAGCGCGTCCAGATAGTCGATTTCGTCGCGGGTGAGCAGGCGGCCCTCGTACTCGCGTGGGGTGGGATCGTCGGGGCGCATCGGGTAGCCCCTGACCTCGCCGCCGGGGTTGCAGCCGAGCGCGTGAGCGATGTTCACCGCGGTCATGAAGTCGAAGGCGCGGACGATCGATACACCCAGGAAGCCGCCACCACCGGGTACCTGCTCGTCGGGAGGTGCGGACTTGGTGGTGTCCACGAAAGACAGCCACCAACGCGGCAGATCGGGGAGGTTCTGGACCTGCTCGGCAATCGTCTCGGAGTTGTCTTCGAGTCCGGGGTTGGTCATCGGCGATGCCTCCCGCCGGTGGTCGGTTGCGCGGGTCCTGCGGGTCGGAGCGCGGCGGGCAGGGTGGGTTCGGGGAAGTCGGCGGTCACCGCGATGCACAGGACGGTCGCTGCGCCGACGAGGAGCATGAAGGGCACAGGCAGGACCGCAGCGACGACGAATCCGGTGAGGGCGAGGATGAGCATGTCGCGGTTCATCGCAGATCGTCCGCGGCGAGTTCGGTGTATGCGGCTGCCTGGTCCGTGTCGTCGGAATTGAATGCGTTGGCGACGATGCCGGACAGGTGGGCGAGGCCCGTGAGGGTGGCGCCGTTGTCGAGTTCAGGGAAGGCGAGGCGGAGTCCGGCGATCAGGGGGCGGAGTTCGGCCAAGACCTGGGGGCGTTCCTCGGTGGTCCATCCGCGGGTGCTGATGGTGAAATGGCCGCCGGGGGTGGTGAATTCGAGTGGGGTGGGCAAGAGTTCTCCAGAGGGGGCGTTCGAGGGGGCGCGGGCCGCAACCCCTTACGGCCCGCGCCGGTCGGGTGGATCAGGGCAGGGGGCGGATCTCGGCGGGAGCGGGGCCGTAGACGACGGTGTGGCCGTGTGGCTCTGCGAGTCCGGCGATGACCTCGGCGGTGGCGTCGGTGAATGCGCGCAAGCCGATGTCGTCCAAGCCGGGCACCTTGAACCCGAGTTTCAGCCGGTGGTCCTCGATGCGGTAGCGCAGCTTCGCGACGATCTCGACGTAGTCGCCGCCGCGCAGGATCGGGATGCGGAGGATGAAGGTTTCCGGCACCTCGAGTTGTCCGGCGCCTGCTGTGGCGTTGACGTCTTCCCGGAATCGGAAGGACACGGCCCCGTTGTCGAGGCGGGTGGAGGATTCGAACGAGCCGGTGCGGGCGGCCTGGAACGACTGGGCCAGTTCGATCATGTCGGCGGCGGCCGGTTCGTAGATGTCAGCGGCGAAATCCTCGAGCATCTCGGCGAAGTCGAGTTGGTTGAACCACTTTCCGGAGCGGGCGGACCATCGCTGGTACTGGTCGGAGTAGGTGAGCTGGAGCACGATCCGGTGATCGGCCCAGCCGTCCCAGTTGATGACGGCGGTGAGCCGGTTGGTGGTTTCGTCGGCGTAGACCAATGCGCCGTGATGGGGGTCCATCGCGAGGAGGGTGGTGAACGATCCCGGTTCGGTGACGGAGCTGGTGCCGCGGGGCCGGGTGGGTTCGTCCAGGTACTCCTCGTAGGAGCGGGCTTCCACGCGCTCGTTGTCGCGGCGGATGTTGATGTGGAGGACTCCGTCGCTGGGGGTGTACTCCTGCGCGAATCGGTCGCTTTCGTGGGCGATCTCGGCGATGGCTGCGGCTTCGGTGGTCTGGTCGGTCATGCCTTCTTCTTTCCGGGGGTGATGACGCGGACACCGGCGGCCACGTCGAGCTGGAGTTGGGTGGGGTCGTGGCGGGTGGGGTTGCCGTCGCCGTCTACGAACCAGAGGGAGTGCGGGCGGTCCAGGCGCGGCAATCTCGTGGTGACGGCGTCCTTGATCAGGACCATGTCGGTGCCCTTGTTGATGCCGACCTCGAACGTGATGGTCAGGCGGCCCGACTTGCGGGTTTCTTTGACGGCGGCGATGAGGTCGTGCAGGGCGGTGCTGGCCTCCTCGTGGGGTGCGCCGCGGCGTAGGTCGGCGAAGAACTCCACGAACGGGCGGATGTGCTGGGGGTCGTCGTCTTCGGTGGCGTCGGGCACGGGGTGGTCCTTTCAGGGGTGAGGTCGGGGACAGGGGTACGCCGTCGATGTGCAGTCCGTTATGGGGTTTGGTCTCTCTTGGTGAGGTGCCAGTAGCCGCACCGGCAGAGGTAGGTGTGGGCGATCAGCTGGCCCGGATGGATGTGCCGCCATCGGCGGCCGAGGTTGGCGACCGCAGTTTCTTGCCGCAGGAACCGTTGCTTGCGGGGATGAGGGCAGGAGTCGAGTCGGTTGGCCTCCTTGCGGATATGTCCTTCGATCAGGCGAATCGCTGCCTTGCGTTTCTTCTCGCCAGGGGTTTCGAACTTGCATGCGCACACCGCGATCCACACGCCGCTGCCGATGGGGCGGCGTGTGTCGGTGAGTTCGTGGTGGGCGCGGTTCAATGGGTGGCCGCCTCGCGGTAGCGGCCGATGCCCCAGACGATGGCGTGGCAGGCGCGCAGGTAGTGGATGGACCAGTCGTCCAGATCCCATTGCGCGGAGTCCGGGAAGGTGAACAGGGTGCCGTCGGTGAGGCGGTGGCAGAACTCCTCCAGGGCTTCGCGCTCGCCACCGTGTCCGGCCTGTGCGAGGACTTCATCCCGGATCGCGCGGAAAAGTTCGGCGTTCTCGCCGATCGAGTTCCCGCGGCGCCGCCAGAAGTCGCGGACGGCGTGGTGGATGACCTTCTGATCGGAGACCTCCCGGACGGGGTCGCCCGTGGCGCGCAGGAGAGTTGCCCAGTAGCCAGGGTTGATCCATCGTTGTGACCCGCGGAAGTACTCGAACATGTCCTCGCTTCCGGCGAACATGTAGTCGCCCATGTCGCCGGTGATGACGAGACGGCGCGGCCAGGTGACGAGGGCGAACCAGCCGACAGCGCCGACCTGACCGAATCGAATGTGCCGGTTCAGGTCGTCGTCGTACACCACTTCCATATCGAGAGTGGACGTGGAGGAGAGGAAGCTGCGGTACGACCGCGCGTAATCGCCTGTGTCGGTTCTCATTCCGGTTGGTCCTTCGATTCGAAGAGTCGGCATGCTGGCCACCACGCTCTTACGTCGGGTCCCCATGAGCCGCGCGCGTTGTACGTTCCGGCCTTCTCGCATTTGAGGAAGTCCTTGTTCCCGGCGCCTGTGCGGTAAAGGTGGGTGCAGTCGCGGCAGCGCAGGCCCGGTCCGCTGCGGTCGGTGGCGGCGTCGCGGTGCAGGGGCAGGCGAGTAGCCGGGTTGGCGCCCGCGGCGATCAGGTCGGCTTGGCGGGCGGTGCGGCGCGCGTCGTGGCCCATGCCCTCGAACCGGTCCGGGGTCTGGACTGGTTCGAGGTCGGGGAACAGGGAGTCGGTCACCGGGCCACCCGGTCGTCGTCGGTCGAGATCTCGCCGCTACCGCCGGGGCAGAGGTAGCAGCCGACGAGTTCGCCTTGGCCGTTGCAGAACTGGCACAGGGCCCAGCGGAGTCGAGTGCGCATCAGGGTGACACCTCACGGTCCGGGGCGGCCACGAGGCGGGTATGTCGCCGCGCCTGGTGGTCGTTCCACCGTTGTTGCGCGGCCGATTTCAGCTGTTCGTGGGTGACTGCAACGAACCGGCCGTGACGGTCACGCGGCTTCCAGCCGTGGAGAGGTTCGTCTGTCTGGCAGGAGGGTTCCTCCCGGCAGCCGTTTACGCACGACGCGTCCTTG
This sequence comes from Nocardia sichangensis, assembly GCF_047200615.1. Taxonomy (NCBI): domain Bacteria; kingdom Bacillati; phylum Actinomycetota; class Actinomycetes; order Mycobacteriales; family Nocardiaceae; genus Nocardia; species Nocardia sichangensis. Next base: position 84,718 of record NZ_JBJZOK010000032.1, read on the forward strand.
ATCCCCTGGTAGTGGGGGCAGGTGAGCATGACGGTGTCGAGGTTTTTACATTCCGGCAGATCGGCCGGTGTGATGTCGGCACTCATCAGAACGGGGGCTCGTCGATGTAGTCGTGCTGGCGGGGCGGCATCGGCTTGGCGTCCCAGGCGTCGGCGGGGTCGGGCTGGGTGAATGCGCCGTTGCGGCTGTAGTTGCCTGCACAGGTGTTGCAAGGTTCTTCGCCGTGGCCGCCTGATCCGCCGCAGTCCGGGCACACGCCGTCGGCGCGGGCCTGCTCGAGTTCGTCGTCGGGCACGGTTTCCCAGTCCGTGGTGTGCATCGCCCATTCCCGGCGGATGACCGCCGCGCCGCAGGACTCGAATCCGAGTTCTTCGGCCTGAGCCTGCATGTTGTCGAAGCGGTTGACCGCGAAGTCCAGCGAGGGAGATTCGATGATGTCGCCGTTGCGTTTACACACCGCGTACTGGGTGCCGCTGTCGCTGACGGCCCCAGCGGGCCGCCCGCTGGCCGCCATCGCTTCGGCGCGCTGCCGTTGCAGCTCGAGCTGGAGGTTGTGCACGTCGGCGGTCGCGGCGTACAGCTGGGCGTGCACGCATTTCGCGACGAGCCGCAGGGCTTCGGCGTCAGCGGGGGACAGCTTGCCGTCGTGCTGGTTCTGCTTCGTGTACTGGAGCAGCAGCGTCGCGGAGGAGGAGTCGGTGGGGTGCAGGTCTCCGCAGTCCCCGCACAGCTTCCAGTCGGTCATTGGTCGGTTCCTGTGTCGTTGTGGCACCAGCAGGCGAGCCCGCCGGGGCACAGGGGCGTGGCGATGCTGGCGGGCGGGGGCGCGGCGGCGGTGAGCTGGTTGCGGAGGGTGTCGAGTGCGTCAAGGACGTGGACGGCTTCGGCGGGTTCGGTGATGGGGATGACGGAACCGGTTTCCCATGCGGGGCCGATGATTTCGGCGGCATAGTCGCGTGCCTGCTGCCAAGTGGTGACGGTGCGGGGTTCGCGTTCGATGACGATGCGGCGGGTGTCGGCGGGGTTGAGCCGGTTGGTGAGGTAGACGACGAACCGCGCGACGGTCCGGTCTTGGGTGTCGATCATGAATCCGGTTCCTTCCGGTGGGTGACGGTGTAGTCCGTCTGCGGGTTTGACTCTACATACCTGATGACGACTATTCAAGTCGATACTGTGCGCTGTAAAGGCGTATTGATATCAGTTGGTCGACGGTATGAACTTGCGACAGTACAAACTATTACCCTTATGGTTGCGTGGTTGGGTCGCGTTTGAGTAGCCGTTCCACCTGCCGTTCCGAGATCCCCATACGGCGGGCGATTTGCTCGACCGACGAGCCCAATCCGAGGTGATCCGCGGCTTCGGCGGCGCGGCGCGCGGATAGCTCCTGAGTGGTTCTCGGGAGTTCGCGTCCACTTGCCTGCGGGGTTATGCGGGGATCATCGATATCGACGTCTTCGGCTTCCCAGTCCATCGTGGATAGCCAACCGGCGGCGATGGCTTCACGTTGCGTCTGGGGGGATGGGCCGGGAGTGCCGGACAGTCCCGGATAAATCGAGTGGATCGCTGACCAGATCTCCCATCTGGTGGTTTTCTGCGTGCGGTTGCTGAGTTTCCACAGCGTGCCGAGTTGGATACCGGATTCGGCGGCGAGCACCACCAGCGGCCATGCCAGGGTTTGCAGGGCCTGCAATCGGCGGGTGGCGCCGATCGCGAGGACATGGGGTTGGCGTGGATTCGGGCTGTGGGTGACGGAGAGTATGGCGACCGAGGTGCGTGTCCGGACCATCTGGTATTCGCCGGCGGCGATGAGGCGCACCGTTTCCTGACTGACCCCTGAGTCGGCGGCGATGGTGCGCTGCGACATGCCGAAGTGGCCGAGTTCGTGGATGTGGGCCTGTACAGGGGCGGCGGGGCTGTAGCCGGGCATTCCTGGGTAGTGGGTGGCGAGGGTGTATCTGGCGTGTTTGCCACCGAGGAATGTTGCCCGGCTGCGGATGTACGGCGTTCTGCCTGTCATCTGGAGGCGACCTCGAACAGGGGCATGGTGGGTGCGCAGGTGCGTTGGGGGCGGCGGCGTCGCGGCTGGATGGGTTTGACGATCACGATTTGGTCGCAGGGTTCGTTGCAGCGGCGGCGCATCTCGGCGAGTTGGTCGATCAGCTGGCCGCGTTGGTCGCGGAACCGGTCGCGTTCGGCGAGGATCTGGGCCATCGCGGCTGGGGTGACGCGGGCGGCGTCGGCGCGCGCTGAGGCGCGTTTGGCTGCCTGTTCGGCGGCGAGTAGCCGCAGCGTGAGTACGGCGACGGCTTCGCGGCGCACCATTTGAACGGTGCGCCGTGAGCAGTGCAGCCATGCGGCGATGGTTTCGGTTGTGTGGTTGCGGTGGGTGAGTTGGGCGATCAACCATGCCCGGTCGACGGGTTGGAGGTGGGAGTGGTGGACGCGGCCGTTCATCGCCGCCTCTATCAGTGCGTCGTCCTCTTGCCAGCGGGGCGGCCCGTGTAGTGCGGTGACCGCTGCCACGTCGAATAGGTGATCGCTCATCGCTGCTCCTTCGATAGGGCGGATCGGGGACGGCGGGCTCACCGGGCGCTCTTCGGCTCGGAGGGGTCCGGTGCGGCGTGCACGCGGCGGTAGTGGCCCTCGTCTTCGAGGGCGCGTCCGGCGCGGATCAGCTGGGCGGCTTCGTGGTGGTCGTCGGGGCGGGGCGTGAAAACCTGGTTCGGGTCGTGGCGGCAGCGGATCACCCACCCGTAGCGGTCTTCGCTGTCGAGCACCCACCCGTACTCGTCGCACATCGCGCAGTCCGGGTCCGCGTGTGGGCTCAGCGCAGGTTTCCTGCTGGGCTGGCCGGGCAGTCGTGGGATGTCGCGGGCGGCACGGATGCGCTCGGTGATGTCGAGGGGATAGATCTGGCGGCGGTGCTCCCGGAAGTGCGCGTGCACGGCATCCAATGCGTCGGCCACGTGCCAGCGGGCGCGGCGGGCCTGCTCGTACCACGTGTCGACCGTCTGGTTCGTGAACGGGCGATTGTCATAATGCGCGACGGTGGTGAGGATTTCGGCGACCTGCTCCCGGCTGATCACGACGCTCTCCTTCGTTGAGAAGCGCTGCGACCGAACCGGGGTTGCTTGTTCCGGAAGAACGTGCGGGACGCGGCGACGGCGGCGCGGCGGGCTTCGGGGTCGCGGTGGTTGCAGTTGCGGCCCTCACGCTGCCCGTGCCGGTCGCAGAGTTGGCACGCCGCTATATCGGCTGCTCGCTGCTGCCGCTCGCGGGCGGCCTCTTCTGCGGCTAGGGCGATACGGCGGTGATGGGCTTCGAGTCTGGCGCGGTCGGCCGCCCGCGCCTGCTCGGCGTCGCGCTCGGCCTTCCATGCCTCGTGCCGGAGTCGGTGCCATTTGCAGGGGCCGCAGGGATCGGGTGTTCCTTCGGGGTGCTTAGGGCATGCGGAGGGGGGAGGTGAGTCCGGCGAAACCGATACGTCCGCAGCATGTTTCGCCGCGCGTCTAGTTCCCCCTTCCTCTTGAAAGCTCTGGAAAACAGACCCGGCAAACTCGTCACCGCTGACAAGTTTGGTTTCGGGGTTTCCGCTGGCCTCCGATCTGTCCAGCTCACCACCGGTAGCAGTGTCGGTGGCCGGACCGGTCGAATCAAACTCGTCACCGCTGACAAGATCGATGTTGTCAGAAGTGACAAGTTTGCCGGACAAATCTTCGTCTGCCAGGAGATCTTCCAGGGGCTCCCATAGCAGGCAGTATTCGTTACTGGAACGGCCGCCGCCCCTCTTGCCGCGCGCCCGCACAAGGATGGCGCCCGCGTCTTTCAGTTCCCGAAGGCCGCGATCCACCGTCGAAAGGGACACATGCATTACCTCGGCGATGGTGGCGCGGAAAGGATGTCCCTTGCGGGACTTGAACCCGATGTAGCGGGCGATCGCTTCCCACACGTCCCGAGCCCTGCGCGAGAGCCCTTTGTCCAGGAGCCAGTACGGAGGCTGGGTGAACCTGATGTGCGCAGCGCGGACGCACACCATGTTCCAGATGCGGTCTGTGACCGTCCGGGCTAGAGATGGTTTGGTCACTGCCCACCCTCTGGAGCAACAGAGTTCAAGTTCACCAAGCCCTGGGCATCGAGTTGCGCGAGCGCGCGCCGAAGTTTGTTGTGGGACATCGGCACCGCTGCCAGCAGTTGTTCATGGGTCATCGGCTGCCCGTGAATGCCCAGCTCCCAGTAAAGATTGCGGGCATGGTGGGAGAGTCGGCGTGTGGTGAGCGCCGTGAGGTTGAGCGCCATGTGCGCCCCGAAAGGGCTGGTATCGACGGCCTCCCGCTCGGCGGCCGAAAGCGCCACGTACACGGGCGAATCGACATCCTTCGTTGTGACCGACGCGGCTTGGCTTATGTGGTCCATCTCGAGTAGCCTCGCTTTCGTCTCGTACTACTGGTTGGAAGGCGGGCACCGGGTGCTTCCGGTGCCCGCACCAACCACAGGGGAATCAGTCAGGAAGCCGGGGCGGTCAGCTTCGCCCGGTACTCCTCGGTCAATGCCTCGATCGGTTTGGGGTCCAAGCAATTCCGGATGTCAATGCCGCCGTGGCGTTCAGCGAATTCCTTCACGGCCTCGGCGTGCATCTGCGCCAGCACTTCTTTGTCCCCGCCCGCGTGCTCGCGGAACAGTTGGGTCATGGCGTCCATCGCGGCGGCAGCCTCGGCACTGTGCGCCGCCCGCTTGTGGCTGGACCCATCCGGGTCCGGCTGTTCGGTGGGGATCGTCATCCCGGTCGTCAGGAAGATCCGGAACGCCACACTCTGCGCGGAGGCTAGGGCCTTGTCGCCACGATCGGCGGCTTCACCGACAGCGGTCCCGGTGAAGCTGTCCCCGGCGGGACCTCGCACCGTGTACTCGACCTCGACCTCTGCGCATTTCATTCCGACGTTGTCGGTGGTGCGGTACCGCTCGGTCTTCCAGCTCAGGACCCTCGGTGTGAAGAACACCCCGTGCTTGCGCTGAGCCGGACCCACGGCGTTCATCACGGCGTCGATGCCCCGGAAATTGAATCCGTCGTCCTCGTTGCGTGAGGTCTTCGCGACCTCCTGCACGTCACGCTGGAGTGCCGCGAACGCCTCGTGTACCGGGATCTGCGGCGGGGCCAAGGCCTCCGGCTCGGTGGTCTCGACTGGTTCGGTCACTTCTTCTTCGCCGGGATTTCCAGGCCACGCAGTGCGGGCATCGAGTCCAGCAGCGCTTTCACCGCAGCGCGGGTATGCGTGGTGGTGGAGACGGTGAGCTGGGGGTCCTTCTTCTTACGGGCGGTACCGGGCACCTCAGTGGTCACAGCAGCCGCGAGCGCGGCTTCCTCGGCTTCCTTGCTCACCCCTTGATGCAGCAGCACCAGGTGGGGGGCGCGCTCCCGGACGATCTGCGCGGCGGCTTCCGGGTCGATGAATTCCCACCAGTCCTCGACCTTGTCCGGATAGACAGCGCGGCAGTGCTTCTCGAATTCGGCGCGGTCGGTGACGTACGCCTCGTCTTTCAGCGGGTTGGACATACTCGCCGACCCGAGAGTGGATTGCCCGTCCTCGCCGAACACGGTGCACTTGTTACCGCGGCCGAGTCGCCGTTCCAGCGCCGCGCGGTGCATCGCACGCAATACCCCCGCGTCGGCGATCAGGGCCGACAGGATGGCGACACGCTCGGTGATGGTCTCGATACTGTCGTCGTCGTACGGGCGTGACACCGGTTCAGCGATAGTGGGTTCAGTGGTGGTCATCGGGGACTTTCCTTCTTCTCGTGGGGTTATGCGGAGGGCAGGGATGCGTACCAGAGGCGTGCGGATTCGGCATCGATCAGGAGCTTCCGGCCGCACTTGCGGGCGGCGAGCTTCCCTTCGCGCACGAACCGGCAGATCATGTATTCGCGGCGCACTCCCGCTCGACCTGCCGTTCCGACGGCAGCGACTGGTAGTAGCGCTCAAGGGATTTCGCGTCGATCAGGATGCTTGCTCCGTGATAGCGGGCGGCAATCTTGCACTCCCGCACCAACTTCCGCAGCGTGTACTCGGCGATGCCTGTGGCCTCCGCCGCCTGGCGCACGTTGTAGCTGATCTGGACCGGACCAGCCGTGACCTGCGCTCCGGATCGTGTCTTCACGATTTGCTCCCCTTCGTGGTGTCGGGGAGGAACTCGTGCGCGGGCACCTCGAGCACTTCGGCGAGCGCCACCATTTGCCCGACGCGCGGCTCACGTTCGCCGCTTTCGAAGCGCCTGATGGTGTTGACGTTCATTCCGGCGCGTTTGGCCAGCTCAACTTGTGACCATTCACGGTCGCGTCGGCAGCGCCGGAGAGTGGCCCGGTAGTGCTGGACCGATGCTGAAATCTCCATGCGGAGAGCCTAGAACCCCAATTGGGGCGTTGGCAACCCCATGAAGGGGTTTGATCGCTCCGTGATCGCTCTGTGATCTTGGCTCCCCATGGTGGGGTCCGCCACCTTGATTCCACCCCGACTGGGGGTAAGACTGTCCCGCATGGGTGACACAGAGGGCCAAACGGAGCGAACCTCCGTTGAGGCTGCCAACTACGCCGTCGCGCGGCACTTGAAAGCCGAGCGCGTCAGGAGGGGGCTATTGCAAGCCGACTTGGCAAAGAAAGCCGGCCTAGCGGTCAACACGATCCGGCGCCTGGAGAACGGCGAGCGAGAGATGAAATTCAGTCAGCTATTCGCGCTCGCGGAAGCATTGGGCGTAAGCCCGGGAGCCTTCATCGACGCGGCCCAGGCGGCAATGCGCGAGTAACTCGCTGGCCGACATGTGAAGACGCGTAGCTGTTTCAATGAACTCGGGAACCGACACCAACTCTGGATGTTGCCTGTCGATTGCCGTGACAACGCGATAGAGCTGGAAGAGTTCGGCGGCGCGGGCTGACTGGTCGTAACCATTCATGACCGGTCACCCCGCCGCTGGATCTGGCTGCCGCCGGTGCGGTGGGGTAGCCGAGCTGGAGCACTTTCGGGCCGCGGCGGCCAGTGGGTCAGCCTTTCGAGCAACACGCCGGATGATTTGCACACATTCCACCTCTGGAAACGTTGTGCGCGTAGGCAGGTCCTCCCCCGACAGTTGGGCCAGTCGAACGCGAATTTTTGAATATGTTCCTGTTGTGTCCCGCAAAAAGTACGCTTGCTTGACATAGCAACATAGCCCCCACATGGGGGTACCGCAAGGTCTCTTTTGCCCGTAAGGTTGGGACCGTGGCACGACCAGCACGACGGGGAGAGCTGAACTGGGCGCTGTCTCGCGAGCTGACCGAACGCCGCGAGGAACTCGGGCTGTCCCAGAAGGAAACCGCGCGCCGAGCTGGACTGTCGTCCAACGTCTATCAAAGGCTCGAATACGACGAGCGCGCCATGTCCGTCGAGCAGCTGGACGCCATAGCGGAGGCACTCGAAACCACCGGTGACGCAATCTTCAAGTCCGCAAAGGGAAGGGTGCAGCGCGGCGAGTGCCCCACCTTCGCCGAGCGGGCCGCGATGAAGCTCGACGCCGCGATCGGCTATCGCAAGTAATAGTGCAACATTTGGCGAATCTCCCGCTACTGTCCGATTTGCGCGTTACGCTCTCGGTGTGCTCGTCGTCGTCTTCCTGATGTTGGTCGTAGCTTTCGCACGGGTCCGCATCTGGTCCGACAAAGACAGCCGGGCAATGACTCTCGTACTGTTCCTGTCCGTCGCCGGGGTCTTCACGACCTGCCCCCTGTTCGACCAGCAAGTAGACGCCTCGCTCGCGCCGACGCTGGGGGAGAACATGAGCGACCTGATCCACGTCCTCATCCTCGTAGCGCGAAATTTCCTGATCGGCCTGATCGCCCTGCGCCTGTACGACGATCGCGCTCGAGGACGTTGGGCAGCGTTCATCGCAGCTATCGCCGTCGCGATGATCGCGACATCCAGATTGGGCCATGCGGCCGATATCCCCGTGTTGGACGAATGGGAGCTGCGCGACGCACCGACCGTCGCCTACAACGTCCTCTACGCCGTGACACTCGGAGCCACCTGCGCGCTCGTCATCGCTGGCGTCGTTATCGCCATGCCCGGACTGCGGGGCATCCGCCGTGGCCCTTTCCTGGCCCTCGCTGCGGTCGGTGCAGTCGGAGTCGCCTACGCGATCACCACCATCACCCTGCTGATCGCGGCCCCCGACATCCTCCGAGACCACGCCGTCCCCATCGTGAAGGCATGGAGCACGGCCCTGACCGTATCCCTGACCCTTGCGGGTCTGTACGGTCTCGGCCGTCGACGACCGAGACCGTCGGCGTGATTCAGGACAGCTCGAGAAGCACATCGAGTTTGCCCAACGCCTTTCGCGCCATCGTCAGATCGACACGCTGATACTTCCGCGTCACCAGCACCGACGCATGACCGAGGATCGCCTGCACCACGGAGTCCGGCACACCGGCCTCCATCAACAGCGTCGCCGTCGTCCCACGCATCCCGTGCACGTCAACCGGATCGCTGATCTTCGCGCGCTTCTGCGCCGCCGCCCAACCCCGCCGGTCCGCTGCATCCGAGATCGGCGTCTCCCGTGCCGACACCCACACCAGATTCCACGGGTTCGGTGTCCAAGACTTGCGGTACACCTCGAGGATCGCCGCCAACGGCTCCGGCAGCGGAATCATCCGCTGAGACAACGTGGTCTTCGGCCGGGTCAGAGCAGCACCCCGCCACAACGGGATGTACTCGAAACCCGCGGGCACGGCGAACCGTTTCGGGTCATCGGGCTTGGCGCCCTTGTGCAGCGGCAACCATTCCAGCTGCCACGCCAAATCCAGCGTGCCCTCATCCAGATTCACCCGATCCCACTGCAACCCCAGCAACTCGCCTTGCCGGCCGCCGAGCATCAGCCCGGCCGCCCAGCGGGTGACGAGCGCGTCGCCGTCCTTCATGGCGGCGATGAGGACCGACCGGGCCTGCTCGGAGGTCAGTGCGCCGTGCGACTCCGACAGCACCGTCGGCTTGGCGACGGCTTCGCACCAGTTGCGGTGCACCAGGCCCTCGGTGAGTGCGTCGGTGAGCGCGGCCGAGAGCACGTTGTGCGCCTCCTCCACTGACCTCGTGGTGTAGGGAATCTTCTTCCCGCCGCGCTCGTAAGTGGATGCGAGGATCCACTTGTGCATGTAGCGGATGTGCTCGGCCCGTAGATCGGCGAGCCGCTTGGGGCCGATCGCCGGAACGATGCGGGTGTTGACCGCGGACCGGTAGGACTTCCACGCGTGGGGTCGCATCTTCGGTCGCGCGATCTCCTCGAGCCACCGCTCCAACCATGTCTCCAGGGTCAGTTGCCTGTCGAGCTGATCGAGACCCTTCGCCAGGACGCCTTTCAGCTTCTCCAGCTTATCGACCACCGTCGCACGGTCCTTGGAGTACACCGGCTTGGAACGCCGACGCTTCCCGTCCGGGCCCGGGGGCAGCTCGACACGCCCGACCCACATCCCGTCACCGCGTTTGTAGAGCGCCCCCTCACCCTGAGCGCGCGGCGGCTTCTCCCTCTCCTTCTCCAACTGCCGAAGCAACCGGTTGACCGCGGCGACCCTTTTCTTCAGAACCGCCGGGGTGTCGGCCGTGACTTCGATGGTGTCGACCCACCGGCCATCTCGTTGTTCCATCGCTGCTCCCCATCGCGCAGGTGTGGCCAACGACTGTAGCCGGTGCCAGACTGTTCTGGACTGTTCTAGCCGTACCGTTTTCCTGACCTGCGCGGAAGCGCCCAGTTCACCACACACGACTCGGGCGGCAC